>CAYRCO010000103.1:0-9606 GCA_964422775.1 uncultured Rhodovibrio sp.
CGGGACCTTACCCTGCGGGGCCTGAAAATGGTCCACGACCTCAACCGCGGCGCGGCACCTTCGCGCGCGGACACCTGAACCCAAGAAAGGCTTGGCCCAACACATGGACGCGGAATCGGCGCCGGGCGCCGACGAACTGCTTTTCTGCCCGCTGGGCGGCACCGGCGAGGTTGGCCTGAACCTCTACCTCTACGGCCACGCCGGCCAGTGGATGATGGTCGACTGCGGCATCTCCTTCGCCGACGAGACCACCCCGGGCGTCGACCTGCTGCTGCCGGACGTGCGCTGGATCGCCGAGCGCAAGGACAGCCTGGCCGGCATCGTCATTACGCACGCCCACGAGGACCACATCGGCGCCGTGCCGTACCTGTGGCGCCGGCTCGGTGCCCCGGTGTACGGCACGCCGTTCACCTGTTCGGTGCTGCGCCGCAAGCTGGCGGAGCACGGTCTGGAGGGCGAGGTGCCGGTGCACGAGATCCCGGTCGGCGGGCAGGTCACCGTCGGGCCCTTCGACCTCGAGTTCATCACCGTCACCCACTCGATCCTGGAGCCGAGTTCGATCCTGATCCGCACGCCGGTGGGCAATCTGCTGCACACCGGCGACTGGAAGCTGGATCCCCAGCCGCTGGTCGGCGCCAACTTCGACCAGAAGCGCCTGGAGCGCCTGAAGGACGACAACATCCTGGCGCTGATCGGCGATTCCACCAACGCCATGGCGCCCGGCCACTCGGGGTCCGAGATGGACGTGCGCACGGCGCTCACCGAGCTGGTCGGCTCGCTCGACAACCGGGTGGTGATGACCTGCTTCGCCACCAACGTCGCGCGCTTGCAGACGGCCGCGGAGGTGGCGATCGCGACCGGACGCAGCCTGTGCCTGGTCGGCCGGTCGATGCACAACATGGTGCGCGCGGCGCAGGAGTGCGGCTATCTGCGCGATCTGCCGGAGATGGTGAACGAGCGCGACCTGGAGAACATCCCGCGCGACCACGTGCTGCTGCTGATGACCGGCAGCCAGGGGGAGAGCCGCTCCGCCCTGTCCCGCACCGCGCGCGAGGAGCATCCCAACGTGGTGCTGGAAGCGGGCGACCACGTGATCTTCTCCTCCCGCGTCATCCCGGGCAACGAGAAGGCGATCCACACCCTGCAGAACCGGCTGGTGCAGCGCGGTATCGAGGTGCTGACGGAGGAGGATCACTTCGTCCACGTCTCCGGCCACCCCTGCCGGGACGAGTTGACCCAGATGTACCAGTGGGTGCGCCCGAAGATCGCCGTGCCGATGCACGGCGAACCGCGGCACCTGCTCTCCCACGCGCGCTTGGCCGACAGCCTGCAGGTGCCGCATTCGATCGTCCCCGCCGACGGCACGGTGATCCGCCTCGCCCCCGGCGACGCGCCGGAGATCATCGACCACGTGCCGGTCGGGCGGATGGCGCTGGACGGCACCAAGATCCTGCCCACCGACAGCGGCAGCATCCGCGAGCGGCGCAAGATGGGCTTCGCCGGGGTCGCCGTCCTGACCCTGGTGGTCGACGCCGACGGCCAGCTGGAGGACGATCCGCAACTGTCCGCGTTCGGCCTGTTCGGCGAGGAGCAGGAGGACGAGGAAGCGATCGACGCCGCGATCGACGCGGTGGAGGCGGCGATCGGCAAGCTGCGCGTCCACGACCGCCGGCGCGACGAGATTGTCCACGAGACCGCCCGGCTCGCCCTGCGCCGCTTCCTGCAGCGCGAGACCGGCCGCAAGCCGCACACCGAGGTGCACCTGGTGCGCCTGGAGTAGGCTGCGCGCTTTCCGGCGTGAGGGTAGGGCGCAGCGGCGCGTCCCCTCTCCTTCTATGGAAGGAGAGGGACAGGGTGAGGTAGCTCTGCACGGCTAGGCAGCTCCGCAACGCCAAGCTCAACGCCGTTCGGCCGCCTTGAAGAGGGGGAACCCGCTGCCGCACCCGTCAGTCATCGCGCGCTTGGGCCGTTGGCGGTCACTGCGTTACACCGGTATCCGAACAGCAGACCGCCAGCCCGAGGGAGAGACACCGCCATGATCGGTCGCCTGAACCATGTCGCCATCGCCGTGCCGGACCTGGAAGCCGCCAGTGCGCAGTACCGCGACGCGCTGATGGCCAAGGTCTCGGATCCGGTCGACGAGCCGGACCACGGCGTCACGGTGGTGTTCGTCGAGCTGGACAACACCAAGATCGAGCTGCTGCAGCCGATGGGCGAGGACAGTCCGATCGCGAAGTTCCTGGAGAAGAACCCCCAGGGCGGCATCCACCACGTCTGCTACGAGGTCGACGACATCCACGCGGCCTCCAAGCACCTGCAGGCGCAGGGCGCCCGGATCCTGGGCGACGGGGAGCCCAAGATCGGCGCGCACAAGAAGCCGGTGCTGTTCCTGCACCCCAAGGACTTCAACGGCACGCTGGTCGAGCTGGAACAGGCCTGATCCGCGCTTGACCGTGCTGCTGTCAGAGGTATCTCGCCGGTCATGAATATCTTCACCGGCATCCTGGTCTACGTGCTGATCTGGTGGATCGTGCTGTTCATGGTGCTGCCCTGGGGCGCGCGCCCGCCGGAGGAGCCGGAGACCGGCCACGCGCCGAGCGCGCCCGAACGGCCGATGCTGTGGCGCAAGGCCCTGGTCACCACCGTGATCGCGGCGATCCTCTGGTTCGGCGCGTATTACCTGATCACAAGCGAACTGCTGCAGTTCCGCGGCGCGATCGAGAAGGGCTGAGCCCGGCAAAAGAGGAGGGGGCGGCCGTGCATTACTGCGATTACGCGCCCGGCGATCCCCTGCACGCGCCCTATCACGACATGGAGCACGGCTTCCCGGCACGCGACGAGGCCGTGTTGTTCGAGCGGCTGATCCTGGAGATCAACCAGGCGGGTCTGTCCTGGGGCACGGTGTTGCGCAAGCGCGAGACGCTGCGCGCGGCCTACGCCGCGTTCGACGTCGAGGCGGTGGCCGCGTTCGGCGCGGCGGAGCGCGCGCGCCTGCTGGCCGATCCCGGGATCGTGCGCAACGCCCGCAAAGTCGACGCGGCGATCGCCAACGCCCGGGCGGTGCAAAGGCTGCGCGACGAATACGGCGGCTTCGCGGCGTTCCTGGACGCCTACCACCCGCGTCCCAAGGCGGACTGGGTCAAGCTGCTGAAGCGCCGGTTCGCGCACGTGGGCGGCGAGATCGCGGGCGAGTTCCTGATGTCGCTCGGCTATTTGCCGGGCGCGCACCGGCCGGACTGTCCGGTCTACGCCCAGACGCTGGCCGCCGACCCGCCGTGGCGCCGCGCCCCCGCCGGTAGCTTCGACTGATGAAGAGAGCTACACGATCGTGTTTCTTGGGCTATAAACAAACGAGCCTCCGGCACCGCAAAAGGGCCGGAGGCTCGCCGTCGTGTCCGTGCCGTTCGCTTTAAGCCGTACGCGGCGGAAGCCGGCGGACGTTTCCTCCCCAGACTCGGACCGTGTCTGGATCTTTTTGCTTTTTGTTGTCGGCACGGAACGCAGTTTGGAGCGTACATCAATCCGGTTTGATGTCCAACGCCCCGGCCGGCGATTATCCTGGATTAATTTCGGACGTCCGCAGGTTTCCGACTGCGGGTGTGTCGCGGGGCCGCCGGGGCGGACACATGACTGTCCGCCCCGGCCGAGCGCCCGCCCAGATCTACAGATCGAGCAGCGCGAAGCGCAGCACGAACAGGGCCGCGATCAGCAGCACCGCCGGCGACACATCGGAGAACCGGCCCGCCAGGATCTTGGTGGCCGCATAGGCCAGGAAGCCCAGGCCGATACCGTCGGCGATCGAATAGGTGAGCGGCATCGCGAGCGCGGTCACGACCGCGGGCGCGTACTCGGTCGCGTCTTCCCAGTCGATCTCCGACAGGCCGCGGGCCATCAGGCAGGCGACGAACAGCAGCGCCGGCGCGGTGGCGTAGGACGGGATCGATTCCGCGAGCGGCGACAGGAACAGGGCCAGGAGGAAGAACAGGGCGACCACCACGGCCGTCAGGCCGGTGCGGCCCCCGGCCTTAATGCCGGCCGCGCTTTCGATGTAGCTGGTGGTGGTCGAGGTGCCCATGACCGAGCCCAAGATGGTGGCGCTGGAGTCCGCGACCAGGGCGCGGTTCAGCTTCTCCAGCTTGCCGTCCTTAGTGAGCAGCCCGGCGCGGTGGGCGAGGCCGACCAGCGTGCCGCTGGAATCGAAGAAGTCGACGAACAGGAAGGCGAACACGATCGTGATGATGCCGACCTGCAGCGCGCCCGCAAGGTCCATCTGCAGGAAGGTCGGGGCCGGGTTGGGCGGCAGGTCGATCAGGCCCTTGAACTCGGAATAGCCGAGTAGGATGCCGATCGCGGCGATGATGATGATGCCGAGCAGCACCGCCCCAGGTACCCCGCGGCGGTCGAGCGCGATCATGATCACGAAGCCGAGCGCGGCCAACAGCGGCTCCGGCTGGGTGACGTTGCCGAGCGTCACCAGCGTGGCGTCGGAGTTCACCACGATGCCGGCGTTGGTCAGCGCGATGATCCCCAGGAAGAAGCCGATGCCGGCCGAGATCGCCATCTTCAGCGTGCGCGGGATGGCGTTCACGATCCACTCCCGCACCGGCAGCACGGAGAGGATCAGGAACAGGATGCCGGAGATGAAGACCGCGCCGAGCGCGACCTGCCAGGTCAGCCCCATGCCCAGCACGACGGCGTAGGTGAAGTAGGCGTTGAGGCCCATCCCCGGCGCGAGGGCGATCGGATAGTTGGCGTAGAAGCCCATCACCAGCGAGCCGAACGCCGCGGCGACGCAGGTCGCGACGAACACGGCACCGAAGTCCATCCCGGTCTCCGAGATGATGCCCGGGTTCACGACGATGATGTAGGCCATCGTCAGGAACGTGGTCGCGCCGGCCAGCACCTCCCGCTTAACGGTGGTGCCCATGTCATCCAGTTTGAAAAGCTGGTTCAGCATGCCGCCCCCCTGATGCATGGCGGTGCGCCGGGCATGTCGGACGCCCGCCGATGGGTGTTCCTCGTGGTGATCGAAAACGCCCCCGTTCTCGCCGGCCGTCCCTCCCCGCAAGTGGCCGGCCGGCACGCGCGCGGCCGCAACGGCCGCGCCGATCTTCCGGTCTTGCCGCCTTTATGGCTTGTTTAACCGGTCTCCCCCATGCTGCGCCCCATGAAGACCGCCGACGCACGCCAACGCCAAGCCTGCCACCGCGCCGCCCGTGCGGCCGGCGCGGCGCTGCTTGCGATGCTGGCGGCCTTGCCCGTGCGCGGCGAAGTCGAGGTCGACGGGACACTGGTTAAGATTACAAAGGCCGACTGTCTGCGGCTTGTCAAGCATCGCCCCGATCCCGGCGTTGCCTACCAGCCGGGCGTCGACGTCCGCGGCAATCCGGTCGCGGACGCCGATCTCTACGACCGGCCGCGGATCGACCTGCCGGAGCGCCTGCAGATCCCGATCGAGGTCGATCTGGGCGCGCGCTACGACCTGCCCGCCGACGACAGCTTCAAGGGCGACGTTCAGGTCGGAACGGTCGAGGTCGACCTTGAGACCGGCCGGGCGACCTTTAACGGCCAGCCGCTGGAAAGCGCGGCGGAGGCCGCGCTGCGCGCGCGCTGCCAGAAGGTCCTGTCCGCTTCTTCGGACGGCGACCAGTAAGCAATCCGAAATTCCGGCGCGTGCGGACAAGCCGGTGTCGGTTGCAGCCCTTTGCGCGGCCTCGGCGCCCGCCTAATCTCACCCCTGCTCACGAACGATCACGACCGCGCGCATCGGCCGCCCGCAGGCGCTGATGGCGCACGCGGCGATGGAAAGGCGTCCATGACCGACAAGCTCACCCGTCTGCTCGCCCAACGCGGCACCCTGCTCGCCGACGGCGCCACCGGCACCAACCTGTTCGCGCTCGGCCTGCAGACCGGCGACTCCCCGGAGCTGTGGAACGCCGACCATCCCGACCGCGTGAAGCAGCACTACCGCAGCTTCGTCGACGCCGGCTCCGACATCATCCTGACCAACACCTTCGGCGGCACGTCGCGCCGGCTGATGCTGCACGGCGGGCAGGACCGGGTGCGCGAGCTGAACCGCCGCGCGGCCGAACTGGGGCGCGAAGTGGTGGCCGAAAGCGGACGGGAGGTCGTGGTCGCGGGCTCGATGGGCCCGACCGGGGATATCTTCCAGCCGCTGGGCGCGCTCGCCTACGAAGACGGCGTGGCGGCCTTCGCCGAGCAGGCGCGCGGCCTCGCCGAGGGCGGCGTCGACGTGCTGTGGATCGAGACGATTTCCAGCGTCGACGAACTCAAGGCGGCCGTGGAAGGCGCTTCGGTCGCCGGGCTGCCGATCACGACCACGCTGTCGTTCGACACCAACGGCCGCACCATGATGGGGGTGACGCCGGACCAGCTGTCGACCCTGATCCAGACCTTCGACCCCAAGCCGAGGGCCTACGGCGCCAACTGCGGCGTTGGCGCCAGCGAGCTGATCGTGGCGCTCAAGAACATGGGCGAGGTGGCGGCCAGCCGCGACGTGCTGATCGCCAAGTCGAACTGCGGCATCCCGGAGTGGTCGGGCGACCAGATCGTCTATTCCGGCACGCCGGAGCTGATGGCCGATTACACGCGTCTGGCGATCGACTGCGGCGCCCGGATCGTCGGCGGCTGCTGCGGCACCACGCCCGAGCACATCCGCGTGATGCGCCAGGCTATGGACACCCACACCCGCCGCGCGGCCCCGGATCTCGAGACGATCGTCGCCCAACTGGGCGAAATCTCCACCGGCGCCCAGGACCAGGCCCAGCGTGGCCCCCTCGGCGACCTGCCGGAAAGCGAGGCCGCGTCGGCGAGCGGCAAACGCCGACGCGGTCGCCGGCGTGCGGCCGGGGAGACGCCGAGTTTCTAAGGACCTTGGTTCCGCGAGCAGGGCCGGTGTGGCAGATCGGGGGCCGCTGCGGGGGGAGTGCGCCGAATAGCTGCCGACACGCGCCGGACCGGCGGCGGCCGGGTGTGACCCGAAGCGGTCAAACAAACGGCCCATTCCCATCGCGGCGACCGGAATTTCAGTGGGCGCGTCCACGGTGCCGAGCGTCTTGCGAATGCACCGTGACGAGTTTTCTCAAGATGATGTTGATTTGATCGAAGACCTCCCCACGCGGCACACCGAGCCCAACCGAAATCTGAGCTGCAGATTTGCATTCGAGCATCTGTTGCAATATGACGCGCTCGTTAGCGGTAAAGCGTTCCATTTTCTCACCCCGATCAAAGCCAGAATTATCATATGATAGCTCGGGGCCAGGAGTCACACAGAATCGACGCAACCCGAAGGATGTTATCCAATCTTCAGAAGGTTTACTTAACCCGCAGGATGTTGTAGTGCGTGATGTTTGGCTAGGCTGAACGAGGTACACATGGCCGATGGGTGCGATATTGCATCGACAAAGATATGTTCCCGTCTGAAAGAAATTCACCCTGATTTTTACCCGCAAATCAGAGCCGTATGCCCCGCCTGCGACGGCAACGGCGGCGAGTGCGTCATCGAAGCGATGTATGACGTTGTTTGGAGCGACGACCCGTCTAGCCGCCAGAGCGGTCATTGACGGCGGGAGCCGAGCTTTCTCCGGGCGCACCGTGCTCCACGCATCACACAAGGCATCGGTTTCAGTTTCTTCGCTGAAGGATACGCGCCGGCCTCAAACATTGGATCGGCCCACTCGCGTGTTGCCGCAGCGATCAAGCAGCCAGACATGCTGCTCGGTTGGTTATGGCCCGACCCTGCCTACACCGTGCGACGCAGTTGCGTCCGGCGTGCAGTGAACAGCCGACAACACGACATCGCGTTATGAATTTGATCCAGAGCGCTGACGGCCTCCGCGCCAACGCCGCGGCCGCCCGCCTACTCCCCTGGCCGGGACTTCGCGATCGTCTTGGACAGCAGGATCACCGGCAGGATGCCCACCGCGACGATCGCGAGGGCGGCGGTGGAGGCTTCGGTCAGGCGTTCGTCGGCGGCGAGGTTGTAAGCCTGGACCGCCAGCGTGTCGAAGTCGAACGGGCGCATCACCAGGGTCGCCGGCAGTTCCTTCATGACGTCGACGAACACCACCAGCCCGGCCGTGAGCATCGACGCCCACATCATCGGCGCGTGCACCCGGATCAGGGTGGAGAACGGCCCGTGGCCGAGCGTGCGCGCGGCGTCGTCCATGGTCGGGCGGATCCGGCCCAGGCTCGCCTCCATCGTGTTCAGGCTGACCGCCAGGAAGCGCACCAGGTAGGCGAACACCAGGGCCGCCATCGAGCCGGTCAATAGCAGGCCGGTCGAGATCCCGAAGGTCTGCCGCATCCACAGGTCGAGGGAGTTGTCCAGGTTGGCGAACGGGATCAGCACGCCGATCGCGATCACGGTGCCCGGGATCGCGTAGCCCATCGAGGCCACCCGGTTGGCGAGGTAGACCGCGCGGTTGGGCTGCAGGCGCACCGAATAGGTCATGATCGTCGCCAGCACCACCGCCAGCACCGCCGTCACCCCGGCGAGCGAGAAGGAGTTGAACGCGAGTTCCAGGAAACGCGCGCCGAACTGGTCGTCGCCGCGGGAGATCGCCATCTTGAGCAGGATCGCGCCCGGCAGCAGGAAGCCGATCAGGATCGGCAGGAAGCAGGCGAGCGACGCGCCCATCGCCTTGATCCCGGCCAGCTCGTAGCGGGGCAGGTTCTGGTAGGTGGCGCTCGCGTTGTGGTAGCGCGCGCGCCCGCGGCTGGTGCGCTCGATCAGCAGCACGACGAACACGAAGCATAGCAGCACCGCGGCCAGCTGGCTCGCCGCCACCCGGTCGCCGAACGAGGTCCAGGCGCGCACGATGCCGGTGGTGAACGTCTGCACCCCGAAGTAGGAGACCGTTCCGAAGTCCGCCAGCGTCTCCATGAGCGCCAGCGACGTGCCGGCGATGATCGACGGGCGGGCGAGCGGCAGCGCCACCCGGAAGAACGAGCTCCAGCGCCCGCAGCCGAGCGTGCGGCTGACCTCCAGCGCGCACACCGACTGCTCCAGGAAGCAGGCGCGCGCCAACAGGTAGACGTAGGGGTAGAGCACGAACGACAGCATCGCGATCGCGCCCGGTAGCGAGCGGATTTCGGGGAACCAGTAGGCCCGCGGGCCCCAGCCCATGACCTCGCGCAGCACCGTCTGCACCGGCCCGGTGAACTGCAGGAAGTCGGTGTAGGTGTAGGCCATGACGTAGGCCGGCACGGCCAAGGGCAGGATCAGCGCCCATTCGAACACGCGCCGGCCCGGAAACCTGCACATCGTGACCAGCCACGCCGTGCCGGCGCCGATCGTGGGCACGATCAGCCCAACCCCGATGACCAGCCACAGCGTGTTGGAGATGTAGCGCGGCAGCACCGTGTCCGCGAGGTGGCCCCAGACGTCCGACTCCGGCCCGCCGATCAGGCTCGCGGCGACGGTCAGGATCGGGATCGACAGCAACAGCGCGATCAAGACCGCCAGCCACGCCAGCGGCCCCGGCCGCCGGGCGAAATGCCAGACCGGGCGCGTTTGCGCCCCCGCCGTCGCGGCCGGCTGGGCCGGGCCGCCCCCGATCCCCGTGCCCCCGATCCCCGTGCCCC
>CAYRCO010000104.1:0-9565 GCA_964422775.1 uncultured Rhodovibrio sp.
GACAAGATCCTGATCTTCGCCACCAACGGGCGTTTCTACACGCTGAACCCGGACCGCCTGCCGGGCGGGCGCGGCTACGGCGAGCCGCTCAGGCTGATGATCGACCTCCCCAACGACGCCGACGTGGTCCAGATCCTGGCCCACAAGCCGGGCCGCAAGCTACTGGTCGCAAGCGACAGCGGCCACGGCTTCATCGTCGAGGAAGACGAGACGGTCGCCCAAAAGAAGGGCGGCAAGCAGATCCTGACGGTGCCAAGCGGTTTCGAGGCCAAGCTGTGCCGGCCGGTGCCCGAGGCGGCCGACCACATCGCTGTCGTCGGCGACAACCGCAAGCTGCTGGTGTTCCCGCGCAATGAACTTCCGGAACTGTCGAAGGGCCGCGGCGTGTTCCTGCAGCGCTACAAAGACGGCGGGCTTGCGGACGCCAAGGCGTTCAAGCTGGACGACGGTCTGAGTTGGAAGATCAACGCCGAACGCACCCGCACCGAGACCGACCTGCGCGCCTGGCTCGGCAAGCGGGCGACGGCCGGGCGGATGGTCCCCAACGGCTTCCCGCGCAAGACCGGCTTCGGCCAATAAGACCGTGCGGTGCCGGTTTGGCCCGCACACCGCTTCTTTGCAGCGCCGAACACAGGCGTTTATAAGGACGGGCAGGCGCGTCCTCCACGCGCACGCGAACCCGCTTCCACGCATTCCCGAGACGTCGAAACAGGGGGGGACCCATACCCATGAGCAGCAAGGCGATGCCCGCCACCCTGGCGGACGCGGTCTGGACCACGGATAGCGGCAGCCGGACCTGGCTGCGCAACGGCGCGCTGGCGCTTCTGGGCAGCCTTTTCGTGGCCGCCTGCGCCCAGGTTCAGGTGCCGATGTGGCCGGTGCCGATGACCATGCAGACCTTCGCCGTAATGACCGTCGGCATGGCGTTCGGCTGGCGCCTGGGCGGTGCCACGCTCGCCCTCTACATGGCCGAGGGCGCGGCCGGCCTGCCGGTGTTCGCCGGCTTCGCGGCCGGCCCGGGGGTGATCGCCGGTCCGACCGGCGGCTACATCGTCGGCTTCGTGCTGGCCGCCGCGCTCATTGGCTGGCTGGCCGAGCAGGGCTGGGACCGCAAGGTCTGGAAGAGCGCGATCGCCAACGCCCTGGGCACGATCCTGCTGTTCATCCCCGGCGTCGCCTGGCTCGCGACCTTCTACGCGGCCTCCAGCGGACCCAGCATCTCCGGCACCGGCGCGGAGACCGCGCTGGGGGCGGCGATCGCGACCGGCGTGACCCCGTTCCTGATCGGCGCGGTGCTGAAGATCGCGCTCGCCACCGCCGTGGTTCGCGCGGGCTGGGGCGCGATCAACCGTCTGCGCGTCTAAGCGACGCGGCCATACGGCTGTGAGAGAAAAGCCGCCGGTCTCGACGCGAGGCCGGCGGCTTTTTCATGTCGGACGGGTGCCGTAGGGCGGGGTCGCGCAGCACCCCGCCGATCGGCGGTTCCGGGCGGCACGGCCGTCCCGGTGGATTGCCGCGAAGCGCGGCGAATCCACCCTAAGGGCCGTCTTCCCGGAGCTACCCGAAGATCACCCCGGGCAGCCAGGTGGCGATGCCGGGGAACAGGGCGAGGATGGCGAGGCCGGTCAGCTGGATGCCGACGAACGGCAGCGCGCCCAGGTAGATGTTGCGGGTCGGGATTTCCCGGGGCGCCACGCCGCGCAGGTAAAACAGGGCGAAGCCGAACGGCGGGGTCAGGAAGGAAGTCTGCAGGTTCATCGCCATCATCACGCCCAGCCACACCGGCGAGATGTCGGACTGCAGCAGCACCGGGGCGACCAGCGGGACCACGACAAAGGTGATCTCGATGAAGTCCAGGAAGAAGCCCAGGATGAACATCACCAGCATGACGATCGCCACCCCGGTGTAGATGCCCCCCGGCATGTTGGTCAGGAATTCCTGCACCAGCTCGTCGCCGCCGAGACCCCGGAACACCAGCGAGAACACCGTCGCGCCGATCAGGATCACGAACACCATCGAGGTGATCTGCAACGTCGAGCGCGTGACCGGCGTCAGGATGCCGGAGCGCCAGACGCGCAGCAGACAGACCAGCAGCCCCCAGGCCAGCAGCGCCGACAGGATCAGGGCCACGCCGATCGCGATCATGTTCGGGGTCGGGATGTTGTCGCGCGTGATCCGGAGATCGACGAAGCTCTGCAGCAGCAGCATCCCGACCAAGCTGGCGAAGGCGATGTAGACCGGCGACCGCCCGTCGTTGTCGAGCAGCCGCGTCAGGGTCGCTGTGATCCGCCCTTCCGCGGCCGGCAGCGCCTCCAATTCGACCAGGCGCAGGCCGGCCAGCAGCGTGGCGCCGATCGCGCCCACGCTGGCAGCTTCCGTCGGCGTCGCCACGCCCGCCAGGATCGATCCCAGCACCGCGATGATCAGCACGATCGGCGGGATCAGGGCGTGCAGAACCTTGCCCAACATGGCGCCGCCCGCCTCGTCGGCGTCGCGCGGGATCGGGGGCGAGCTTTCCGGTCGCACGAAGGCGACGACCGCCTGATAGCCGATATAGAGGCAGACCAGCATCAGCCCCGGGAGCAGGGCGCCGGCGAACAGGTCGCCGACCGAGACGGGTTCCGGCGACCAGTTGCCCATTTCCCGCTGCGCGGTGGTGTAGGCGTTGGAGATCTGGTCGCCCAGCAGGACCAGCACGATCGACGGCGGGATGATCTGGCCCAGCGTGCCGGACGCGCAGATCGCCCCGCAGGCGAGCTTTTGGTCGTAGCCGCGGCGCAGCATGGTGGGCAGCGACAAGAGGCCCATGGTGACCACCGTCGCGCCCACGATGCCGGTGGAAGCCGCCATCAGCGCGCCCACGATCGCGACCGAGAAGCCGAGGCCGCCGCGCACCCGGCCGAACAGCTTGCCCATCGTGTCCAGGAGTTCCTCGGCCACCTTCGAGCGTTCCAGCATGACGCCCATGAAGATGAACAGCGGCACCGCGATTAGGATCTCGTTGGTCATCGCGTTGCCGTAGATGCGCGAGGGCAGCGCACCGAAAAACGACATGTCGAACACGCCCAGACCCCAGCCGATCAGCGCCCAGATCAGCGCCGTGCCGGCAAGCGTGAACGCCACCGGGAAGCCGAACAGCAGCAACCCGCACACGCTGACGAACATCAGGACGTCGAGGATCTCGGCGATCTGCATGACTTAATCGGTGTCCTGGCGGTTTAACGGCTGGGGTGGGGTGGCGCGGCCTATTGCGCGTTGGCGCGCGCGTCCTCTGCGGCGGCGGGGTCGTCGGGATAGACGTCGATCGCGCGCATTTGGCCGGTCATCACCATCAGCGCCTTCAGCCCCTGGGCGAGGCCCTGCAGGATCATCAGTCCGCAGAACACCAGCACGACCGTTTTGAGCAGGAACACAGCGGGTATGCCGCTGGTCTCCCGCGAGCCCTCCAGAGACGACCAGGAAGAGACGACGTAGGGCCAGGAGTAAATGAAGATCAGCGTGCACACCGGGATCAGGAACAGCACATGGCCGGCGAAATCGACCTTCGCCTTCCACATCGGGTCCGCTTCCCGGTAGAACACATCGACCCGGACGTGACCGTTGCGCAGCAGCGTATAGGCGCTGCCCAGCATGAACATGGTGCCGTGCAGGTAGACGATCGATTCCTGCAGGAACAGTGAGCCGACACCGAACACGTAGCGCAGCAACACGACCAGGAACTGAATCAGCACCATGGCGAGCGCGAACCACGCCACGGTCGCGCCGATGCGTTCGTTCAATCCGTCGATCGCCCGGAAAAGCGTGCGCGCCATCGGTCAGATCCCGGCGGTTGAAGGGCGGTAGGACGGCAACAAGCAGGTGTTTCGCTCGAAAGAAGTATCCGCGGTCGAGCCAGACGGCCCGCCCCGCCGGGCTAGCGGGGCGGATAACGGACGGCAAGGCGGGCAGGCGGCCCCGGCACGCGGCCGCGCCGCGCCGCCGGGGCCGATCCAAACTGCTACCGCTTGTAGTTGAACGGCAGCAGACGCGCGTCCATGTAGCCGTAATCCGCGAACTTCGACCAGGAGATCATCTTCTCGCGGAACTGCATGTAGCTGTCGTAGATTTTCTTCACCATGTCGCCCTCGCTGGCCACGGACGCCATCACGTCGCCGGAGGCTTCGCCGATCCGCTTCATGATGTCGTCGGAGAACTGCTTCAACTGCACGCCGTGTTCGTTGCGCAGCGTCGCCAGCGCGTCGCCGTTGTTGGCGTTGAACTCGGCCAGCATGATGTCGTGCTCGACCTCGCAGCACGCCCGGATCAGCGCCTGGTCGCTCTCGGAGAAGCCGTCCCAGACCTCGCGGTTCATGCCGACGTGCAGGATCGGGCCGGGCTCGTGGAAGCCGGGCCAGTAGTAGTTCTTGGTGATCTTATAGAAGCCGAACGCGAGGTCGTTCCACGGGCCGACCCATTCGGTTCCGTCGATCGCGCCCGACTGCAGCGACGGGAAGATCTCGCCGCCCGGGATGTTGACGACCGAGACGCCGAGCTCGCGCAGCACCTCGCCGCCGAGTCCGGGCATCCGGAACTTGAGCCCCTTCAGGTCGTCGACCGAGTTGATTTCCTTGTTGAACCAGCCGCCCATCTGAACGCCGGTGTTGCCCGCCATCAGCGGCTTCACGCCGTACTGGCCGGACAGTTCGTCGTGCAGTTCCTGCCCGCCGCCCCAGTGGTACCAGGCGGAGATTTCCGGCGCGGTGAAGCCGTAGGGCACGGTGGTGAAGAAGGGGAAGCCCTTGGACTTGCCCTGCCAGTAATAGTCCGCGCCGTGGTACATGTCCGCGGTCCCGGAGGACACGGCGTCGAAGCTCTCGAACGCCGGAACCATCTCGCCCGCCGCGAACAGCTTGACCTCGATGCGGCCGCCGGACGCCCGGGTGATCCGGTCGGCGACGCGCTGCGCGCCCGTGCCGAGGCCCGGGAAATTCTTCGGCCAGGTGGTGACCATCTTCAGCGTCTTCTTGTCCTGCGCGATTGCAGGCGCGCTGAATGCGGCGGCACCGGCGGCAACGGAGCCGGCGGCGGTCGTGCGGATAAAGTCGCGACGTTTCATCGAGCGCTTAGCCTCCCTGAAGCGAAAATGAACGATCAGAACACGGTCCTGGACCTGTGCCCCTGTTCGACCGGGCCGGTTGTCTCAGCCTCGGCTTGTTATCGTGCTTGCCCGTTTGCCGCGCATCGCCTGCAAAGCCCGCGAACGCGGCACGCCCTGTTTTTCGCAGACCATACGGGCGATTCTTCGGACGGGCAAGCCAGCCCCCGTTCGAACGCCCGTGAAGCGTGCGGGTTTCAGCTACTCCGTCCCGGTTTGAGCGGGGCCGGCCGCGCTGCGCCTTTCCGCGATCGCCGTGTCGTCGAGGTCGCGCCAGCCGTCCGGGCCGAGCGCCTCCAGGGGGCGGAAGCGGGTCTTGTAGGCCATCTTGCGCGACTGCGCGATCCAATAGCCCAGGTAGACGTAGCGCTGCCCGCGCATCGCCGTGTCCGCGATCGCCCAGTGGATCATGAAGGTGCCCAGGCTGCGCGCGTGCTCGGCGGGCTCGAAGAAGGAGTAGACGGCCGAGCAGCCGTCGTCGAGCAGGTCGAGCAGACAGCCGCCGACCAGGTTGCCGGCGGCGTCGCGGAACTCCGCCATCCGGGTGTGGGCGGTCGTCTCCTCCACCATCGCGCGGAAGTCGCCATAGCTCATCCGCGCCATGTCGCCGTCGGCGTGCCGGCTTTTCAGGTAGCGCTGAAACAGCAGGTACTGTTCGTAGGTCGACACCGGCGGGCGCAGCGTGCCGGTCAGATCGGCGTTGCGGTTGGCGATCCGGCGCAGCGACTTCGACGGCTTGTAGCGGGCGGCATCGACCCGCACCGGTACGCAGGCGTCGCAGCCGCGGCACGCCGGCCGGTAGGCGAACAGGTGCGAACGCCGAAAGCCCGCGCGCGACAGGTCTGAATAGCTGTCCGGCCAGCCGCGCGGGCTGAGCTCGGTAACCAGCTTGCGCTCCATCCGGCCCGAAATGTAGGGGCAGGGTGTCTCCCGCAGCACGAAAAAGCTCTGCGGGCGCCGACTGAGCGTGCCCGGGTCGTCCGGGCGCCCGGCGATGGAGGAACCGTCGTTCATACCCTTAACAGTGACCCCGCGTCGCGGTTGCGTCCAGACCCCCGGGCGGTTCCGATGTCAATGCCGGCGAGTCGGACAACCGGCCGCGCGCCGGCTACTCGGCCGCCTCGGCGACCGCGTAGCCGAAGAAGTCCCGGCCCAGTGCCTTGCTGACCCGGATCAGCTCGCCCTGCAGACCGTCCAGGTATTCGTGCAGGCCGGTCTTGAGCACGTCGCGGATCTGGGCGTTGCGCATTTCGTTGCGCAGTTCGTCCAGCCGCTCCATCGCGTCCGCGCCGCCGGCTAGCCCGTAACAGCTGCGCAACTCGTGCAGCTTCTCGTCGACCGTGCCCACGCAAGACACGACCGAGCGCGGGAACGACTGGTGGAACAACAGGAAGCCGGCGACGTCGGCCGGCGTCATGCCGGACGGGTGCACCCGGCGAAAGGCGTGGTAGCCGGAGACCGAGCGCAACAGCGCGTTCCACTGCGACACGTCGAGCGGCGAGCCGACGTCCTCCACGCTCGGCAGCAGCAGATGGTACTTGGTGTCGAGCGCGCGGGTCGTCTGGTCGGCGCGCTCCAGGTTGCGGCCCAGCTGGTAGAAGTACCAGCCCTCGTCCCGGTAGAAGGTCCCCTCGGTGATGCCGTAGTGGGTGTGGCAGCCTTCCTTGACGAAGGCGCAGAAGCGCGGCAGGCGCGGCTTCTGCACCTCGTCAGACGACATCGCGCGCAGGCGGTTGTAGAACATGTTCATCTGCGTCCACATCTCAGTCGAGATCAGGGGACGCAGGGTACGCGCGTTCTCCCGCGCGATCTTGAGCGCGGAGACGATCGAAGAGGGGTTGGTGTCGTCCAGCGTGTAAAAATGGATCACCCCCTCCGCCGTCGGCGCGCCGTAAATTTCCCGGTAGCGCTTGTCGTCGGCGAACAGCTGCAGCACCGACGACCAGTTCTGACCGCCGCGGCTGTCGCGCGAGAAGGTCTCGTTGACGTCGATGATCCGGGCGATGTTCTCCGCCCGCTCGACGTAGCGGGCGAGCCAGAAGATCGCCTCGGCGTAGCGTGCCAGCAGGTTACTCAAGGACCCAGGTATCCTTCGATCCGCCGCCTTGGCTGGAATTGACGATCATCGACCCGCGTCGGAGCGCCACCCGGGTCAGCCCGCCCGGCAGCACCCAGGTATCCTTGCCGGTGACCGCGAACGGGCGCAGGTCGACCCGGCGCGGCTCGATGCCCTCGTCGACCAGGGTGGGGGAGACCGACAGGTCGATCATCGGCTGCGAAATGTAGTTCGCCGGGTCGGCCAGAAGCTTTTCCCGGCAGTGCTCGAGTTCGTCCTGGCTCGCGTGCGGGCCGACGGTGATACCGTAGCCGCCGGCCTCGCCGACCGGCTTGACCACCAGCTTGTCCAGGTTGTCGAGCGTGTACTGCAGGCCTTCCTTTTCCCGGCAGATATGGGTCTCGACGTTCTGGATCGCCGGCTCCTCGCCCAGGTAGTACTGGATGATTCGGGGCATGTAGGCGTAGACCGCCTTGTCGTCCGCGATCCCGGTGCCGACCGCGTTGGCGAGCCCGACGTTGCCCTTCCAGTAGGCGCGCATCAGCCCGGCGACGCCCAGCATGCTGTTCGGGTTGAACACTTCCGGGTCGAGGAAGTCGTCGTTGATCCGGCGGTAGATCATGTCGACGCGCTGCAGGCCGCGGATCGTCTTCATGTAGACCCGGTCGTCCTCAACCACGAGGTCGCGCCCCTCGACCAGCGGCACGCCCATCTCGCGGGCCAGGAAGATGTGCTCGAAGTACGCGCTGTTGTAGGTGCCGGGCGACAGCAGGACGACCACCGGATCGTCGATCCCGTCGGGCGCCGTCTCGCCCAACGCCTCGCGCAGCTTCTGGCCGTAGTTGGAGACCGGGCGCACCGGCACGCTGTCCATCAGGTCCGGGAAGGTGCGCAGCATCAGGTGCCGGTTCTCCACCACGTAGGACACGCCCGAGGGCGTGCGGGCGTTGTCCTCCAGCACGTAGAAGGCGCCGTCGTCGCCGCGGATCAGGTCGGTACCGTCGATCTGGACGTAGGTGCCCTGGGGGACGTCCATCCCCTCCATCTCGGGCCGGTAGTTGGCGTTGCCCACCACCAGCTCGCGCGGCACCACGCCGTCCTTCAGGATCTTGCCGTCGTGATAGACGTCCCAGAGGAAGGCATTGATCGCCGCCACCCTTTGGCGCACGCCGTAATCCAGGGTGCGCCAGTCCGCCGGCGCGATCACCCGCGGGATCACGTCGAACGGCAGGATCCGGTCGATCGAGTCCTTTTCGGTATAGACCGTGAAGGTGATGCCGAAGTTGTAGAGCTCCAGCTCGGCATCCCGGGCGCGGGCGCGCAGGCTGGCCTCGTCCATCAGGTTGATCCGCTCCAGGATCGACTGCGTCGCCTCGCTGACGTCGCCGCTGAGGCCGAGCAGTTCGCAGTACGACCGGCCGGGATCGTAACTCGACAACAGTCCGGGCCGGCTGACCGGGACGGCCGCCGGGCCCTGGGCCGGCGGCTTGGCGTTTTGCGACTGCTGCTGCTTGCCGGCGGTCATGGGCGGAGACACCTCCGGGTGCGGATGACAACGCGGGACGCCGCGGCGCGGCCGGGCAGAGGGCGGGCGCAACCGAAAATAGGGTGCGCAGTATGGCAGCAGATGCGCACGCTTGGCCAGATACCGCCAAGTGTGGGCGGGCAGTCCGCGCGCCGGATCACGCCGTTCGTCCGGTCGCGGGCGCGTGGGCGGCGCGGACCACCACGGTCGCAGCCAGCATGTCGTGGACGGTGCGCCGCCGGTCGGAGAACAGCGGCACCAGCAGGATCAGGCCCGAGGTCAGGCCGAAGCTGGCATAGAACACCACCGCCATCAGGAACCCCTGGCCGAGGCCGCAGGCGCGCCCGCGCCAGTCGCGCACCGCCAGGCCCAGGGCGCGCATACCCGGCGTGGCGCCGAACCAGTGGATCGTCGCCGCGGCATAGATCGAGGGCAGCAACGCCATCACCGCCGCCTGCAGCGGGGCGAGCGCGCCGAAGGTGAGCGCGGTCGCCAGCATCGCCAGGAAGCCGATCGCCAGATAGACGAAGCCGAGCAGGAACAGGTCGACGAAGAACGCGAGCGTCCGGCGCCAGAGCACGCCGTCATACAGCTCCGGCGCGCTCATCGGGTCGGGCGGGTCCCGGCCCCATCCGCGGAGGGGGGGCACGGGATTGGGGCGGGCGGGCAGGGTGTTGCGGCGGGCCATTGCACCGCAGCATGGCGAGCGATCGCAGGCTGTGCAATGGCGACCTCGTCCCCGCGGCGCCAAGCTCCGGGAATCGGGTGTCTGGGCCAACCGCGCTCTACCCCTGGTCCGGCTCGTCCTCGACGATCGAGGGGCCGGTTTGCAGGCTGTCGTCGCTTGATC
>CAYRCO010000105.1:0-9548 GCA_964422775.1 uncultured Rhodovibrio sp.
TCGCGCAGGCGCTTCAGGAACGGTTCCGGCGGCCGCCGATCGGTGATCAGGGTGTCGATGCTCTGCAGGTCGCAGACCTTCACCGGTGCCTGATGGCGGAACTTGCTGGCATCCGCCACCGCGACGACCTGTGCCGCCTGTTCCAGCACGGTCTGGCAGAACTCGGCCTCCTGCAGGTGGAAGTCCATCACCCCACCGTCGCTGTGCAGCGCCCCTACCGAGATCACGGCGTAGCGGGTGCGGAAGCGGCGGACGAAGTCGTGGGCAGTCGGCCCGAAGGTGGCGCCGTCATCGCCGCGCAGCTCGCCGCCGGCGACGTAGACCTTGTTGCCCTTTTTGGTGTTGGCGAGGGCGCGAGCGATGTCGACGCTGTTGGTGACCACGAACAGATCCGTGTGATCCTTCAGCGCGCGGGCGACATAAGCCGTCGTGCTGCCGGTATCGAGCATCAGGGAATCGCCGTTGGCGATCAGTTCCGCGGCCTTTCGGGCGATTGCGCGTTTGGCCTGGGCGTTCTGCTGCATCCGGCTCTGGAAGCCCGGCTCGCGGTTCAGGTCCGGCAGCATCACGCCGCCGTGCACGCGCTCCACCAAACCTTTGCTGGCCATCGCCTTGACGTCACGGCGCACCGTCTCGTCGGAGACGTTCATGCTGCGGGTCAGCTCACCGACCGTCGCGGAGCCATACGTGCGCAGCACCTCGAGGATGGCGTTCTGACGGGCGGCTCGGTGCATCGGGATCACGGGCCCATTCGCTTCGCGGTGTCGGTCGATGGGTTCAGTATAACGCGTCGTTGGTGTGCGCAATAGCCCGAACGTGTGGGGTTTTGTGGAATTGGGTTGACAGCTGGACCTCACAGGCCGCTAACTGACTGCCAGAGCAACTTGCCGATCAGACCGTTGCGCGCAGGTCGCTCCAACTAAAAACCGACCGCGTAGCTAAGTTGAAGTAGTTCGGGCACGGCGCGCGTGCAGACACGTAGCCGACCCGCTCGGGAGGCCCGCCAGCGTGAGCCAAGTCAGCTAGCTTGGACACCGGTGCGGCGGGTGGCGGCGGAGACGCCGATAACAACAACCATGACCAGGGAGACGGCACCGATATGCAGTCCGCATTTCACAAGCTGGCTGGCCGGGCGGCGATGCTCGCCGGAGCGACCGCGCTCGCGCTTTCGGTCGCGCCAATCGGCGCGCAGGCGCAGAGCTATCCGGAAACCGACGATCCGATCCGGATGACCATCCACGATTGGACCGGCCAATACCTGACGACTCACATCATGGGCTCCGTGCTGGAGGAGATGGGCTACAAGGTGGAGTACGTTCAGGCGGACTACCTGGCGCAGTTCGCCGGGTTGGAGTCCGGCGACCTGCACGTCGCCATGGAAATCTGGGAGACCACCGGCAAGGACGCGCTGGAAGCCTCGCTCGAGACCGGCGCCACGGTCGACCTGGGCGAGACCGGCATGCGCGCGATCGAGGAATGGTGGTATCCCAAGTACGTCAAGGAAGACTGTCCGGGTCTGCCGGACTGGCAAGCGCTGAACGACTGCGCCGAGCTCTTCGCGGCGCCCGAGACGCACCCCAAAGGCCGCTACTTGGGCGGGCCCGTGACCTGGGGCGGCAAAGATGACGAGCGGGTTGAGGCGCTCAACCTTGACTACGAGGTTGTGCACGCCGGTACCGACGCCGCCCTGTTCGCCGAGCTACAGTCCGCGATCCAGCGCAAGCAGCCGATCCTGGCCTGGGTCTATACCCCGCACTGGGCGCCCATCAAGTTCGAGGGCGAGTGGGTCGAGTTCCCGAAGTACACCTCCGAGTGCTACGAGGACCCGAGTTGGGGCGTGAACCCCGACATGGCCTACGACTGCGGCAAGCCGCGCGGCTGGATCAAGGCCGTTGGCTGGGCCGGCGGTGAAGAGAAGTGGCCGGCCGCCTATCAGGCGATCCGCAACTTCACCATCACCAACCAACAGATGGGCGAGATGATCGGCAAGGTGGACCTCGACGGCATGCCGCCAGGGGTCGTGATCGATCAGTGGATGCAGGCCAACCAGGACACCTGGCAAGGCTGGATCCCGGCGGAGTAGGCGCCCGCTTTCCCGCCTGCTTCCGACCGGCCGAGCGGCGGCCGGTACCCCTCGCGCGGCTCCGCGGACCGGCTCTGTCATGATGGTCCGCGGAGCCCGCGCCGGCCGCCGCTCATTTCTGCCCGTTTCCTCCGGCCGGTGTGCAACGATTCCCGCTCAGTTCACGAAGTTTTTGGCGAAGAGTGCGACATGACAGATGGCGAGAACGCCCCCGAACCGGTGTCCACGCCCGTACCGGACCGGCCGGCCAAACTGACCTGCCGCGGCCTGTGGAAGCTGTTCGGCCCGGATGCCGAGCGCTTCCTGGCGCGCACCGGCGGTCGGCCCACGGCCCAGCAGATCGCGGATGCCGGTCTGATCGGTGCGGTGCGCGATGCCGACCTGGAGGTCGGTGAGGGCGAGGTGTTCGTGATCATGGGCCTGTCGGGTTCCGGTAAGTCCACGATCGTGCGCTGCCTGTCGCGCCTGATCGAGCCGACCGCGGGCGAACTGATGTTCGAGGGCGCGGACCTGCTCCGTGCGGACCCCCGGCAGCTGACCGAGATCCGGCGGCACAAGATGGGTATGGTGTTCCAACATTTCGCCCTGCTGCCGCACCTGTCCGTGCTTGGCAACGTCGCCTTCCCGCTGGAGATCCAGGGCATCCCGCGCGCCGAGCGCGAGGCGCGCGCGATGGAGGTGATCGACCTGGTCGGCCTGAGCGGCCGCGAGACCTATTTTCCCCGGGAGCTCTCCGGCGGCCAGCAGCAGCGCGTCGGCATCGCGCGGTCGCTTGCCGTCAAGCCGGAGATCTGGTTCCTGGACGAGCCGTTCTCCGCCCTCGACCCGCTGATCCGGCGGGAGATGCAGGACGAGTTCCTGCGCCTGCAACGGGTCCTGCATAAGACCATCGTGTTCATCACCCACGACTTCGACGAGGCGATCCGGCTCGCCGATCGGATCGCGATCATGAAAGACGGCGAAATCGTCCAGATCGGCACGCCCGAGGAAGTCGTGACCGCCCCGGCGACGCAATACGTCGCCGAGTTCACCCGCGACGTGCCGCGCGCCAAGGTGATGTCGGTGCGCGCGCTGATGACGCCGGGCGGTGCTGAGGGGACGGAGGGCACGGTGCACGTCGACGACCGCGTCAACGAAGTTGCCCATCAGGCTGTGCACGGCCGTAAGCCGGTCGCCGTGGTCGACGATGCCGGCACCGTGATCGGCCGGCTGGAACGGGCGCGGGTGGTCGACGTGCTGGCCCCCGACGGGCCCGATCCCGCGCGCGCAAAGGCCGCGGCGGCGTCATGACGGTTCTGAGCGACACCGGCCCGGCGGCGCGCCCGCGCCACCTGCGGCCGGCCGGCTTGGTGCCGTGGGCGGGCGCGCTCACGGTGCTGCTGGCCCTGTGGCTGGCCGGCGGGCAGGCGGGTTGGCTGCAGAGCTATCCCGACGCCTGGATCCTGCCGCTGCGCGACTGGATTTCGGAGGCGATGCGCTGGCTGGTCAAGGAAGCCAGTTTCGGGCTGTTCACCTTCAAGGAGCTGACCCGGGCGTTCGCCTGGCTCTTGGACCAACCGCTGCAGCTGTGCCTGATCCTGCTGTCGCGCGGGTTCACGATTCCGCTGGGCGGGGAGTCGTCGCTGCTGGTGCCACCGCTGTCCTGGCTCGGGGTCACCGGCGCGCTGGTCTGGACGGCCTGGCGGGTCGGAGACGTCAAGCTGGCCGGGCTCGTCGCCGGCTGTTTCGGCTACCTGGCGGTGTTCGGGCAGTGGGACAGCGCCATGGTCACGTTGTCGTCGATCCTGGTGGCTGTACCGGTGGGCATTCTGGGTGGTGCGGTGCTTGGCATCCTGGGTTACCGCAGCCGATCGGCCGAACGCGCGCTGACGCCGGTTCTGGACCTGATGCAGACGGTGCCGGTGTTCGCCTACCTCGTACCGGTCCTGTTTCTGTTCGGCTTCGGGCCGGTCTCCGCGATGATCGCGACGATCATCTACGCCATGCCGCCGATGGTGCGAGTCACCATGCTGGCGCTGCGCTCGGTCCCTGCGGAGGTGCTGGAGTTCGGCCGGATGGCCGGCTGCACCCAGCGGCAGATGCTGTTGAAGGTGCTGCTGCCTTCCGCGCGGCACAGCCTGATGGTGGGGGTGAACCAGGTGATCATGCTGTCGCTCAACATGGTCATCATCGCCTCCATGATCGGGGCGGGCGGCCTGGGGCACGACGTGCTGACCTCGCTGCGCCGGCTGCAGATCGGCGACGGGCTGGAGGCCGGGCTGGCGATCACGGTGCTCGCGATCTCGCTCGACCGGCTCTCTCAGGCGATCGCCAATCGCACGTCCACGCCCGTACACCTACAGGCCGAGCAGTCGTACGCCGTGCGCAACGCCACCTGGCTCGGCATCGCCGGCATCCTGGGCGCCACCTACCTGCTCGCGTTCTTCCTGCCGGCCCTGCGCAGCTACCCGGACTGGCTGACGCTCGACACGGGCCCGCTGTTCGACAACCTGGTGCAGTGGATCAACGTCCACGCCTACAGCACCCTGGATGCGGTCAAGTCCTGGCTGCTGATCAACGTCCTGATCCCGTTCAAGCGGCTGCTGGTCGATGCGCCGTGGCCGGGGATCGCGCTGCTGCTGGCGGTGGCCGGCTGGCGGATCGGCGGCTGGCGCCTGGGCATCACGGTGGCGCTGCTGGCGGTCTTCATCGCCGTTACCGGCAACTGGGAAAAGGCGATGGTGTCGGCCTATCTGTGCGGCCTCTCGGTCGTGCTGGCGATGGCGATCGGCGTGCCGATCGGCGTTGCCGCCGCGGCCAACGACCGGATCCACCGGATCGCGCAGAACGCCGCCGACACGCTGCAGACGCTGCCCAGCTTCGTCTACCTGATCCCGGTGGTGATGCTGTTCCAGGTGGGCGACTTCTCCGCGATGATCGCGATCACCGCCTACGCGCTGGCGCCTGCGGTGCGCTACACCGACCACGGCCTGCGCGGCGTCCCCGCCGAAGTGATCGAGGCGGCACGCATGTCCGGCTGCCGGCCCTGGCAACTGCTGTGGAAGGTGCGCCTGCCGCTGGCGATGCCGGAGATCATGCTGGGCGTGAATCAGACCATCATGATGGCGCTGTCGATGCTGGTCATCACCGCCCTCGTGGGCACGCGCGATCTGGGCCAGGAGGTCTACATCGCCCTGACCCGCGCGGACACCGGGCTCGGACTGGTCGCGGGCGTATGCGTCGCCTTCCTGGCGATCATCGCCGACCGGCTGATCGGCGCATGGTCGCACAAGCGCAAGCAGGAACTCGGCTTGGTTTAAGCCACCGCTTTCCAGGGAGGGATGCCATGACCGACGCCACCGAAACCCCGGAGAGCCGGATCGCGTGCCTGGACATCTGGCGAAGTCCGGTCGACCCGCGGCCGATCGACGGCGGAATCACCAACAAGAACTTCCGGGTCGACGACGCCGGCGAGCGCTTCTTCGTGCGCGTCGGCGCCGATATCCCCGTGCACGGGGTGATGCGCTTCAACGAACTGACGGCCGCGCGCGCCGCCGCGGCGGCCGGCGTCTCGCCGGCAGTTGTCCACGCCGAGCCGGGCGTGCTGGTCACCCGGTTCGTCGAAGGCCGAACGCTTGAAGAAGCCGATCTCCGCGACCCCGACATGCTGGCGCGGATCGTGCCGTTGGTCCGCCGATGCCATCAGGGCATGCAGGCGCACCTGCGCGGGCCCGTCCTGATGTTCTGGGTCTTCCACATCGTCCGCCACTACGCCGGCGTCCTGGAGGACGCCGACAGTCCCTGGACCTCCGACCTGACGGATTTGGTGGATCGTGGCCGCCGGCTGGAGCGTGCGGTGGGGGCGATCGAGGTCGCCTTCGGTCACAACGATCTGCTCGCGGCAAACTTCATCGATAGCGGCGACCGGTTGTGGCTGATCGACTGGGACTACGCCGGCTTCAACTCGCCGATGTTCGATCTGGGCGGGCTGTCGTCCAACAACCAGTTGAGCGGCGACCAGGAAGAGCGGCTGTTGGAACTCTATTTCGACCGCGCGCCCGACGCAGCGGAGCGCCGCGCGTTGAAGGCGATGAAGGCCGCTTCGCTGCTGCGCGAGAGCATGTGGTCGATGGTGTCAGAGGTGTATTCCGACCTCGACTTCGATTTCCGGGCCTACACCCAGGAAAACCTCGACCGTTTCGAGCGGGCCTGGACGGAGTTCAAGCCGTTCGAACAGGCACAGCGCCGTTGATGGGCGTGGCGATCCGAGACGCACAATAAGCAAGACGGCGCGAGGCCGTCGGAACAACGATGGGGACGTACGATGGCTGAGGTTCCGGCGGCCGCCCAGGTGGTGATCATCGGCGGCGGCATCATCGGCTGCAGCACCGCCTATCACCTCATGCACGAGGGGGTTCGCGATGTCGTGGTGCTGGAGCGCGACCGCCTGACCAGCGGTACCACCTTCCACGCCGCCGGGCTGGTCGGCCAGCTGCGCTCCAGCGCCAACATCACCCGGCTGCTGAAGTACTCGGTCGATCTGTACCGGCGGCTGGAGAGCGAAACCGGCCAGGCGACCGGCTTCAAGCAAAACGGCGGCCTGCGGTTGGCCTGTAACGCCGAGCGGATGACCGAAATCCGCCGCCAGGCCACGACCGCCCATTCCTTCGGGCTGGAGATGCACCTCGTGAGCCCGCGGGAGGCGTGCGATCTCTGGCCGCTGATGAGCCCGCAGGACATCGTCGGTGCCGCCTACCTGCCGACCGACGGACAGGCCAATCCTTCCGACCTGACTCAGGCGCTCGCCAAGGGGGCGCGGCAGCACGGTGCGCGGATCGTCGAGGGCGTCGGCGTGACCGGCATCCAGCAGCAGGGCGGGCGGGTCACCGGCGTCGTGACGACTGAGGGCGAGATCGCCTGCGAGACGGTGGTAAACTGTGCCGGCCAGTGGGCGCCCGAACTGGGCGGGCTGGCCGGCGTTTCGGTGCCGCTGAGCGCGATGCAGCACCAGTACATGGTCACCGAGAAGATCGATGGCGTGAGTTCGGACTTGCCCACGCTGCGCGATCCCGACGGGCTGATCTACTTCAAGGAGGAGGTCGGTGGGCTGGTCATGGGCGGCTACGAGCGTCATCCGCTGCCCTGGGGGGAAGCCGGCATTCCGGACGGCTGGAGCTTTTCGCTTTTGGATCCGAACTACGACCAGTTCGAGCCGCTGATGGAGAGCGCGCTGCAGCGCGTGCCGGCCCTCGGCGAGGCGGGGGTCCGCCAGCTGATCAACGGCCCGGAATCCTTCACGCCCGACGGCAACTTCATCCTGGGCGAGGCGCCGGAACTCGCCGGCTTCTTCGTCGGCGCGGGCTTCAACGCCTACGGAATCGCCGCGGCCGGCGGGGCGGGCTGGGCGCTCGCCGCCTGGATCGCGGCAGGTCATCCGCCGATGGACCTGAGCGCGGTCGACATCCGGCGCTTCGGCCCGCCGCACCGCGACCGCGCCTGGACCCGCGCCCGCACGGTCGAGGCGACGGGCAAGCACTACACCATGGCCTGGCCGCACGAGGAACACGACAGCGGCCGGCCGACGCGCGTCTCCCCGCTCTACGACCGTCTGAAGGCGGCCGGGGCCTGCTTCGGCGAGAAGCTGGGTTGGGAGCGGCCCAACTGGTTCGCGAGCGCCGGCCAGGAGCCGGCCGACCGCTACACCTACGGCCGCGGCAACTGGGTCGATAACGTCGCTCTGGAACACCGCACGGTACGCGAGCGGGTCGGTGTGTTCGACCAGTCTTCATTCGCGAAGTTCCTCATGATCGGGCCGGACGCAGCCGCCGCGCTCTCCTGGATCTGTGCCGGCAACGTCGACCGCGCGGTCGGACGGATCACCTACACGCAGATGCTGAACGCGCGCGGCGGTATCGAGTGCGACCTGACGGTCACCCGCCTCGCCTGGGACCGCTTTTACATCGTAACCGGAACAGGGGCCGCGACCCGGGACTTCGACTGGATCCGGCGAAACGTGCCCGCGGGTCTGAATGCGCATCTGGTCGACGTCACCAGTGCCTACGCGACCCTTTCCTTGATGGGCCCGCGGGCGCGCGACGTTCTGCAGGCGGTGACGGCGGCCGACCTCTCGAACGCGGCGTTCCCGTTCGCGACCTGCCGTGAGATTGGGATCGCCGGCGCGCCGGTACGCGCGCTGCGTGTCACCTATGTCGGCGAACTCGGATGGGAACTGCACATGCCGAGCGAGACGGCGCCGAGCGTCTACGACCGGCTGGTCGACGCGGGCGCGGGTTTCGGGATCGGGAACTGTGGCTATCGCGCGATCGAGTCCTTGCGTCTGGAAAAGGGCTACCGCGCCTGGGGGAGCGACATCACCGCCGACGATACGCCGATCGAGGCCGGGCTCGGCTTCGCGGTCAAGCTGAGAGGAAATCGGTCGTTTCAGGGGCGCGATGCGCTCTTGAAGCAACGGGAGGTCGGTGTCCGCAAGCGGCTTGCCTGCTTCACCGTCGATGATCCGGATGTCGTCCTGCTCGGTCGGGAGACCTTGTACCGCGATGGCGAACGGGTGGGTTACCTGGCGAGCGCGGGCTACGGCCACACCGTGGGACAGGGGATCGGTTACGGCTATGTGCGCGCCGGTTCGGCGGTCGACCAGGCCTACGTCGAAGCCGGAAGCTACGAATTGGAAGTCGCCGGCAGCCGTGTGCCTTGCCGGGTCCGTACCCAGGCGCTGTACGACCCGGCCATGCAGCGGGTGAAGGCGTGAGGGCGCCGACCGAGCTCGTCGAGTTGGCGGCCTTCTGCGAGACGCTGGCCGGTGGCGCGCGGGCGGTGTCCTGCCGCCATTTCCGCACGGACACGACCGTCGAAACCAAGGCGGACGCCAGTCCCGTGACTCGCGCAGACCGGGAGACCGAGGCTTTCCTGCGTGCCCGCATCGCCGCGAGCTACCCAGCCGCCGGCGTGTTCGGCGAAGAACAAGGTGCCGGCGGTCTGGACGCGGAATGGCTGTTCGTCGTCGATCCGATCGACGGGACCAAGTCCTTCGTCACGGGTTCGCCGCTGTTCGGCACACTGATCGCGGTCCTGCGGGACGGACGGCCGATCGTCGGCGTGATCGACATGCCGGCCCTGGACGAGCGCTGGATCGGCATCGCTGGCGCGCAGACGGTCTACCGATGCGCCGGTCGCAGCCTGGGCTGCGCGACGCGCGGCGACGTCGTTATGGGCACAGCTGCGGTGTCGACGACCTCCCCGGACATGTTCGCGCCCGCCGACTGGGCCCGCTTCGACGCAGTGTCGCGGCGGGCGCGTCTGCGCCGGTTCGGTGGCGACTGCTATCAGTACGGCCGCCTCGCGTGTGGCGAACTGGATCTGGTCGGCGAGGGGAATCTCAAGCCGTACGACTACCTGGCTTTGGTCCCGGTCGTCGAGGGCGCCGGCGGGGTCATTACCGATTGGGCCGGCGCGCCGCTTGCCCTGG
>CAYRCO010000106.1:0-5144 GCA_964422775.1 uncultured Rhodovibrio sp.
TGACCGTAAAGCCTGCCGTCCGCACGCTGGCCGCACTGGCGGTCGCCGCCTTCACGCTGGGGGCGTGCGGCTTGCCGAACGAGTCCGCGCCGACGTTCTACTACTTGCTGGATCCGATCGAGTCGTCCGCCGACCGCGATGCCGGCGGGGCCGTGCGCCTGGCCGTGGAGCCCGTCGAAATTCCAGGCTACCTGGACCGACAGGCGCTGGTCACGCGCGGCGTCGACAACGAGCTGCAGGTGTCCAGCTTCCATCAGTGGGCGGAGCCGCTGAACGCCAACGTCACCCGTGTTCTGGCGGAGAACCTGCGCCTGCTGCTGGAGCAGACGGACGTTGTCCAGCTGCCCAGCCGCGTCGCCGGCTTCAACGCCGAACTGCAGGTCGAGCTGGTGCGCTTCGAGCGGGCGGCAGACGGACCGGTCACGCTGGTCGCGCGTTGGGTGGTGCTGGACGGTCGCAGTCAGCAGGAACTGGCAAGCCGCCGGGCGGTCGTGACCGAAGCGCCGGGCGGCGACGGGCCGGAGGCCACCGTGGCGGCCATGGATCGGGCGCTCGCTCAGCTCTCGCGCCGGATCGCGGATCACCTGCGCGAGGCGGGCGCGGCGACCTGAGGCGGCCAAGATGCCGCCCCTCCGGCGGTTTGATGCGGCACATCATGGTTAATTTTCAACTCTCTGCTTTTCCCGAATCTTAACGACTGGCATGGCACACGCGTCGGTGTGATCGCCGCCGATTCGCCTGGGCGGCGAGACGACGGGAAGGATGCTGGTTGTGTTCGGGCTGCACCTCGAGTCGATAAGCTGTCGCGACCACGCGGGCAGGCTGGCCGCTTGGCTAACCGCGGCAGTTTTCCTCGGGCTCTCGGGTACGGTCTCGCCGGTGGCGGCGGAGGACATCCGTTTTGCCGACGGCCGCTTGGGCCTGCAGATTGCCCCGCAAGTCGTCGAGACGGCCCCGTTCGGTGAGCCGGGTACCGCGGAAGTCGGTCTGGCGAGCATGCTTAGCGCGCGCACCCCGACCCCGGGCCCCGATGTGGCGGTCGAGGTCGGCCACTATGGCGCGGCCCGCACGGGTAAGCCGACGACAGAGTTCGACCAGCGGGTGGGCCTGCACGGCCGGCTTATGAACCTTTTGACGCTGCCGAAACGCCGGGTCGCGGCCGATATCGCGGGCGGCTACAGCGTCGGCGATCTGGCGGCGTTCGACAGCGGCACGCTGGACACCACCTTTACCCTTCGCGCCAGCCCCCTCGCGCGCCTGTCGACCGAAACTGAGATCGGTTGGTGGGGCGAGCGGCCTGACGGCGCGCGCAGCTGGACGCAGGGCGGCCACGGCCGGCTCGGGCTCACCTACGCCGTGCCGGGCTTCGGGACGATCGGCGGGTTCGAGCGACTGGCGGTCAGCGGGCCGCGTCATCATGCGCGCCGCTACGAAACCGGTGTCGAGCTCGACTTCGGCCCGCACACCTTCAGCCTCAGCCAGCGGCTGGAGACGATCGGCAGCGCGCAAGCCGCACCGCCCGCCACCGCCGCCGCCTACGGCTGGCAGGTCGGGCCGCTGGCCATGGCGCTCAGCGCCGACTACACCGCCGAAAGCGAGACCGCACCGGCGACCGGTTTCGCCGGCCTGGCGGTCACGCTCGGGCTGGCCGGGCCGGGTCCGGGCGCGCTGCTCGACGCGCTCAGGTGAGCACGGCATAGGCGGGCGCGGCGCCGCGTCACTCCGCCGCCGCCGGTCGGGCGGCCTGAACCGTCTCGAAGATCCGCTGCGGGGTCGCCGGCATGTCGATGTGGGTGACCCCGAACGGCTGGAGCGCGTCCACGAGCGCGTTGATCACCGCCGGCGGCGCGCCGATCGCGCCCGCTTCGCCCGCGCCCTTGATGCCCATCGGGTTGGTCTTGCAGGGGATGTCCTCGATGAAACTGACGTCGAAGGTGGGCAGATCGTCCGCCCGGGGCATGGTGTAGTCCTGGAAGCTGGCGGTGATCAGCTGACCGGACTCGGCATCGTAGGCGGTGTTCTCCAATAGCGCCTGGCCGATCCCCTGCGCGGTGCCGCCGTGCACCTGGCCGCGCAGCATCAGCGGGTTCACGATCGTGCCGGCGTCGTCGACGATGGTGTAGGCGACGATCGCCACTTCGAAGGTCTGCTCGTCGATCTCGACTTCGCAGACGTGGCAGCCGTTGGGGTAGGTGAGCGGCGGGGCCTGGTAGCGGGCGGTTTCCGCCACGCCGCCGGCGAGTTCCGCCGGCAGGTCCGGGCGCTGGGCGGCCTCGGCGACCGCCTGCAGGCTGACCTGCCGGTCGGTGCCGGCGATCGTGAAGGTTCCGGACTCGAACTCGACGTCGCCGGGCGCGCATTCCATCAGCCAGGCGGCCAGCTGCTTCGCCTTCTCGATCGCCTTGTCGGTCGCGGCCGTGGTCGCCCCGCCGCCCATCAAGAGCGAACGCGAGCCGCCGGTTCCGCGGCCGAATTCAAGCTCCGAAGTGTCGCCCTGGCGGACCCGGATCCGCTCCGGCGTCAGCCCCAGGCGGTCGGCGATCAGCTGGGCGTAGGCTGTGGCGTGCCCCTGGCCGTTGGTCTGCGTGCCGACCCACAGGGTGACCCCGCCGTCGGTGTCCAGGCGCAGCTTGGCCTCCTCCTCGCCGATGCCGGCACAGCACTCGATGTAGCTGGCGTGGCCCAGGCCGCGCAGCTTGCCGCGCTTGCGCGCCTTCGCCTTCCGGGCCTCCAGGTTGCCAGCGTCCGCGCGCTCCAGGGCGGTCTTCTGGATGCGCGCGAAGTCGCCGCTGTCGTAGGTCATGCCGGTCGCGGTCGTATGCGGCAGGTCGTCCGGCCGGAGGAAATTGCGTTCGCGCAACTCCGCCGGACACAGGCCGAGTTCGCGCGCGGCCACGTCCATCGCACGTTCCAGCAGGTAGGCCGCTTCCGGCCGGCCCGCCCCGCGGTAGGCGTCGACCGGCACGGTGTTGGTGAAAACCGCGCGCGTACGCCCGAACAGGGCCGGGATGTTGTAGACGCCCGGGTACATCCGCGCCCCCGCGCTGGTCGCGACATAGGGGCCGAAGTTGGACAGGTAGGCGCCCAGGTTGGCGATCGTGTCGATCCGCACGCCCACGATCCGCGCGTCGGCGTCGAAGCCGATCCGGACCTCGCTCACATGGTCGCGGCCGTGCACGTCTGACAGGAAGCTCTCGGTGCGCTGGCCCGACCAGCGCACCGGGCGGCCCAGCTCCTTCGCCGCGTGCAGGGCGACCACCTGTTCGCCGTACAGGAAAATCTTCATGCCGAAGCCGCCGCCGACATCGGGCGTGGTGACGCGCACACGCGCCGGATCGACCTTCAGGATGTGCTGGGCCAGTTGGTTGCGCAGCCCGTGCACGCCCTGGCTGCCGGTGGTCAGCATGTAGGTGCCGGTCTCCGCGTCGTATTCGCCGAGCGCCGCCCGCGGCTCCAGCGAGGCGACCACCACCCGGTTGTTGACCAGTTTCAGCCGGGTGACGTGGTGGGCACCGGCCAGGGCATCGTCCGCCGCCGCTTCGTCGCCGATGCCGAAGTCCAGGCACAGGTTGTTCGGCGCCTGCTCCCAGATCTGCGGGGCGCCGTCGGCCAGCGTCTGCTCCAGGCCGATCACATGGTCCAGTTCGCGGTAGCTGACGTCGACCAGTTCCGCCGCGTCGGCCGCCTGCTGGGCGGTCTCCGCCACCACCACGGCGACGGGGTCGCCGACGTGGCGCACCCGGCCGCGCGCGAGCACCGGATGGCCCGGCATCACCGGCGGGTTGCCGTCGCGGCCCTGGATCGGGGTCATGCACGGGATATCGCCAATGCCAGCCTGGTCCAATTCGGCGATCGTGTAGACGGCGTGCACGCCCTCGGCCGTCCGCGCGGCCTCGGTGTCGATCGCGGCGATCTCGGCGTGGGCGTGCGGGCTGCGCACCACCGCCATCTGCAGGGCGTCGAGCCGCTCGAGGTCGTCGGTGTAGCTGCCGTGCCCGGTCAGCAGGCGCTGATCCTCAACCCGTGTAATGCCCTGGCCGACGCCGAACTGACCCATGTCTCGCCACTCCGTCTTGTTGCGTATGATCGTGCGCTCTGAGCCCCGCATCCTAAGCCAAGCCGGCGGGGATGGACGAGGGGCGGGAAAGCGCCCGATTGCGCGCCAGCAGCGCTTGAACGCCGCTCACCCGGTTCCCAAATAGCGATTTGCACGGATGCCGCAAGGCGGGTCCGTGCGCCACCGGTCGCCGAAGCGCTTCGGGGCCCTAGGTGGCGGACAATGTGGAGAAGCCTTGCTCCGCGGCGAGGAGGCCAGTGTCAGATGTCGCGTGTATCCGTGTTCAACTCCCCGCTTCTGCTGGGCTTCGACCATTTCGAGCGGGCGCTGGACCGCGTGTCGAAGACGGCCAGCGATGGCTATCCCCCGTACAACGTCGAGCAGGTCGATGAAGATCATCTGCGGATCACGCTGGCGGTCGCCGGCTTCCGCCCCGAGGACCTCGAGGTTCGGGTGGAGGACACGCAGCTAACCATTCACGGCCGGCAGAGCGAGGACGAGAGCGAGCGGGTCTATCTGCACCGCGGGATCGCCTCGCGCCAGTTCAAGCGCTCGTTCGTGCTCTCCGAGGGCATCGAAGTGCAGGGCGCGAGCCTGGACAACGGCCTGCTGCACATCGATCTCGAGCGGGTGCGGCCGGAGCCGCAGGTCCGCACGGTGGAGATCAAGACCGGCCAGCAGTCGCGCGAGGAGCTGTCGCCGCGCCGGACCAAGCGCGCCGACGCGCGCGGCAGCGGCCAGGGCGACGGGCAGGTCGAGACCGGCGGACGCAAACCTGGCCGCCAGACGCCGCAGGATCAGGGCTGATCTACGCCCACAGGGCCCCCGTATACCGATATTGACAGGGTGGCCCTTCACTCCGCCCCTCGCGATCGCCACATCAGAACAGGTGGGAAACGCGAGACAGCTGCCTTCGAAAGGAGCGATCCCAGATGCACAAGCATACGCACCAGGAACAAGTCAGTCAGCAGGATCTGGCCTCTTGGGGTCTGAACCACATGGCTTACGTCAAGCCGGCGACGCACGAGGGCCAAGATGTCTACGCCATCCATGCCGCGGACGGCACGCAGATGGCCCTGGTGAACGA
>CAYRCO010000106.1:5244-9509 GCA_964422775.1 uncultured Rhodovibrio sp.
GCGGACTCGGTCAGGATCGCGTAGATCGCGTCCGCGCTGTCGCTCCCGCGCAGCTTCTCGCAGACGTTGCGGTCGCGCAGCAGGCGAGAGATCCGGGCGAGCGCCTTCAAGTGGTCGGCGCCGGCACTCTCGGGGGCCAGCAGGACGCAAATCAGATCGACCGGCTGCTCGTCGATCGCCTCGAAGTCGACCGGCGTCTCCAGGCGGGCGAACATCGCCTGCAGGTCGGTCAGCTCGGAAAGCTTACCGTGCGGGATGGCGATGCCGTTGCCCACACCGGTCGTGCCAAGCCGCTCGCGCTCCACGAGGACATCGAAGATACGCCGCTCGGGGAGGTCGATCAGATCGGCGGCGCGCCGCGACAACTCTTGCAGGGCCTGCTTCTTGCTGGTGACCCGCAGGTTTGGGACCACCGCGTGCGGCCGGATTAGATCCGTGACTTCCATCCTCGGATCACCCTGAAAGACGGCTGTGAAAAGGGCAGCGGGATCCGCGGTTCACCCGCGGGGGTCCTGTGCGTTCGGTGTCACGGGCTGGCTCGTGCCGGCGGCGACGGTGTTTCCTTCCGGATCGACCCAGCCGACGTTGCCGTCGCCGCGGCGGTAGATCATGTTCAGGCCACCATGGGCGGCGTTGCGGAACAGCATCGCCGGTGCATCCGCCAGATCCAGACGCATCACGGCCTCGCTGACGCTCAGGCTCGGGATCTCGTAGGTCATCTCCGCGACCACCGCCGGCTGCGTATCCGCGCCGTTGCCCTCGGCGTCGATCTCGACCGAGTCCGGCGCGTCGTCCTCCGGCTCCGAAGCCGTTTCGGCGTTCGACAGCACGTAATGCCGGCCTTCGACAACGTCCAGAGGCGCGTGCGCGTGTTTCTTCTCGTCACGCAGCCGACGCTTGTACCGGCGCAGCCGCTTGGCGATCCGCTCCGCGGCAGCGTCGAACGCGGCGTAGACGCGGTCGGCCTCCGCCTCGGCCGACAAGTGGATGCCGCGACCGACGTGCACGTTCACCTGCGCGTGATACAGGTGGTTGGTCTGCGACATCGTCACCCGCGCGTCGATCGCGTCGCCGAAGTACTTCCCGAAGATGGTCGTCAGGCTTTCCTCGATGTGGCTGCGCAGCGAGTCGCCGATGTCGAGGTGCCTGCCGTTTACCGACAGCTGCATGACCGTGTTTCCTGGATGCGTCCGTCCCGTGGCGCAGCCCATCCCCCGTGCGCCCGCCAGCCGGAGGCCGCGAACCTATGGAGGGGCGGACGTGGTGTCAACTCGCGTACAAGCCTGTGGCTCCCCTCAGGCTACGCCCTCCATCAACGGGTTCAAGTGCATTCTCAGCCTCCCGCCGATCACCTTTGTCTGAAGATCAACGCACAGGCTGGCTTGCGGTTCTCCGACACCCGCGCGTCCGTGGGCGTCAGGCGATCGCCGCCTTCTCCCGGCGGCGCTGGGTGGAGGAGGGAATGCGCAACGCATCGCGGTATTTGGCTACCGTGCGCCGGGCGATGTCCACACCCTCGTTACGCAGAATGGCAACGATCCGGTCGTCGGACAGGACGGCGTCCGGCGTTTCCTGGTCGATCAGCGTCTTGATCCGTTGCCGCACCGATTCCGCGGAGTGGCTGGCACCATCGGCACCCTGGATCGTGGCGGTAAAGAAATACTTGAGCTCGTAGGTGCCGCGCGGGGTGGCGATGTATTTGTTCGCGGTCACCCGGCTGACAGTGGATTCGTGCATCTCGATGGTCTCGGCGACCTCCCGCAGGGTGAGCGGGCGCAGATGCTCCACGCCGTGCTGGAAGAAGGCGTCCTGGTGGCTGACGATCGCCTCGGCCACCTTCAGGATCGTGTTGGCGCGCTGCTCCAGGGCACGTACCAGCCAATTGGCCGACTGCAGACGGTCGTTCAGAAAGCTGCGCGTCTGCTTGTCGCGCTCGGCCGCGGCGCCGACCTCGCGGGCGTAGCGCCGGTTGACCAGCACCCGCGGCAGTGTCTGCGGGTTCAGTTCCAAGTGCCACCCGCCCGCGCGGCCCTGGCGCATCAGGATATCGGGCACCAGCGTCTGCACCGGCGTGCCCTCGAAGGCGAGCGCCGGGCGCGGATCGAGCGCGCGCAGTTCGGCCAGCATGTCGGTCAGGTCTTCGCTGTCGACGCCGCACAGCCGTTTCAGGCGCGTCCAGTCGCGTTGGCCGACCAGTTCAAGGTTGGCGACCAGGGTCCGCATCGCCGGGTCCAGCCGGTCGCGCTCGCGCAGTTGGATCGCGAGGCACTCCGCCAGATCGCGCGCGAATACGCCGATCGGATCCAACCCGTGCAGACGGCCAAGCACGGTCTCGATCCGCGCGGACTCGACACCCAGCAGGCCGGCCAGTTCGTCCAGCGACACCGCCAGATAGCCGGCTTCGTCCAGGCTGTCGACGAGCGCCTCGGCGATCGCCCGGTCGGTCGCGTCGGTCAGGCTCAGATGCACCTGCTCCAGCAGGTGATCACGCAGGCTGATCGCGGTTGCGGTGCGCTGCTCGATGCCGGGCAAGCTATCGTCGGCACCCGTTGGCGCGGCGCTTGAGGCGCCCGGGCTGGCCGCCCAGTCGGTGCCCATGTCTTCGGCAAAGCTGTCGGGCGCGGCGTCCCAGTCCCGTTCGCCGCTGCGGTCGTCCAGGTCGTCCTCGTCGCCGCGGCGGCTTTCCGTCTGGCTGGCGTCGGCTTCCGGACGGTCGCGCTCGTCGCGCTCGAGCAGCGGGTTCTGCTCGAGTTCCTGTTCGATGTAGCTCGCCAGTTCCAGGTTGTTCAGCTGCAGCAGCTTGATCGCCTGCTGCAGCTGCGGGGTCATGACCAGGGACTGACTGGTGCGGAGCTCTAAACGCTGGGACAGCGCCATCGTCGATTAACCGTCCACCGTTCCTGCCGGGTTCGCCGCCTTAGGCCGCCGCAAGGTTAACAAACATAGCCGGCGAACCTTGACCGCGATTTAAGACGATCCCGAAGGACGCGCCTAGGGGGCGGGTGCAAGCACCGGGAGTACTGCCTTCGGCGAAGCGGCTCAGAGCGAGAAGGTCTCGCCCAGGTAAACCCGGCGGACTTCCTCGTGCGCGACGATCTCCGCCGGCTTGCCCTCCATCAGTACCGCCCCTTCGTGGATGATGTAGGCGCGGTCGACGATTTCCAGCGTTTCCCGGACGTTGTGGTCGGTGATCAGGACGCCGATCCCGCGGTGCTTCAAGTGGCCGACTAGCTCGCGGATGTCGCCGACGGCGATCGGGTCGATGCCGGCCAGCGGTTCGTCCAACAGGATGAACGAGGGGTTGGAGGCGAGCGCGCGCGCGATCTCGACGCGGCGGCGCTCCCCGCCCGATAGCGCCGTGGCCGGGGTGCGGCGCAGGTGGGAGATACCGAACTCGCCCAGCAGATCCTCCAGCCGGGTCTGCCGGCGCTTGCGGTTCGGCTCCACGGCTTCGAGGATCGAGTAGATGTTCTGCTCCACCGTCAGGCCCCGGAAAATCGAGGCTTCCTGCGGCAGATAGCCGACCCCCAGGCGCGCCCGGCGGTACATCGGCAGGTCCGTGACGTCCGCGCCGTCCATCGTCACCCAGCCGTAGTCGGGCGTTATCAGGCCGGTGATCATGTAGAAGCAGGTCGTCTTACCCGCCCCGTTGGGACCCAAGAGACCGACCGCCTCGCCGCGCTGCACGGACAGCGTGACCGACCGCACCACCGGCCGTTTCTTGAACGCCTTGCCCAGGTTGATCGCGGCCAGCTCGCCGTGGCGGGCGATCGCGCGCGGATTGTTGCGGCCTTCCTCCTGCTCCTGCTGGGCCCGCGCCGACGGGGATGGCGCGCTACTGCCGGCGGGCGCGCCGGAACGGTCGGTGCGCAGCGGCGTGACGTTGGCTTGCCGTTCCCGCAGGCCCGACCCGCGGTTGCCGGGTTCGTCGGTGGTCATTCGGTCTGTCCCTCGTTCGCCCCGTCGTCCGGCGCGCCTGCGCTGGCGCCGTCGTCGGCGGTGTCGCGCGCCTCGGACTGGGCGGTGTCGGACGGGCTGACGTCGCGCGCGGAATCCGGCTGCAGCAGCGCCCGGACGCGGCTGCCGCCGCCGGCGTCCGGTGGGGCGCCGCGCAGCCGGCTGATACCGGTGCGCAGGTTGACCTCTCCCCAGCCGCCGTTCAACTGGTTCTCGCCGCGGGTGATTCGAACGTTTCCGGTCAGGGTGGCGATTTCCGTGCGGGTGTTGTAGACCCCGCGGTCGCCGCGCGCGAACTCGCTTGGCGT
>CAYRCO010000107.1:0-4617 GCA_964422775.1 uncultured Rhodovibrio sp.
TGATCTCGGTGGCGTACCTGACTTACGCCGAGCGTAAGGTGATCGCCGGCATGCAGCTGCGCCGCGGGCCCAACGTGGTCGGCCCTTTCGGCCTGCTGCAGCCGCTCGCCGACGGCATCAAGCTGCTGTTCAAGGAAACCATCCTGCCGGCCGGCTCGAACCGGATCGTGTTCCTGTTGGCGCCGATGGTGACCTTCGTTCTGGCCCTGGTCGCCTGGGCGGTGATCCCGTTCGGGCCGAACCAGGTGATCGCCGACATCAACGTGGGCGTGCTCTACCTGTTCGCGGTTTCGTCGCTGGGCGTCTACGGTATCATCATGGCCGGCTGGGCGTCGAACTCGAAGTATCCCTTCCTGGGCGCCTGCCGGTCGGCCGCGCAGATGGTCTCCTACGAAGTCTCGATGGGCTTCGTGATCGTCTCGGTGGTGCTGTGCGCGGGCACGCTGAACCTCACGGGCATCGTGGAGGCGCAGCAGAACCTCTGGTTCATCATTCCGCTGCTGCCGATGTTCGTGGTTTTCTTCGTCTCCATCCTGGCGGAGACGAACCGCACGCCCTTCGACCTGCCGGAGGGCGAGTCGGAGCTCGTCGCGGGTTACTTCGTCGAGTACTCCTCGATGACCTTCGCCCTGTTCTTCCTGGGCGAATACGCGAACATGATCCTGTTGTCGGCGATCACGGCCGTCCTGTTCCTGGGCGGCTGGATGCCGCCGCTGTGGATCCCGCCGTTCACCTGGGTGCCGGGGGAGATCTGGCTGGCGCTGAAGATCGCCGCCGTCCTGTTCCTGTTCATCTGGGTGCGCGCGACGCTGCCGCGCTACCGCTACGACCAGTTGATGCGCCTGGGCTGGAAGGTGTTCCTGCCGGTGTCGCTCGGCTGGGTCGTGCTGACCGCCGGCGTGCTGGTCACCTTCGACCTGCTGCCGCAGTAATCCGGGCGTGGCCGCGCCCGCCGGCTCATGCAGCCGGTCGGGCGCGGCGACACGCCCCTTGCACGGGCGGGCCGCCTGACTATGGTAGGCGCCGCCGCGTCGTCCGGCAGGTCGCCCCGCGCAAAGGCGGGCCGGCCGCCGGCGAGGCCAACTGACGAGGTTGAAGACGCCATGGCAACGCTCGACCGGTTCGCGCGATCCTGGCTCCTCTGGGAGCTGATGTCGGGTTTGAGCAAGACCCTCAGCTACATGCTCAAGCCCAAGGTCACGCTGAACTACCCCTACGAGAAGGGCGTGATCTCCCCGCGCTTCCGCGGCGAGCACGCGCTGCGCCGCTACCCCAACGGCGAGGAGCGCTGCATCGCCTGCAAGCTGTGCGAGGCGATCTGCCCGGCGCTCGCCATCACCATCGAGGCCGAGCCGCGCGAGGACGGCAGCCGCCGCACGACGCGCTACGACATCGACATGACGAAATGCATCTATTGCGGGCTGTGCGAGGAAGCCTGCCCGGTGGATGCGATCGTCGAGGGGCCGAACTTCGAGTTCGCCGCGGAGACCCGCGAGGAGCTGTTTTACAACAAGGAGAAACTGCTCCAGAACGGCGACCGCTGGGAACAGGAGATCGCCCAGCGCCTGACGCTGGACGCACCCTACCGCTGACCCGACCGGGTCGCGGGACATCGCGCCGGCCCCTCGCGGGCCGGCGCAGACGTATCAAGGACTAGAGCAAAATCGATGAAAGCCGAACCGGCTTTCATCGGGCATTTTGCTCTAACTTCTTGAGGGTCGGGCAAGATGCTGGAAGGTGGCTCCACCTTCCAGCATCTTGCCCGAACACGCACCGGCTGCACGGGGGATCATGTCCGCAGCCGGTTCAAACCTGCCCACAGCGCGTGACGCGGACGGGGCGCGCGCGCTAGAAGACACCGCCACCGACGCGGACGGCCCGCTATCGGGCGTTCCGCTCCAGAGACTCGGTTCAGAAGACACGCTCATGGTCATACAGGCGCTCTGCTTCTACCTCTTCTCGGCGGTTACCATCGCCTCCGCCGTGATGGTGATTTCCTCGCGCAACCCGGTGCATTCGGTGCTGTTCCTGATCCTGGCGTTCTTCAACGCCGCCGGGCTGTTCGTGCTGATGGGCGCGGAGTTCCTGGGCATGATCCTGGTGGTGGTCTACCTGGGCGCGGTCACGGTCTTGTTCCTGTTCGTCGTGATGATGCTGAACATCAACGTCGCCGAGATGCGCCAGGGCTTCCTGCAGTACCTGCCGATCGGCGCGACCGTGGGCCTGATCCTCTTGGTCGAGCTGCTTATGGTGCTGGGCGGCTGGGCGATATCCCCGGAGGCCGCGCAGGTCGCCCAGGTGCCCACCCCGCCGCCGGAGGAGGTGTCGAACACCGCCGCGCTCGGCAACGTGCTCTACACCAAGTACGTCTACCTGTTTCAGGCCTCCGGCATCGTGCTGCTGGTGGCGATGGTCGGCGCGATCGTGCTGACGCTGCGTACGCGTACAGGGGTACGCCGGCAGAACCTGCGTGAGCAGTCCTTCCGCACACGCGACGAATCGGTCGAGGTCAAGAAGGTGCAGTCGGGGAGCGGCGTCTAATGCTGGAGATCGGTCTGTCGCACTACCTCAGCGTGGCGGCGATCCTGTTCACGCTGGGCATCTTCGGGATCTTCCTGAACCGCAAGAACGTGATCGTCATCCTGATGTCGATCGAGCTGATGCTGCTGGCGGTGAACATCAATCTGGTCGCCTTCTCGACCCATCTGAACGACCTGGTCGGGCAGGTGTTCGCGATGTTCGTGCTCACCGTGGCCGCCGCCGAGGCGGCGATCGGTCTGGCGATCCTGGTGATCTACTTCCGCAACCGCGGTTCGATCGCGGTGGAAGACATCAACATGATGAAGGGCTAGGGCAGACATGGAGGTCGTCGCCGTCTTCCTGCCGCTGATCGGGGCCATTCTCGCCGGTCTGTTCGCCCGCCAGCTGGGCGACCGCGGGGCCCAGATCGCGACCATCGGGCCCATGCTGCTGTCCGCGCTGTTGAGCGTGATCGTGTTCTTCGACGTCGCGGTCGCCGGCAACGCGCGCACGACGGAGCTGTTCACCTGGATCGATTCCGGCAGCTTCGAGCTCAGCTGGGCGCTACGCATGGACACGCTGAGCGCGGTCATGCTGGCGGTGGTGACCATCGTCTCGGCGATGGTGCACGTCTATTCGGTCGGCTACATGGAGCACGACCCCTCCAAGCCGCGCTTCTTCGCCTACCTGTCGCTGTTCACCTTCTTCATGCTGATGCTGGCGACGGCGGACAACTTCGTGCAGCTGTTCTTCGGCTGGGAAGGGGTCGGCGTCGCCTCCTACCTGCTGATCGGCTTCTGGTACGACCGGCCGAGCGCCAACGCCGCGGCAATCAAGGCGTTCCTGGTCAACCGCGTGGGCGACGTCGGCTTCGCGCTCGGCATCGCCGCGGTGTTCTTCCTGACCGGTGCGGCGACCTTCGACGGCGCGTTCGCCGCCGCCCCGGACGTGGCGGAGAGCTCGATCACCTTCCTCGGCATGCAGGCGAGCGCGCTCGACGTCGTCGGCATCCTGCTGTTCATCGGCGCGATGGGGAAATCCGCGCAGCTCGGCCTGCACACCTGGCTGCCGGATGCCATGGAGGGCCCGACGCCGGTGTCCGCCCTGATCCACGCCGCGACCATGGTGACCGCCGGCATCTTCATGCTGTGCCGCGTCTCCCCGATCCTGGAGTACGCACCGGTCGCGATGGCGGTGATCACGGTGGTCGGCGGCGCGACCGCGTTCTTCGCCGCCACCGTCGGCATGGCGCAGAACGACATCAAGCGGGTGATCGCCTACTCCACCTGCTCGCAGCTCGGCTACATGATGTTCGCGATCGGCGTCTCGGCCTACGGCGCGGCGATCTTCCACCTGATGACGCACGCCTTCTTCAAGGCGCTGCTGTTCCTCGGCGCGGGCTCGGTGATCCACGCCATGCACGAGGAGCAGGACATGCGGAAGATGGGCGGCATCTGGCGCACGATCCCGTACACCTACGCGATGATGTGGATCGGCAGCCTGGCGCTCGCCGGCCTGCCGCCGTTCGCCGGCTTCTTCTCCAAGGACATCGTGCTGGAGGCCGCCTGGGCGGCGCACAGCGGTGTCGGGCAGTTCGCCTTCTGGATGGGCATCCTGGCGGCCTTCATGACCGCCTTCTACTCCTGGCGCCTGCTGTTCATGACCTTCCACGGCGAGAGCCGGGCGCCGAAAAAGGTGCTGGACCACGCGCACGAGAGCCCGTGGGTCATGCTCGGCCCGCTGGTCGTGCTGTCGGCCGGCGCGGTGCTGGCCGGCTGGATCGGCTACGACGCCTTCGTCGGCGACAGCCGTCTGGCGTTCTGGGGGCAGAGCATCGTCCAGAGCGATCACGACGTGATCCACGCCGCGCACAACGTGCCGCTCTGGGTCAAGCTACTGCCGCTGTTGATGGCGGTCTCCGGGATCGGGCTCGCCTACCTGATGTACATCGCCCGGCCGGAGCTGCCGGGGCGCGTGGTCGCGTCGATCAAGCCGGTCTACCAGTTCGTCTACAACAAGTGGTACTTCGACGAGCTGTACAACTTCCTGTTCGTCCGGCCCGCCGGCGTGCTCGGCAACTTCTTCTGGAAGGGCGGT
>CAYRCO010000107.1:4627-9398 GCA_964422775.1 uncultured Rhodovibrio sp.
GTGACGGCGCGGTGATCGACGGCTACGGGCCTGACGGCATTTCGGCGCTGACCGGGCTGCTGTCCCGGCGGACCAGCCGGCTGCAGACCGGCTATCTCTACCACTACGCGTTCGTGATGCTCGCGGGCGTGGTGGTCTTCGTCACCTGGTACCTCGTCACGCAGATCGGATAAGCGCGATGCACGGCTGGCCACTGCTCTCGCTCGTCACGTTTCTGCCGCTGGTGGGCGCGGGCTTCATCCTGATGATCCGCGGCGAACCGGAGGTGGTCGCGCGCAACGCCCGCTACGTGGCGCTGTGGACCTCGCTGATCACCTTCGTCCTGTCGCTGTTCGTCTGGTTCGGCTTCGACCGCGGCACGGCGGCCTTCCAGTTCGTCGAGGAGGCGCCCTGGATCCCGACCTTCGGGATCACCTACCACATGGGCGTGGACGGCATCTCGATGATGTTCGTCCTGCTGGCCACGCTGCTGACCCCGATCTGCGTGCTCGCCTCCTGGGAGGCGATCCAGCACCGCGTGAAGGAATACATGATCGCCTTCCTGGTGCTGGAAACGCTCATGGTCGGGATGTTCTGCGCCCTCGACTTCGTGCTCTTCTACATGTTCTTCGAGGGCGTGCTGATCCCGATGTTCCTGATCATCGGCGTCTGGGGCGGCCAGCGGCGCGTCTACTCGGCGTTCAAGTTCTTCCTGTTCACGCTCGCCGGCTCGGTGTTGATGCTGCTGGCGATGCTGGCGATCTATTTCCAGACCGGCACGACCGACATTCCGACCCTGCTGGCCGGCGCCGGCATCCCGCCGGAAATGCAGTTCTGGCTGTGGCTCGCCTTCTTCGCCTCGTTCGCGGTCAAGGTGCCGATGTGGCCGGTGCACACCTGGCTGCCCGACGCCCACGTTGAGGCGCCGACCGCCGGCTCCGTGATCCTGGCGGGCGTGCTCTTGAAGATGGGCGCCTACGGCTTCCTGCGCTTCTCCGTGCCGATGCTGCCAGAGGCGACGGCGCTGTTCGCGCCGCTGATCTTCGCGCTGTCGGTGGTGGCGATCATCTACACCTCCCTGGTCGCGCTGGCGCAGGAGGACATGAAGAAGCTGATCGCCTACTCCTCGGTCGCGCACATGGGCTACGTGACCGCCGGCATCTTCACCCTGACCCAGCAGGGTATGGAGGGGGCGATCTTCCAGATGCTCTCCCACGGCGTTGTCTCGGCGGCGCTGTTCCTGATCGTGGGCGTGATCTACGACCGTATCCACACCCGCCGGATCGACGCCTACGGCGGGCTGGTCCACCGGATGCCCAACTACGCGCTGTTGTTCATGCTGTTCATGCTGGCGAGCGTCGGTCTGCCGGGCACCAGCGGCTTCATCGGCGAGTTCCTGGTGATCGTCGGCGCCTTCCAGGTGAACACCTGGGTGGCGCTGCTGGTCGCGACCGGCATGATCCTGGGCGCGGCCTACATGCTGGTGCTCTACCGCCGGGTGGTGTTCGGCAAGCTGACCAAAGAAAGCCTGATGAAGATCAAAGATCTGACTTGGCGGGAGCAGGCGGTGTTCGCCCCGCTGGTCGTGCTGGTGCTGTGGATGGGCATCTACCCGGTCAGCTTCCTGGACGTGATGAGCGCCAGCGTCGACAACCTGATCACCAACTACCAACAGGCCCTGGCGGACACCGACACGCCCAGCCTGGCCACCCTCTGGTCCGGCAAGTGACCGTCCGCATCCAGGCGAGAGGCTTTACGCGCACATGACCTACGATCTGGCCACGATCGCTCCGGAGCTGTTCCTGCTGCTAAGCGCCATGGCACTGCTGATGCTGGGCGTGTTCAAGCAGGGCAACCCGACCGGGCTGGTGCTGTCGCTGGCCGCGGTCGCGACCGTGATCACCTTCGCGCTGGTCTGGATGCAGCCGACCGCGCGCGCCTTGGCGTTCGACGGGCTGTTCGTGCGCGACGGCTTCGGCAACTTCATGAAGGGGCTGATCCTGGTCGGCTCCTCGGTCAGCCTGATCATGGCCTGGCGGTTCATCGAACGGGAGAACATGTCCCGCTTCGAGTTCCCGGTGCTGATGCTGTTCGCCACCGTCGGCATGATGATGATGGTCTCGGCGAACGACCTGATCAGCCTCTATATCGGCCTGGAACTGCAGAGCCTGAGCCTCTACGTGATCGCCGCCTTCCGGCGCGACACGCTGCGCTCGACCGAGTCTGGCCTGAAGTACTTCGTCCTGGGCGCGCTCTCCTCGGGCATGCTGCTCTACGGCAGCTCGCTTGTGTACGGCTTCGCCGGCACCACCAACTTCAACACCCTGGCAGAGATCCTGCAGCGGGCCGCGCAGGCGGGCGAGGCGCCGTCGGTCGGGCTGATCGTGGGCGTGGTGTTCGTCATCGCGGGCCTGGCGTTCAAGGTCGGCGGCGTGCCGTTCCACATGTGGACCCCGGACGTCTACGAAGGCGCGCCCACGCCGGTCACCGCGTTCTTCGCCAGCGCCCCCAAGATCGCCGCGATGGCGCTGTTCGTCCGGGTCCTGATGGGGCCGTTCGCCGAGCTGGTGGCGCAGTGGCAGCAGGTGGTCGTCGCGATCTCGCTGTTGTCGATGGTGCTGGGCGCGCTGGCCGCGATCAGCCAGACCAACATCAAGCGGCTGATGGCCTACTCCTCGATCGGCCACGTCGGTTACGCGCTGATCGGGCTCGCCGCCGGGACCGAGGCCGGGGTGCGCGGCCTCGCGGTCTACATGGCGATCTACCTGTTCATGAACCTCGGCACCTTCGCGGTCATCCTGTGCATGCGCCAGAAGGACCGGATGGTGGAAAACATCGACGACCTGCGCGGGTTGAGCCGGACGCATCCGCTGATGGCGCTGGCGATGGGCATCTTCATGTTCTCCATGGCCGGAATCCCGCCGCTCGCCGGCTTCTTCTCCAAGCTGTACGTCTTCCTGGCCGCGATCGAGGCGCAGCTCTACACGCTCGCCGTGGTCGGCGTGCTGTCCAGCGTGGTCGGCGCGTTCTACTACCTGCGGATCGTCAAGCTGATGTACTTCGACGAGCCGGCGGAGAGCTTCGACCAGCCGTTCGGTCGTGAGATGAACCTGATCATGGGCGCGGCCGGTGCAATCACCCTGCTGTTCTTCGTCTTCCCGTCGCCGATCGTCTCCGGCGCGGAAGCCGCGGCGGCGTCCCTGCTGGCGGCTGGATGAACGAGACGGCGCGCACACCCAAGCTGCCGCCGGCCTATCGGCTGCGCGCCTACGATGCGTTGCCCAGCACGAACGACGAGGCGCGCCGGCTGGTCCTGGCGGACGACGCCGAAGACGGCACGCTGGTCTGGGCGCAGGAGCAGACCGCCGGACGCGGCCGGCGCGGCCGCAGCTGGACCAGCCCGCGCGGCAACCTGTACGTTACAGCCATCCTGCGCCCGGACTGCGAGATCGGGGAGGCCGCGCAACTCGGCTTCGCCGCCGCCCTGGCGCTGGTCGACGCGCTGGGCCATCTGATGCCGCCGCTGACCGAGGTGCGGCTGAAGTGGCCGAACGACGTGCTGGTCAACGACCGCAAGGTCGCCGGAATCCTGCTGGAAACGGTGATCGACAGCGACGGCAGCTTTCGGGCACTGTTGCTGGGCCTGGGCGTCAACATCGCCGATGCGCCTGACGACACCGCCTTCCCGGCGACCGCGCTCCACTGGGAGAGCGCCGGGCGCGGGGTCACGGCCGCGGACCTGCTGGAGCCCTGGGCCAAGCACTTCCTGACCTGGGTCAACCGCTGGGTCGACGACGGCTTCGCGCCGTTGCGCCGGCAGTGGCTCGCCTACGCCCATACGCCGGGACAGCAGTTGCGCGTGCGCCTGCCGAACCGCGAGGTGCATGGCACCTTCCAGGACATGGACGAGGCCGGCGGCCTGGTGATCGACACCCAGCACGGGCGCGAACGCCTGAGCGTGGGCGACGTCTTCTTCGGGCAGCCCGACGAGGCGTCGGGCGGCGGAGCGGATTAGGCGCCATGCTGCTGGTGATCGATTCCGGGAACACCAACGCCGTCTTCGCCGTCTATGACGGCGAGCGCATCGTCGGCCGCTGGCGCGCGTCCACGGACGCCCGGCGCACGGCCGACGAGTACGCGGTCTGGCTCAGCCAGCTGATGGCGCTCGACGGGCTGAAGCCCGCGGACATTAGCGCAAGCGTGCTCGCCAACGTGGTGCCGCAGGCGAACTACGCGCTCAAGACGCTGTGCACACGCTACTTCAACGGCACGCCGCTGGTCGTGGGCGAGCCCGGTGTGATAACCGGGGTCCGGGTGGACCTGGATCGCCCGGATCAGGTCGGGGCCGACCGGCTGGTCAACGCGCTCGCCGCGCACGCCAGCTTCGGCGGCCCGCTGGCGATCGTGGACTTCGGCACGGCGACCACGATCGACGTGGTGGGCGCCGACGGCGCGTACGAGGGCGGCACGATCTCGCCCGGCATCCACGGCTCCATGGACGCGCTCACCAACGCCGCGGCCAAGCTGCCGCGGGTGGGCGTGGAAAAGCCGCCGTCGCCGATCGGCAAGGATACCGTCACCGCGATGCGCTCGGGCGTGTTCTGGGGCTACGTCGGCCTGATCGAAGGGCTTCTGGCGCGCATCGAACGCGACTACGGTCAGACCCTGACCGTGATCGCGACGGGCGGCCTGGCCCCCTTGTTCGAAGCGGAGACGGCGGCGATCCACCACGTCGACCGGGACCTTACCCTGCGGGGCCTGAAAATGGTCCACGACCTCAACCGCGGCGCGG
>CAYRCO010000108.1:0-8989 GCA_964422775.1 uncultured Rhodovibrio sp.
GGTCACCTGGACCGGGGATGTCGCCCCGCTGATGCCGCTGGTGCCCGCGACCGGCCACCGCCTGACCGGCGAGGCCACCCTGGACTTCCAGCTGGCCGGTACGCCGGACGACCCGGATCTTTCCGGGGAAGCGCGGCTCGAGGACGCCCGCTACGAAAACCTGGACACCGGCACCCTGCTGACCGAGCTCGTCGCCACGGTGCGCGCCACCGGCCAGCGGGTCGAGGTCGCGGGCTTCACCGCCAAGGACGGCGGGGACGGCACGATCGACATAAGCGGCGGCCTGGACCTGCCGCGCCCCGGCTCGCCGTCCAAGATCGACGTCAAGATCGACGCCCGCAGCGCCAAGCTCGCCCGGCTCGACTTCCTGGTAGCGGACGCCGACGTCGACATGGAAGTCACCGGCACCCTGCAGGACATGCTGATCGCCGGCGTGATCACGGTGAATCAGGCCGAAGCGCGGATCCCGGACAACCTGCCGCCCGAGGTCGCCGACCTGCAGGTCGTAAGCGAACAGGAGCTGCGCGAACGCCGCCAGGCGGAAGCCGAGGCCGCCGAGTCGGGCCAGCCCACCGCGCCGGAGCAAGAACCCAGCCGCGCAGAACTGGATATCGCGATCGACGTGCCGGGCCAGACGTTCGTGCGCGGCAACGGCCTGGACAGCGAATGGCAGGGCAACCTGCTGGTCACCGGCTCGGCGAGCCAGCCGATCGTGCGCGGCCAGCTGCAGGCGGTGCGGGGCCGGGTCGCGCTCTTGAACAAGACGTTCGCGTTGGAGCGCGGTCAGGTCGCCTTCTCGGGCGGGCGGGAGATCAACCCGCGCCTGGACATCCGGGCGGTCAACGAGAGCCCGGATCTGACCGCGATCGTGCTGGTCAAGGGCACCGCCACCAAGCCCAGCTTCGAACTGAGCTCGGTGCCGCAGCTGCCTCAGGAGCAGGTGCTCTCCCGCCTGCTGTTCGGCAAGACGCCGGGCGAACTCGGTCCGGTGGAGAGCGCGCAGCTGGCCGCTGCGGTCGCACAGCTGTCGTTTAGCGGCGGCGGTCCGGGGGTGATCGACCGTCTGCGGAACTTCGTCGGGGTCGACGTCCTGCAACTCGGTGGCGACGCCGACACGGGACCGACCGTGGAAGCGGGCAAGTACGTCACCGAGGACGTGTTCGTTGGCGTAGAACAGGGCGCGGGCGCGGCTTCCTCCAAAGTGAAGGTGGAAATCGACATCACCGACAACATCAAGGTGGAGAGCGCCGCCGGCGTCTCCGGCGGCAGCAGCGTCGGCGTGCAATTCCACTGGGATTATTGACGCCGTTACCGCGCGTTTTGGCGCGCAGATTCCGGATCATCCGGCTGGACCACCCGGGTGTCGCCATAGACCACTTCGTCCGGGGACAGGAACGGCTTCTGGGTCACGCCGCGGTGGACGTGGAACACTTGCGCGGCGAGCACGTGGGTGATCTGCCCTGAGTCATCCATAAGCGGCAGCATCAGCCGGTGCGTCTCGCGCTCCGGCGCCTGACTGGTGTCGAACGTGATGTAGCGGCTGCGCGAATAAAGCGGCCGGCGGATGTCGTCGATCGCGTCGTACAGGCGGACGATATAATCGCGGTAGCCGAAGGCGGTTGGCAAAACCTCGTCCAGATACTGGCGGGAGGGGTCGCGCCCGGCCAGTTCCGCCACCCGCGATCCGACCAGCCGGAACCGGTAGCGCCGGCCGCCGTCCGGGCGAAGCACTTCGGTCAGCAGCAGGTCGGGCAGAATATCGCGCGGAATATCGACCGGATCGATCTGGGCACGCGAGGGGGCGTCGCGCGGGCCGCGGAGCGATGCCCAGTACGCGTAGAGGCGCTGCAAGACCGGATCCGGCAGTTCAGAGGCAGGCAAGTGCTCAAAGTCGGTCTGCCGCATCTTAACATATATCCAGATGATAATTTCTGACCTCAGCCCTCGCACGGGAAGTGTCGCGCGGCCGGCGTTTGACGGATAACCGACGCGCAACGGTGACCGCGTTTGTTTCAATCAAAAGCTTTCCAGCGGGCACCATCGTAAACCGAATTTTGCGATCCATGGCTGAATTTTTCATTTACGGATATGGGCAGACGACAAGCATCGCTTGTTTCAATTCTCCGGTTCGCTTAATTTGATGCGATTCCGTGCGGCCCGACCAGCCAGTTTGAGCCGCCGTCAAAACGGGAACAGGACGGCTAACCGGCGCGGCGCCGCCGTTATAGGGCTTGCGCCGCCCACCGGAACGATCCAGCGAAAGTCGCCCCCCGATATCCGCCCGGACGTTGGGGGCGTGCCTACTTCAACGTCGGGAGATCACACGTGAACAGTTTGAAAACCGGGTTTGCGGCGGCTGTCGCCGTCACCGCCGGGCTTGCGCTCGCCGGGCCGGTACAGGCGGAGACCTTCCGCTACGCCTTCCAGGGCGACGCGCAATCGCTCGATCCGCACGCGCTGAACGAGACCTTCACGATCGGCTTCCACTCCAACATTTACGAGGGACTGATCCGGCGCGACACCGAACTCGACATCGAGCCCGCGCTGGCGACCGACTGGGAGCTGCTGAGCCCGACCCACTGGCGCTTCTATCTACGCGAAGGGGTGACCTTCCACAACGGCAACGCCTTCACCGCCGACGATGTGGTCTTCACCTTCCAGCGCATCCAGATGGACGGCTCGGACATGGGCTCGAAGATCGCGCCCAACACGGAGATCATCAAGGTCGACGACTACACGGTCGACTTTAAGACCGCCCAGCCCAACCCGATCCTGCATTACGAATGGCAGGACGTGTTCATCATGGACAAGGAGTGGGCGGAAGCGAACGACGCCGTCGAGCCGAGCGACGTCACCACCGACGCCGACAATTACGCCGCGTTCAATGCCAACGGCACCGGCCCGTTCAAGGTCGAGAGCCGGGAGACCGACGTCCGGACCGTGCTGGTCCGCAACGCGGATTGGTGGGACACCCCGCAGCACAACCTGGACCGGGTCGTGTTCACCCCGATCGGTCAGGATTCCACGCGCGTCGCCGCCCTGCTGTCGGGCGAGGTCGACATGGCCTACCCGATCCCCGTGCAGGACCTGCGCCGGGTCGATTCCAACCCGCAGACCGAAACCCTGACCGGTCCGGAACTGCGCACGATCTTCCTCGGCATGGACCAGATGCGCGACGAGCTTCTGTACTCCAACGTTAAGGGCAAGAACCCGTTCAAGGACGTGCGGGTGCGCGAAGCGATCTACCGCGCGGTCGACATCCAGGCGATCAAGCAGAAGATCATGCGCGGCCAAGCCGACCCGTCGGCGCTGATGATCTCGCCGTTCCTGTTCGCTCTCTCCGACCAGTTCGACCGGCCGGGCTACGATCCCGAAAAGAGCCGGCAGCTGCTCGCCGACGCCGGCTATCCGGACGGCTTCCAGGTCGGCATGGACTGCCCGAACAACCGCTATGTCAACGACGAGTCGATCTGCCAAGCGGTCGTTGCGATGCTGGCCAAGGTCGGCGTGGACGTCGATCTGAACGCCCAGCCGAAAGCGCAGTATTTCGGCAAGGTTCTGGGCTACGACACCAGCTTTTATCTGCTGGGTTGGACGCCTTCGAGCCTGGATAGCTACAACATCTACGCCAACCTGATCATGTGCCTGGACCGCGACCAGACCCCGATCCAGACCAAGTTCAACCTGGGCGGCTACTGCAACCCGAAGATCGACGGGCTCGCCGAAAAGATCCTGGTGGAAACCGACGAGGCCAAGCGCAACCAGCTGATCGCCGAGGGCTTCCGTATCCTGGAGCAGGACTGGGGCTACATCCCGCTGCACCAGCAGTACCTGGCTTGGGGCGCCTCCACCGACGTTGAGGTCAAGCAGTCGCCCGACAACAAGATGCTGCTCTACTACGTCAACGTGAAGTAGACTGGTCGCACGGCGACTCCGGCATCCCGCAGCCGGAAATGCGTTCCCTCTCCTCCAGTTGGAGGAGAGGGCTCGAGAGAGGAGGTTGCCCGCGGTATCGGCGTTGCGGCACCCTCCTCCTCTAGTCCCGCCTCCGAGGCGCGGAGGGGAATTGACGGGCGGCGCAGTGTCACCGCCCGGAGCCTACTAAGACGCCCTGCCAGGATCGCAACCGTGCCCCTCGCCCACCGCCCGTCGGCCGTACACCCGTGATCGCGTTCGTCGTTCGCCGGCTGCTGCAGTCCATCGTGGTGATGCTGGTGGTGGCGCTGCTGGCCTTCTCGATGTTCCGCTACATCGGCGACCCGATCAATCAGATGGTCGGCGTGGAGACCAGTTCCGAGCAGCGCGAGGAACTGCGCGAGCGCCTGGGCCTGAACGATCCAATGCTGGTGCAGTTCGGCCGCTTCGTCGCCAACGCCGTCCAGTTCGACTTCGGGATCAGCTACCAGCAGAAGAAGCCGGTGTCCCAGCTGTTCGCCGACCGCCTGCCGGCGACGCTCGAGCTCGCCTTCCTGTCGGCGGTGTTCGCGCTTGCCTGCGGGATTCCGATGGGCGTCTATACCGCGCTTAGGCGCGAGGCCTGGCTGTCCAAGGTGTTCCTGACCGTCTCGCTGATCGGGATCTCGCTGCCGACCTTCCTGATCGGCATCCTGATGATCTTCGTCTTTTCGGTCTGGCTTGGCTGGTTGCCCTCGTTCGGACGTGGGGCGACGGTGGATTTGGGGTTCTGGACCACCGGCCTGTTGACCATGAGTGGGTGGAAGGCGGCGATCATGCCGTCGGTCACGCTCGGCCTGTTCCAGATGACCCTAATCATGCGGCTGGTCCGCTCGGAGATGCTGGAGGTGCTGCGCACCGACTACATCAAGTTCGCCCGCGCCCGCGGGCTGAACGACCGGGCAGTGCACTTCGGCCATGCGCTGAAGAACACGCTGGTGCCGGTGATCACCATCACCGGCTTGCAGCTGGGCTCGATCATCGCCTTCGCGATCATCACCGAGACGGTGTTCCAGTGGCCGGGCATGGGGCTGTTGTTCCTGCAGGCGATCCAGAACGTCGATATCCCGATCATGGCCGCTTACCTGATCCTGATCGCGTTCTTCTTCGTTCTGATCAACCTGATCGTCGATCTCTTGTACTACGCCGTCGACCCGCGCCTGCGCGTCGACCGGGCGACCAGTTCGGGGCACTAGGCGATGAGCGCGGACAGCCCCGTAACCGACCCGATCCATCGTCCCGGCCTCGCCGGCGCCATCGCGCGCGGGCTGGACAGCGATATCTTCCACTCCTTCAAGCAGTCCAAGGTCACCATGCTGGCCGGCGCGGTGACCGCGATCTTCTTCCTGGCCGCGCTGTTCGCGCCGTGGATAGCGCCGCACGACCCCTACGACCTCGCCGGTATCTCGCTGATGGATTCCTTCCTGCCGCCGGTGTGGATGGACGGCGGCGACTGGCGCTTTCCGCTGGGCACTGACGACCAGGGCCGCGGCATTCTCTCCACCATCATCTACGGCGCGCGCGCCTCGCTCTTGGTCGGGTTCGCCGCGGTGCTACTGGCGGCGGCGCTCGGCGTCACGCTCGGGCTGATCGCCGGCTACCTGGGCGGTACGGTGGACGCCGTGATCATGCGGGTGGCGGAGGTGCAGCTGTCCTTCCCCGCGATCCTGATCGCGCTTTTGATCGACGGGGTGGCGCGCGGCGTGCTGGGCAGCGACGCGGAGGGCAACCTCGCGTTCGCCGTCATCATCGTCTCGATCGGCCTGTCGTTCTGGGTACAGTACGCCCGCACCGTGCGCGGCTCCTGCATGGTCGAGAAGAACAAGGAATACGTCCAGGCGGCCCGGGTGATCGGCGTCCATCCGGTCTTGATCGTGGTCCGCCACGTGCTGCCCAACGTGCTGGGCCCGGTGCTGGTGATCGCCACGATCTCGCTCGCGCTCGCGATCATCACCGAAGCCACCCTGTCGTTCCTGGGCGTGGGCGTGCCCCCGACCCAGCCGTCGCTCGGCACCATGATCCGGGTCGGCAACGACTTCCTGTTCTCCGGGGAATGGTGGATCTCCATGTTCCCGGGCGCGGCGCTTGCGATCCTCGTGCTGGCCGTCAACCTGCTGGGCGACTGGCTGCGCGACGCCCTGAACCCCAAGCTGCGCTAGGCGAGCCATGGCCCCGCCCGTCCTTAAGGTCGACAACCTGACCGTCGAATTCCCCGGCCGCCGCGGCACCCTGCGGGCGGTCGACGACATCTCGTTTCGGATCGAGGCCGGCGAGGTGCTGGGCGTGGTCGGCGAGTCCGGCGCCGGCAAGTCGATGACCGGCACCGCCGTGATCGGCCTGCTGGAGCCGCCGGGCCGGATCGCCGGGGGCCGGGTGGAGCTCGAAGGCCAGCGGATCGACAACCTGCCGCACGAAAAGCTGCGCCGGATCCGCGGCGACCGGATCGGCATGATCTTCCAGGACCCGCTGACTTCGCTGAACCCGCTCTACACGGTGGGCTTCCACCTGACCGAGACGATCCGCACCCACACCGACCGCACCGAAGCCCAGGCGCGCCACCGCGCGCTCGAGCTGTTGAGTGAAGTCGGCATCCCCGCGCCCGAGCAGCGGATCGACCAGTACCCGCACCACTTCTCCGGCGGCATGCGCCAGCGGGTGGTGATCGCACTCGCGCTCTGCGCGGAGCCGCGGCTGGTGATCGCCGACGAGCCCACGACCGCGCTCGACGTCTCCATACAGGCCCAGATCATCCAATTGCTCAAGCGCCTGTGCCGCGACCACGGCACCAGCGTCATGCTGATCACCCACGACATGGGCGTGATCGCCGAGACGGCGGATCGCGTGGCGGTAATGTACGCCGGGCGGATCGTCGAGGTCGGCCCGGTGCGCGAGGTCGTGCAGAACGCCAAACACCCCTATACCGAGGGGCTGATGGGCGCGATCCCGAAGATCGGCGGGCGCACTGAGGATCTCGTCCAGATCCAGGGCACCATGCCCCGGCTCTCGCAGATCCCAAGCGGCTGCGCCTTCCACCCGCGATGTCCACAGGCGTTCGACCGCTGCCGGCGGGAACGGCCGGACCTGATACAGCTCGGCGACACGCGGGCGGCCTGCTGGCTGCACGCGCCCGAGCACGCGGCCCCGCCCGAGCCGGGAGACCGGCATGACTGAGCGCCCGCTGCTCCAGGTCCGCGATCTTGCCAAGACCTTCGACGTCTCCCCGCCGTTGCTGAACCGCGTGCTGCAGGGCCAGCCGCAGGCGTTCGTGCAGGCGATCGACGACGTCGGCTTCGACATCCCGCGCGGCACCACCTTTTCGCTGGTCGGCGAGTCGGGCTCCGGCAAGTCGACCGTGGCGCGCGTGGTCGTCGGCCTGTACCGGCCGACGCGCGGTTCGGTCACGTTCGACGGCACCGATCTGGCGAGCATCCGCAGCCGCCGGCAGATGGCGCCCTTGCGCCGGCGCTGGGCGATGATCTTCCAGGATCCCTACGCCAGCCTGAACCCGCGCTGGCGGGTGCGCACCATCATCGCCGAGCCGATCCGCGTGCACGGCCTGACGCGCGACGAGTCGGAGACCCGCGCGCGGGTCGGCGAACTGTTGGAACTGGTCGGGCTGTCGGCCGCCGACGGCGAGAAGTTCCCGCACGAATTCTCCGGCGGGCAGCGCCAGCGCATCTCGATCGCCCGGGCGCTCGCGAGCGAGCCGGACTTCCTGGTGTGCGACGAACCGACGAGCGCGCTCGACGTGTCGGTGCAGGCGCAAATCCTCAACCTGATGAAGCGCCTGCAGCGCGAACTGGGGCTGACCTACCTGTTCATCAGCCACGACCTCGCCGTGGTCTATCACATCTCGGATTACGTCGGCGTGATGTACCTGGGCCGATTGGTCGAGTGGGCGCCGGCGCACGAACTGTTCACCCGTCCGCAGCACCCCTATACCCGGATGCTGCTGGAGGCGATCCCCGATCTGGAGATGAGCGGGCGCGAACGCACGCCCGTGGGCGGCGAAGTGCCGAGCCCGATCGACCCGCCGTCCGGCTGCCACTTCCACCCGCGCTGCCCGTTCGCCGACGGCGACCGCTGCCAGCGCGAGGTGCCGGCGGCGCTGGACATCGATGGCGGCGGCCAGGTTCGCTGCCACGCGGTCGCCGAAGGGCGGATGCCACCGGCCGACGTACACACGCGCCGGGACTAACCTGCGCGCGTCACCGTGCCGTGGACCGCGTGGGGAACGGTGGTCGACGGCGCTGAATCACCAAGACGATATTTGTGCGGTGCGGGATATCGCCGGTCAATCGGTCCGCGATCACCCAATCGTCCGTTGATAGCTAGGGGGTTTTTCCACAGTCCTGTCGGACTTTCCCGGCAGTTTCGCCCGATTATTCTCGGTTCCATTTCCATACGCAATCAATGGCTTTGAGTGCGACTTCCACCGTGATACCGTCCGCGCTTCGTCGAGAATAGCAAAACCCCGCCGGATAAGAGGGGCTTATCATGTACAGCAAAATCATGATCCCGGTGGACCTTGAGCACACCGACCGGTTGGAGAAGGCGCTCACCACCGCGGCGGATCTCTCCAAGCAGTACGGCATTCCCGTCTGCTACACCGCCGTGACCGCGTCGACACCAACCTCGGTTGCTCATACCCCGGACGAGTTTTCGAAGAAACTGGAGGCATTCGCCCAGTCGGAGAGCGAAAAGCTGGGCCTGCACAGCGCGGAATCGCACACGATCGTCGATCCCGATCCGGTCGCCGACCTGGGCAAGAAGCTGATCAAAGCCGCCCACGAGCAGGGCTGCGATCTGGTCGTGATGGCATCGCACATTCCCGGCGTTCGGGAACACATCTTCGAATCCAATGCAGGCAGCGTCGCGCTGCACGCCGACGTGTCGGTGTTCGTGGTCCGCTAGACCACCCAGTTCCCGCGCGGGCCACCACCCGCGCACAGTCCCAGACGCGGGACATGCAACGAACAGACGTGAGAAAAACCAACGACAAGAATAAGTAGACAAGGAGGCAACATGAGCGACG
>CAYRCO010000108.1:8999-9388 GCA_964422775.1 uncultured Rhodovibrio sp.
ACATGGGCTCAACCCCGGTGGAGACCGTGCTGTCGTCCAGAACCAATAACTTGTTGGTCCGGACAACATCCAGAAACAGCTCGGCCCGTTCGGGCTGGACATCCACAACCCCGTCTTCATGATCTCCGGCTTGGTGATCTGCGCGATGGTGGTCTACACGCTGGCTCTGCCAGAGCAGGCGGAATCCTTCTTCGGCTGGCTGCGGCCGGCGGTCACCTCGACGTTCGACTGGTTCTTCCTTTTGGCCGGCAACATCTTCGTGGTGGTCTGCATCGGCCTGATGATCTCGCCCTTGGGACGGATCCGGATCGGCGGCACGGAAGCCAAACCGGAATTCTCCTACGCCGGCTGGTTCGCCATGCTGTTCGCCGCGGGCATGGGCATCGGCC
>CAYRCO010000109.1:0-9376 GCA_964422775.1 uncultured Rhodovibrio sp.
GCCCAGGGCGCGGGGGCGCCCAGCGCGGCGGCCACCGCGAGCCCGGCCTCCAGGCCGTCCTCGTGGAAGCCGTAGCCGCAGTAGCTGCCGCAGAACCAGGTGTTGTTGACACCCTGGATTTGGGGCAGCCGTCCCTGTGCGGCGATGGCGGGCCCGTCGAAGATCGGGTGGGTGTAGGTAAGTTCGGCGTGTACCGTCTCCGCAGCCGGGGCCTGCAGCGGGTTGAGCGAGACGAACAGTTCGCGGCCCGGCAGGTTCTGCAGCCGGTTCATCCAGTAGGTGACGGAGACCTTGGCGTCCGAGTCCTGCGCGCCGTCGCCGATGTAGTTCCAGGACGACCAGACCGCCCGGCGGCGCGGCATCAGCGCGCTGTCCCCGTGCAAGTAGGTGCGGTTGGATTCGTAAGTGAATGCGCCCAGCGTTCGCCGCTCGGCGTCGGTGGCGTCGTCGCCCAGGATGGCGAGCGCCTGGTCGCCGTGCGTGGCGAGCACGACCTGGTCGAAGCGCTCCGGCCCGGCGTCGGTGGTCACGGTAACGCCGCTCTCGTCGCGCGTCAGCAGCCGCACCGGCTGGCCGACCTTAAAGCGGCGGGGGCCGACCGCCTCCGCGATCCGGCGGACGTATTCCCGGCTGCCGCCGGACACGGTGCGCCAGCACGGCCGCCCGCGGATCAGCATCAGGCCGTGGTTGTCCAGGAACTGAACGAAGCTGCGCACCGGGAACTTCATCACCGCGTCGACCGGGCAGGACCAGATCGCGGCGGCCATCGGCAGCAGATGGTTGTAGGTGAAGCTGGCGCCATAGCCGTGGTCGCGCAGGTAGTCGCCCAGGGACTGCATTGCGGCCGGATCTTCCGGGTCGAGCGCGAGCAGGGCCGGGGCTTCCTTGTAGAAGCGCAGGATCTGGCGGACCATCGCCCAGTAGGACGGTTTCAGCACGTTCGACGGCTGCGCCACCAGGCCGCGCGGGCTGCCAGCGTATTCCAGCCGTCCGCCGCCGAGCGACACTCCGAACGACATGTCGGAGTCTTCCGTCGGCACGCCCAGCCGGTCGAACAGCCGGATCAGGTGCGGGTAGTTGCGCGGATTGTAGACGATGAAGCCCGTGTCGACGGCCGTGGTCGTGCCGTCCGGCCAGGTCACGTCCATCGTGTTGGCATGTCCGCCCAAGCGCGGCTCGGCCTCGAAGACGCTGACGTCGTGGCTGCGTGAGAGCGCCCAGGCCGCGCCGAGACCGGCGATCCCGCTTCCGACGACGGCGATGTGCATTCCAACTCCAGCCTGGATGGGAAAGGTCGGTGGGTCGGCTTCGAAGACGACCCGCGCGTCTGTGCGGGGCCGTTCGAAGACACCGTCTTTGCTTTTGCCTTCAATACGCGTGGCAAACAAGGCCGGATCACCGCGGGGCGCGCGCGAGGGCGCGTCATCGCCGCAGGCGGCCCGGGCTCACGAAAACGTGTGCGCCGCGTCAAAAAACTGTCGTCCCGACTGATCCGGCCGGTCGCAGCCGGCGTAGCGAGGAACAGACGTAGCGAACGGGACGCAGCCGAATGGATCTCGACTACGCCAGCGACGACCACGCGGTCAACAAGTCTGCCCGGTCTTGGGTTGTGGCGTCGGTCGGTGGGCTCGTACAAAACGGTATGGACCCAAAAGCCGACGACACGGGCGAATTGACGCCCACCCTGGCCGCCGACCTGCTGGACGCACTCGCCGCCGGTCCCGACCGGCGGGCGTTCAAGCGGTTGTTCGCGCACTTCGCACCGCGTGTGAAGTCGTATCTCCGCCGGCTGGGCGCGGAAGACCAGCAGGCGGAGGAGTTGGCGCAGGAAGTCATGCTGACGGTCTGGCGTCGTGCGCAGCTGTACGACCGCCGTCAGGCCGGGGCTAGCACCTGGATCTTCACGATCGCGCGGAACAAGCGCATCGATGCGATCCGCCGGGACAAGCGCCCGGAGCTGGACCCGGATGACCCCGCGATCGTCCCGGAGCCGGAAAAACCGGCGGACCAGCAGGTCGAGGCGAGCCAACGCCAGGAACTGCTGCGCTCGGCCGTCGAGCGCCTGCCCGAGGAGCAGGCCCGGCTGCTCCGTCTATCATACTTCGAGGACAAGTCACACAGCACGATCGCCGAGGAGCTGGATTTGCCGCTGGGCACCGTGAAATCGCGGCTCCGACTCGCGCTTTCGAGACTGAAGACGTTGCTGGAGGAAACAGCATAAATGGCGGAGCATCTCGCACCCGACGACCTGCTGCAGGAGTACGCGGCTGGCAACCTGTCCGAGCCGTTGTCGCTCCTCGTGGCGACCCACATCGCGCTGAAGCCGGAGAGCCGGCAAACGGTGCGTTTTTACGAAGACGTCGGCGGCGCCCTTTTGGAGGCGAGCGCGTCGGAGACGATGGCGGATGATGCGTTCGAGCGCGTGATGGCGCGGATCGAGGCGGATGCGCCGGTCGTGCCGGATGGCGGCACGGCTGCCGCGCCCGCGGACGACGTCGACCGGACGCGCAAGGCGTTGCCCGACGGCGTGCGCATCGCCGCGGACGTGCCGGCACCCTTGCGCGACTACCTCGCCAGCGCCGGATCCAAGGCGTCCTGGCGCCACCGCGGCGGTAGCGTCGCCGAGTTGGACTTGCTGCCGGACTATCCCGGGTACAAGACGCGGCTGCTGCGGATCACGGCCGGCTCACGAATTCCTCAGCACACCCACGACGGGGCTGAGTATACACTGGTGCTGGAAGGCAGTTTCACCGACGCCACCGGGCGCTACGCCCGCGGTGACGTCTCGGTAGCCGACGATGAGGTCACCCACCAGCCGGTGGCCGGGCAGGAGTGTGACTGCATCTGCCTCGCGGTGACCGACGCGCCGCTCAAGATGACCGGGCCGTTCGGTCGCATTTTGAACTACTTCGTGGATATGTGATCTTTTTTGGGGTCCAAATGATCCAGGTGAGACGGGGCTGCGTACGGAGGGATAGAAACGCACTCAGCTAGCGTCAGGCGGGCACGACGGGCTGATCTTCAACAGCAGGATAGTAGCTATGGTGTCCAGCGATATCTTAGACAGCCAAGCCGCGACGCAGCGCTTCATCCGCGAGGCGATGAAGGCCCCTTTGCTGTCCCGCGAACGCGAGACCGATCTCGCAAAACGCTGGGCCGAGCAACGCGATGAGGAGGCCCTGCACGAACTGGTCAGCGCCCACCACCGTCTGGTGGTGAGCCAAGCCACCGCCTATCGCGGCTATGGCCTGAACATGTCCGACCTCCTGCAGGAGGGGAACCTGGGCCTGATGCAGGCCGCGGCCCGGTTCGACCACGAACGCGAAGTGCGCTTCTCCACCTACGCCGTCTGGTGGATTCGCGCGGCGATCCAGGACTTCGTGCTGCGCAACTGGTCGATGGTTCGACTCGGCACGACGACGCAGGAAAAGGCGCTGTTCTTCAACTTGCGCCGGCTGCGCGCCAAGATCGCCAGCGCCGACGGCACTACCAGCGACGCCGACGCCCGCGACAAGATCGCGAGCGAACTAAAGGTGCAGCTGAACCAGGTCGAGAACATGGAGGCGCGCCTGTCGGGCCCGGATCAGTCGGCGAACGCCCCGCTGGGCGAGGACGGCTCATCCGAGTGGCAGGACCTGCTTGTCGACGACGGTCCCTCGCCGGAAGACATGGTGCAGAAGTCGCGCGACAACGCCACCCGTGGCAAGTGGCTGAAGGCGGCGCTCACCGCCCTGCCGGCGCGCGAGCAGCACATCATCCGCGAACGCCACCTGAAGGAGCAGTCGACCACACTCGCCGAACTCGGCGAGGAGCTGGGCATCTCCAAGGAACGGGTGCGCCAGATCGAGCACCGCGCGCTGCAGGAGCTGCGCAAGCGCGTGCTTAGCAGCGCCGATACCGAGGTCGACGCGGCCGCCGACGTCTAACGCTCAACGCGACCGATTGCCAATCGACGGTCTTGCACCGACCGCCTTCCGTTTTGCGATCGCTAAGGGCCCCCGGGTTTGCACGCCCGGGGGCTTTTTTGTTGCGCACCCTTCAGGCGTTCACGGCGCCAGACTGGCCGGATAAACGCATTTTTAGTTTAGAATATTTGGCCTCCGAAAGTCGGTTTGCCGGCCGCCTGCAACCACGACTTGACGGTGCCGCGCTTAAGTCGTCACGTTTCCAACGCAAGCGAGGTCGTCTCCTCAAGTGCATTTCGCGCGGCCTCAATCGAGCTTGAGGTACATCAAGGACGCGCTGCCGGCGATATGATCGGGTTTCACCATGAGCACGATCACCGAGTTCCCCAAGTCCGCCACCTTCGACGCGCCCACCGAGCAGGTCGAGCTCGCGACCACCGAGCTGCTTGAGAAGTACGATGGGCGCGTGCCGCGCTACACCAGCTATCCGACCGCGCCGCACTTCAGCGAGCGGGTCACGCCCGAGGTCTACGCCGATTGGCTGAGTGACCTGCCGGACGGGGCCCCGCTGTCGCTCTACCTGCACGTGCCGTTCTGCGACAGCCTGTGCTGGTTCTGCGGCTGCAACACGACGGTGGTCAACCGGCCGGAGCCGGTGGCGCGCTACGTCGATCTGCTGCTGCGGGAGATCGACATGGTCGCGCGGTCGATCGGCGAACGCCGCCAGGTTTCGCAGATTCACCTGGGCGGCGGCAGTCCGACGATCCTGTCGGCTGAGCAGGTGAGCCGGGTGTTCGCGCGCCTGCGCCACAACTTCGATGTCCGCGGTGATGCCGAGATCGCGGTCGAGATCGACCCGCGCGGGCTGTCGGAGGACACCATCGCCGCCTTCGCCGAAGCCGGGCTGACACGCGCGTCGATCGGCGTGCAGGACGTCAATCCGAAGGTCCAGGACGCGATCAACCGGATCCAGTCGCACGAGACCACGACGCGCTGCGTCGAGCTGTTGCGCAAGCACGGGGTCGAGAAGCTCAACCTCGACCTGATGTACGGGCTGCCCTACCAGGGCATCGACGATTTGCGCGAGACGGTGCGCCAGAACCTGGAGCTGTCGCCCGACCGGGTGGCGGTGTTCGGCTACGCCCACGTGCCGTGGATGAAGAAGCACCAGAAGCTGATCCCGGAAGACGCCCTGCCGGGCACCGAGGAGCGCTGGCAGCAGTACCGCGAGGCCGCCAACTGGCTGGTCGGCGCGGGCTACTGGCCGATCGGCCTGGACCACTTCGCCAAGCCAGACGACTCCATGGCCCAGGCGCTGCGCGAGGGCTGGCTGCACCGCAACTTCCAGGGCTACACCACCGATCTGGCGCCGGCGTTGCTGGGCCTCGGCGCGTCCGCGATCGGCAAGACGCCGCAGGGCTACGTGCAGAATCACAAGGACGTTCCGAACTACGCCGCGGCGATCAAGGATGGCCGGCTGCCCACTGTGAAGGGCGTGGAGGTCGGTCCGGACGACGCCATGCGCTCGGATGCGATCGAGCAGCTGATGTGCTTCATGAGCGTGGACGTGAGTGAGGTCGCCGAACGCCACGGCGCCGACCCCAGCGTGTTCGACCAAGCGCTCCGCCAACTGCGCGAGATGGAGCAGGACGGCCTCCTGCGCATCACCGGCAGCCGGGTCACGGTGCTGGAGTGCGCCCGGCCGCTGCTGCGTACCGCGGCCAGCGTGTTCGACGCCTACCTGGAGAATAACGCCCAGCGCCGCCACGCGAGCGCGGTTTAGGGCGGGGCGCTTTCTATCCCTCTTCCAACTGATCCCCCTCCTCCACTGGGAGGAGGGGCGAGGGGAGGAGGCCCCACGGGTCCATGCCGCGTGCATCCTCCTCTCCCTAGCCCTCTCCTCCCACTGGAGGAGAGGGGATGAGTCTGCGAGGAGCGGGGCTGAAACGCCAGCTTGTACCCGCGGGCGCGCTGTCCTAGGGTTCCAAAACATCACCGGCGGTTCCCGGGCGGTCATCGCTCGGGATCAAGAGGGAACGGGGTGCGGCGGCCGCAAGTCGCCAAGGCCCCGGCTGTCCCCGCAACTGTAAGCGCACCGGGCGCTCCTGCCGTTGTAATGCCACTGGCCGTCGTCTCCGAACAGGACGGGGCGGCCGGGAAGGCGGGCAGGGCGCGCGGCTCCCGACCATGGGGCCGCAGTGCGCGAGCCAGGAGACCTGCCGCCGGGCCACTACCGCGCCAACGCGGACGCTGCCGGGCGGGGCAACCGGCGGTGCGCGACCCGTGACCAGCGTCCTTCTGGACGTCCGGTGCGGTCGATCGCGGTCGTCCGCGCTGGCCTGAGCGCTTGAAGGCAGGGAAGCTCGGGCCGCATGACCTATTTCGACCGGACAGGCGCATGAGCGCGCCCGCGACTCCGTTGCCCACCACGCTGGTCCTGGGCGGCCAGCGCTCGGGCAAGAGCGCCCATGCCGAGGCGCTGGCGGAGGCGCAGCCGGGCGCATGCGTCTACCTCGCGACGGCGCAAGCCCACGATTCGGAGATGGCGCGCCGGATCGCCGAGCATCAGGCCCGCCGCGGCAGCCGCTGGTCGACCGTGGAAGAACCGCTCGACCTGCCAGACGCACTGGCCGGCGCGGCCGGGCCGGAGCGTACCGTGCTGGTCGACTGCCTGACGCTGTGGCTCTCCAACCTTTTGCACCACGACCGCGACGTCGCGGCCGAACGCGCGCGCCTGTGCGCAGTCCTGGCGGAGGTGCGCGGACCCGCCGTGCTGGTCTCCAACGAGGTCGGCCAGGGCGTGATCCCCGACAACAAGCTGGCCCGCCAGTTCGTCGACGAGGCCGGCCGCCTGCACCAGGCCGTCGCCGCGACGGTCGGCCGGGTGGTCTTCGTCACCGCCGGCGTGGCGCAGACGCTCAAAGATACGATCCATTCCTGATCCAACCGCAACCAACGGGCCAAACCATGACCACCCCTGACGACAGCAGCAGCCGCCCGGCCGCGCCGACGGCCGACACCCAGACCACCAAAATCCCGACCACCGTGATCACCGGCTTCCTGGGGGCGGGCAAGACCTCGATGATCCGGCACCTGCTGGAGAATGCCGGCGGCAAGCGCCTGGCGCTGGTGATCAACGAGTTCGGCGACCTGGGCGTCGACGGCGAAATCCTGAAGGGCTGCGGCATCGAGGGCTGCTCGGACGACGACGTGCTGGAACTCGCCAACGGTTGCATCTGCTGCACGGTGGCGGAGAAGCCGGATCACATCGTGATCGAGACCAGCGGCTTGGCGCTGCCCAAGCCGCTGGTGCAGGCGTTCGGCTGGCCGGAGGTGCGCACCCGCGCGACCGTGGACGGCGTGGTCGCGGTGATCGACGCGCCGGCAGTGGCCGACGGCCTGTTCACCTCGCGCCCCGATCAGGTTCAGGCGCTGCGCGAGAGCGACCCCGCCCTCGATCACGAAAGCCCGCTCGAGGAGGTGTTCGAGGACCAGATCAACTGCGCCGACATCGTGGTGCTGAACAAGACCGACCTGCTCTCGGCCGAGGCGCTGGAGACCGTGGTCGCCGACATCAAGGCGAAGCTGCGCCCGGGCACCAAGCTGCTGCGCGCCGCCCACGGCGCGGTCGATCCGGAAGTCATGCTGGGCCTGGGCTCGAGCGTCGAGGACGACTTGGCCGGCCGCCCCTCCCACCACGACGGCGAGGAGGAGCACGACCACGACGATTTCGAGACCTTTGCCATCGACTTCGATGAGCCCAAGAGCCCGCAGGAGATCGCAGGCCGCATCCAGCGCACGCTGGAAACCTACGGCATCCTGCGCGTGAAGGGCTTCGCCAGCGTCGCCGGAAAGCCGATGCGACTGGTCCTGCAGGGCGTGGGCGGGCGCTTGCAGCACTACTACGACCGCGAGCTGCGCGCGGACGAGCCGCGCGGCGGCCGCCTGGTCGTGATCGGCGAGACCGGCCTCGACCGCCAGGCGATCGAAGCGGCTGTGAAGGGGTAACGCGCCGCGGAGCTGCCAAGGCGTGCAAGCCACCTCACCCTGTCCCTCTCCCCCCATGGCGGAGAGGGGACCCGCCGCCGGCGGTCGTAGAACGGGCAACGCAGCGCGTTCCCTCTCCTTCATTAGGGGGAGAGGGCCAGGGTGAGGAGGTTGGCGGCGCCACCGCCAATGAACGCGCCCCTCTGCCTTGAGGGGAGAGGGAGGGACCCGCGCCCGTTAGGGCGTGGGAGGGTGAGACTCCCCACCGCCTGATAAGGAACGACGGACACCCATATGCATCTACTCAAGGCCACGCCGGGCGGCGTGCAGGACGGGCAGGAGGCGGTCGACCTGGGCCAGGACCCGGGCGAGATCGTCGTGCTGTCCGCCGCCGACACCGAGCTCGCCAACCTGGCCCAGGCGCGCGGCGAGATGGGCGACGGCTATCCCGAGCTCAGGCTGGCGAACCTGATGCAGCTCGGCCACAATATGTCGGTCGACCTCTACCTGGAGCAGACCTGTTCGCCGGCGAAGCTGATCGTCGTGCGGCTGCTCGGCGGGACCAACTACTGGCCTTACGGCGTCGAGCAGTTGCAGATGCTGTGCGAATCGCGCGGCATCCAGCTGGCGCTCTTGCCCGGCGACGACCAGCCCGACGCCGACCTCGCGCAGCGGTCGACCGTGAGCGAGGCGGCCTACCACCGGCTGTGGCAGTACTGCGTTCACGGCGGCCCGGCGAACGCGCGCGCCTTTCTCGGCTACGCTGCGGAGCTGGCGGGGCATACCGGGTTCGATTGGGCGGAGCCGGCGCCGCTGTTACGCGCGGGCCTGTACTGGCCGGGCTGCGAGGCGCCCAGCCTGGACGACCTGCGCGCCGATTGGCGGCCGGACGCGCCGGTCGCGGCGATCGTGTTCTACCGCGCGCACGTCCAGGCGGCGAACCTGGCCCCGGTGGACGCGCTGATCCGTGAATTGCACGCGGCGGGCGTCAACGCCCTGCCGATCTTCTGCGCCAGCCTGAAGGAGCAGGTGAGCGCGGACACCGTGCGCCATCTGCTGACCCAGGCGAACGCGGGGGTGGTGCTGAACGCGACCGGCTTCGCCGTCTCCAAGCCCGGGGCCGAGCGCAGCGAGACGCCGTTCGACGCGGTTCAGGCCCCGGTGCTGCAGGTCGTCTTCTCCGGCGGCACGGAAGACGCCTGGCGCGACGGCACGCATGGCCTGGGCGCGCGCGACATCGCGATGAACGTGGCCCTGCCGGAGGTCGACGGCCGGATCCTGGCGCGCGCCGTCTCGTTCAAGGCGGAGGCGCGCTTCGATCCCAAGACGCAGACCAGTGTCGTCGCCTACCAGCCGGTCGAAAGCCGCGTGCGCTTTACCGCAAGACTGGCCGCCAACTGGCTGAAATTGCGAAACAAGTCGCCGCAGGACCGGCGGGTTGCACTGATCCTGGCGAACTACCCCAACCGCGACGCGCGGATGGG
>CAYRCO010000110.1:0-9331 GCA_964422775.1 uncultured Rhodovibrio sp.
AGACCATCTGGACGGTCGCCCAGCGCGCGGGCATCGAGATCCCGCACCTGTGCCATCGCCCGGAACCGGGCTACGAACCCGACGGCAACTGCCGCGCCTGCATGGTGCAGGTGGACGGCGAGCGCGCGCTCGCCGCGTCCTGCATCCGCAAGCCGAGCCAGGGCATGAAGGTCTCCGTCGCCGCCGAGCGGGCGCGGAAGTCGCGCGAGCTGGTGTTCGAACTCCTGATCGCCGACCAGCCCAAGCGCGAGACCAGCCACGACCCGACCAGCCAGTTCTGGCGGTGGGCCGACAAGGTCGGCGTCGACGGCTCCCGCTTCCCAGAGCGCGAGCAGTGGCAGGCGGACACCAGCCACCCGGCGATGTCGGTCAACCTGGACGCCTGCATCCATTGCAACCTGTGTGTGCGCGCCTGCCGCGACGTCCAGGTCAACGACGTGATCGGCATGGCCTACCGCGGCTCGGACGCCAAGGTGGTGTTCGACTTCGACGACCCGATGGGCGAGAGCACCTGTGTGGCCTGCGGGGAGTGCGTGCAGGCCTGCCCGACCGGCGCGCTGATGGAAAGCGCGCTATTGGACGACAAGCAGACCCGCACCGAATGGCCGGACAAGCAGGTCGACAGCGTGTGTCCGTACTGCGGGGTCGGCTGCCAGGTCACCTACAACGTCAAGGACGACCGGATCATCTCGGTCGACGGCCGCAACGGTCCGGCGAACGAGCAGCGGCTGTGCGTGAAGGGCCGCTTCGGCACCGACTACAGCCGCCACCCGCACCGCCTGCAGGTGCCGCTGATCCGCCGCGACGACGCGCCCAAGCGCGGCGACGACAAGGTCGATCCGGCCAACCCCTGGACCCACTTCCGCGAGGCGACCTGGGAAGAGGCGCTGGAGGCCGCCGCGGGCGGGCTGAAGCGCATCCGCGACCGCGACGGGTCGGGCGCGCTCGCCGGTTTCGGCTCCGCCAAGGGCACCAACGAGGAAGCCTACCTGTTCCAGAAGACGGTCCGGGTCGCGTTCGGCACCAACAACGTCGATCACTGCACCCGGCTGTGCCACGCCTCCTCGGTCGCGGCGCTGATGGAAAACCTCGGCTCCGGCGGCGTCTCCGCGCCGTTCAACGCGGCGAACGATGCGGAAGTCATCATCGTGATCGGCGCGCGGCCGAGCGAGAACCACCCGGTCGCGGCCAGCTACCTGAAGCAGGCGGCGAAGGCCGGCGCCAAGCTGATCGTGATGGACCCGCGCTACCAGGTGCAGCTGGGCCGCTACGCCTGGCGCAACGTGCAGTTCAAGCCGGGCCAGGACGTGGCGCTGCTGAACGCGATGCTACACACGATCTTCGCCGAAGGGCTGGAGGACACGCAGTACATCCAGGCCCACGCCGAGGGGGTCGAGGCCCTGCGCGCGAAGGTGAAGAACTTCCCGCCGGAGGAGATGGCCGAGGTCTGCGGCGTCGATGCCGAGGTCATCAAGGACTGCGCGCGCGCTTACGCCACCGCCAGCGCCTCGATCATCTTCTGGGGCATGGGGATCAGCCAGCACGTCCACGGCACCGACAACTCGCGCAGTCTGATCAACCTGGCGCTCGCAACCGGCCAGATCGGCCGGAAGGGCACCGGCCTGCACCCGCTGCGCGGGCAGAACAACGTCCAGGGCGCGTCCGACGCCGGGCTGATCCCGATGGTCTTCCCGGACTACAAGCCGGTCACCAACGCCGGCTTCAAACAGCAGTTCGAGGACTACTGGGGGACCGAACTGGACGGCCAGAAGGGCCTGACGGTGGTCGAGATCGTCAACGCCGCGCACGACGGCACGATCAAGGGCATGTACGTCCAGGGCGAGAACCCGGCGATGTCCGATCCCGACCAGACCCACGCCCGCCAGGCGCTCGCCCGGCTGGAGCACCTGGTGGTGCAGGAGATCTTCCTGACCGAGACGGCGTTCCACGCCGACGTCGTGCTGCCCGCCTCCGCCCAGCAGGAGAAGGACGGCACCTACACCAACACCAACCGGCAGGTGCAGCTCGGCCGGGCGGCGATCTCGATGCCGGGAGAGGCGCGCCAGGACTGGTGGATCATCCACGAGATCGCCCGGCGGATGGGCCACGACTTCGGCTTTACTCAGGTGCGCGGCATCTTCGAGGAGATGGCGGGAATCATGCCCTCGCTCGCCAACATCACCTGGGACCGGCTGGAGCGGGAGGGCTCGGTCACCTACCCCTGCCCCGCCCCGGACCATCCGGGCGAGCCCATCGTGTTCGCCGACGGCTTCCCGACGGCGAGCGGGCGCGGCGGCATGAAGCCGGTCGACCTGACCCCGCCGGCGGAGCTTCCGGACGCCGACTATCCGCTGGTGCTGACCACCGGCCGGCAGCTGGAGCACTGGCACACCGGCGCGATGACCCGCCGCTCGCGCGTGCTCGACGACCTGGAGCCGGGGGCGGTCGTCTCGATGCACCCGCGGGAGATCGGCAAACGCGGCTGGCGCGCCGGCCAGCGCGTGCGGGTCACCACGCGGCGCGGCTCGATCGCGCTCAGCTTACGCGCGGACCGGGAGGTGCCGTCCGGCATGATCTTCATCCCGTTCGCCTACGCCGAGGCAGCCGCCAACGTCCTCACCAATCCCCAGCTCGACCCCGACGGCAAGATCCCCGAATTCAAATTCTGCGCCGCCCGGATCGAAGCGGAGGAGGAAAAACAGGCGGCGGAGTAACGCGGCGCCTGTCTTGTTGCACGGCGTAGAGGCGGGTCCCCTCTCCCCGCGCGGCAGAGGGCCAGGGTGAGGGGGACTCCCCGGCGAGCGGCGAGGAGTCCCACCCTCACCCTCCCACGACCCTATCGGCTCGCGGCCCCCCCTCTCCCGTCGAGGGAGAGGGGGGATAGCGTACACGCACCTTGCCACCGCTTGACGCCCGCATTCCGACCACGTAGCTCACCCGCGAAGTCACATCGGGAGGCGAGGCGTGGGCGGCTGGTCCCAGCAGATCGACATCTATTGCGAGCGGATGGGCCCGCAGTTCTGGGCCGAGCCGGTCAACGCGGTCACCAACGGCGCTTTCCTGATCGCGGCTGCGCTCGTGTTCACGGTGCTGCGCCGCGACGGCCGGCTGGAGGCCGGGACCGGGCTTTTGCTCGCGTTGCTCACGGCGATCGGGATCGGCTCGTTCCTGTTCCACACGATCGCAACCCGCTGGGCGGCGCTCGCCGACGTGCTGCCGATCATGCTGTTCATTCTGGCCTACCTGGCGCTCACGATGCGCCGGGGCTTTCGGCTGAGCTGGTGGTGGGCCGGCGGGATCACGCTCGCCTTCCTGCCGGCCAGTTTCGCCGTCTCCTCGCTGGTCGGGCGGCTTGCAGGCGGCGCGCTCGGCGGTTCCGGCGGCTACGTGCCGGCCCTGTTGGCGCTCGTGATCGCCGGCGGCTGGCTCTGGGCGCGCGGGGTGCGTGACGGCCAGTGGCTGCTGGCGGCCGCGGCGGTGTTCGTCGCTTCGATCACGCTGCGCACGCTCGACCAGCCGCTTTGCCAGGCGACGCCGTTCGGCACGCACTTCATGTGGCACGTACTCAACGCCGTTGTGCTAGGGCTGTTGATCTGGGCGCTGTCCCGGATGCCGGGAGCGCCCGAAAAGTCGCGCTAGAGTGCCGCGTTCAGTGCATACCGGGTCTTCAAACGTTCCCAGCCCAAACTGATTTGGCGCAATTCAATGGCTTACGACGTTGGCTAGATAGGGCATCGTAAGGGCGGGCCGAGGCACCCGGTCGACGCCCGCGCCGTGCCAACCGTTCATTTTGGGGGAAACAGACGTGGCCATCGAACCTTCGTGGGACGCCCTGGGCGGCGACCGTCCGCTTCAGGTTGCCAAGCGCCTGCTGCTGGCAACCCGTCCGCCGTTCATGTCCGCCTCCGCCCTGCCGGTGCTGCTGGGCACGGCCTACGGCGCGCAGCACGCGCTCGGCTTCGCCGGCGTGGAGTTCCTGCTGGCGATGGCGGCGACGCTGCTGGTGACGGCGACCGCCAACGTCCTGAACGATGTCTACGACGATATCTCAGGGACCGATCCGCAGAACGACGGGCGCCTGCATCCCTTCACCGGCGGCTCGCGGTTCATCCAGAACGGCGTGATGACCCGCCACCAGATGGCACGCTGGGGCGCCACGCTGGCGGGGGCGTCGATCGTGCTGGGGCTGCTGCTGACCGCGCTCGCGGGTACCGAGATCCTGGCGTTCGGCGCGATCGGCCTGGGTCTTGCGCTCGCCTACTCGATGCCGCCGCTCCAGCTGGCCAGCCGCGGCCTGGGCGAGCTCGCGGTCGGCAGCGCGTTCGGGCTGCTGCCGGTGGTCGGCGCCTTCTGGCTGCAGACCGGCCAGATCACCTGGGCCGCCGTGCTGATCTCGCTGCCGGTCGCCTGCTGGGTGGTCAACATCCTGCTCGCGAACGAAATCCCGGATGCCGAGGCCGACGGCGCCGCCGGCAAGCGCACCCTGGCCGTCCGGCTGGGCCCGGCGGGCACGCACCTGGCCTACCTCGGCGTGCACGCCGCGGGCGCGGTCGCGGCTGGCGTCGCCGCCCTGGTCGGCCTGCTGCCGATCTATGCGCCGCTGGTTCCCGTCGCGATCGCCGTCGCCGCGCCGCTGATGACCCGCGGCCTGCCGAAGATCGACGACGCGCAGGCGATGACCGGCGGGATCAAGTTCACCATGCTGGCGCACAACGCGGGCACGCTCTGGCTTGCCGGCTGCGCGCTCCTGGCGTAGCGGGCGCCGGGCCCCACCCAACGCGCGACGACGAGGTGTCATGGCGACCGTCTACCAGCGGCTGAAGGTTCCCTACTCCGCCGAGCAGATGTTCGAGCTCGTGGTCGACATCGAGCGCTACCCGAAGTTCGTGCCGGGCTGGCGGGCGGTGCGGATCCTCACGCGCGCCGGCGACCGGCAGCAGGGCTGGCTGCACGTCGATCAGGTGATCTCCGACAAGGGCATCCGCTTCCGCTTCGACACGCGGGCGGACTACACCCGGCCGACCTACCTGCGCATCCGGGCGAACGGGCGGCCGTTCCAGTACTTCGTGCTGCGCTGGCAGTTCCGCCCGCTGGACGACGGCGGGTGCGAGGTGATCGCCCACGCCCGCTACCGCCTGCGCAACGTGCCGCTGCGCCATCTGGCCGAGAAGTACTTCAGCCAGACCTTCAACACGGTGGTCAGCTCGTTCGCCAACCGGGCGAAGAAGCTCTACGGCGTTCCGGAGGGCGCGCAGCGGATGCGCAAGCGGGGGTAGCCCCGGCACATGCAGCGTCCGTACGTTGGATTCGCCGCGCGAAGGGCAATCCACCGATTAGGCCGCCGTGCCGCGCAACCGGCATCACGGCGGGTGGCTTCGCGAACCCGTCCTACGGACCGGCGAAGAAAGCCCCTATTCGCCGAGCCGGACGTCGCCGGTGTCGGTGGAGTACTTCTCGGTCGTGGTGCGGTCGGTCGCGGTCATGACGACGCCGGCGCCGACCGACAGCACGATCAGCGCGGCCATGGCGGTGATGAAGGCACGCATCGCGTTACTCACTCCCTCTGTTGCGATCCGGCGGGCTCGTTCCCGTCCGGCATCGCGTGACGTTCAATATAGGCGATCAACGCGCGCCGGTCTTCGGCATCCGGCATGCGCTGGATCGGCATCTTGCTGCCCGGGGTCACGACGTGCGGCCCTTTCGCGAACAGGCGGCTAACGGTCTCCGGCGTCCAGACGATCTCCGCCCGCTCCAGCGCTTGGGAGTAGTCGTAGCCGGCGAGCCCGCCGGCCTTGCGCCCGAATAGCTTGTACAGCGTCGGGCCGGCGCGGTTGCCCCCGTCCCGGGTTAGGGTGTGGCAAGCCGCGCACTTGCGGAACAGCGCGGCGCCGCGGCTCTCGGGTTCCGGCAGCGCGCTGTCGACGGCGCGCACGGCCCCGCCGATCGGCTCGCCGCTGGCGACGTCGAACAGGCGCGCCGTCCCGTCCCCACCGGCGGCCAGCAGGCGCTTGCCGTCGGGGCCGAAGGTCAGATCCCAGACCGGCGCCCCCACGGCCTCGAGCGTGTGCCGCAGCGTCTGCGTGCCGAGCGCCCAGAGCCGGATCACCCCGTCCGTCCCGGACGTGGCGACCGTGTCGCCGTCGCCGGCCACGGCGACGGCGCTGAGCGGGCCGTCGTGCGCCTCCACCGCGTCCAGCCGCGTGCGCTCGGCGAGCGACCAGACGTGCAACCGCCCGTCGACCCCACCCGCCAGCGCGCGGCCGTCGCCGGTGAGCGCCAGCGCATTGATCCCAAGCCCCTGCCCCGGCAATTCCGCAACATCGCCGTCGGGATCGACCGGATAGAGATGCGCGTGGCCCTGGGCGCCCACCGCGACCACGTGCCGGCCGTCCGCGGTGAAGGCGACGGCGTTCACCATGCCCGCGTCATCGTCCAGCGTGCGCAGCAGCTTGCGCGCCTCGAGGTCCCACAGGCGCACCCGGCCGTCCCAGCCCGCGCTGGCCGCCAGCCCTCGCTCGGGCGCGAGCGCGAGGCCCGACACCTTGCCCTGGTGTGCGTCGAAGCGGTGCAACTCCTGGCCGTAAGCGGCGTCCCACAGCCTAAGCGTGCCGTCGTCGCCGCCGGAAAGCGCGTGACGGCTGTCGGCCAGGAACGCGACCGTCGTCACCGCGCCGTTGTGACCACGCAGGGTCTGCAGCACCGCCTGGCGTTCCAGATCCCAGAGCTTGAGCGTGTAATCGAACGACCCTGTCAGCCCGAGGCGGCCGTCCGGCGCCAGCGCCACGGCCGTGACCGGCCCGCCATGGCCGCTGAGCCCGGCCTGACCCGGTCCCACCAAGGCGGCGGTGAGCGTCAATGCCAGGGCGATCGCCTGCAGCCCAGCCCGCAACCGCGGGGCGCGCCCTCGAAACGGGCGCGGGCGCGCGGCTGCCCCCGGCCCCGCCATCTCAGCGCCAGGGTCGCCCGCGCAGCACGTCCGGGCGCTTATCGATCATGGTGGTGTCGCGCCCCTGTCCGTCGCGCGGGCTTGGCACCTTGCCGAGCAGAGCTTCGCCGGTCGCGGGGTCGAAGGCGAGCGTGTCGACCTTGAAGGCGGCGTTCGAGTTGGCACGTTCGCGCATCATCGTGACCAGCAGCACGTCCCGCCCGTTCAGCGTCCCCTCCTCGACCTTGAGCACGCGGGCGTCGAACTGCTCGGCCACGCGCTTCTCCAGCTCCGCCCGATCGACGTTGGCGTCGGCGGGCGGGCTGAGCGCGAGCAGCAGGGCGGCAGCCGCGCCGGCGATCACGCCGGCGCGGCGGGGAAAGGGGATCCGCATGGCGTTCACTCGGCCGGGTGCATGTTCGTCGAGGCCGGCGCCTTGCCTTCACGCACCAGACGCTCGTACCACATGTTGTGGTGCTCTTCCGCCCAGTTCACGTCGACCTGACCGGAGCCCATCGCGGCGAAGGCGCCCTGCATGCCGACCGAGCCGATGTAGATGTGCGCCATCATGATCGCGATCAGCACGAAACCGAGGATGGAGTGCCAGATCTGGTTCAGCTGCTGCTCCTGCAGCGGGCTGATCTCGGTGGGCAGGTTGAAGCCGATCGCGTTCAGCGTGCCGAAGGTCTTGGCGAAGAAGCCGAACTCGTAGGGGAACAGCAGCGCGATCCCCGACATCGACAGGCTGAGCCCGCCCAGGCAGGCCAGCCAGAAGATCAGCTTCTGGCCCGCGTTGAACCGCTCGGAGGGCGGGTGGACCTTGGCGTTGAAGATGCCGCCACCCTTCGCCAGCCAGGTCAGGTCGTGCTTCTTCGGGATGTTGAAGCGCACCCAGAGCAGGAACATCAGCACCACGCCCGCCATGAAGGCGAAGGCGACGAAGTTGTGCGTGTACTTGCCGGCCTGGGTGATCCAGGAGAACGCGGCCGGACCGACGAGCGGCAGCACGAAGTACTTGCCGTAGACGAGGTTCAGGCCGGTCAGCGCGAGGATGATGAAGGAGGTGGCCGACAGCCAGTGCGCGAACCGGTCCAGACCGTTGAAGCGCTCCACCGTCTTGCCGGAGAAGCCGCCGTCGATCGGCACCCGGCCCCTCAGAGCGTAGAACAGCGCCAGCAGCGCCATCATACCGAGGATGATCCAGGCGCCGTAGACCTTCACGGGACCGTTCAGGATGGCGCGCCAGTTCTCCCCGCTCGAATCCACCAGCACGCCGAGCTTCTTGTCCGGCTGCGAGACGGTGCCGGACTGGCCCTCCCGGATCATCTTCCAGAATTCGGTGTCGCTGGTGCCGCCCTGGGCGTTGCCGGGGACCTGACCGGCCAGCGGCTGCTCGGCCGTCACCGACGGCTCGGCGGTGCCGGACTGGGCCTGCGCCGGGCCGACTGCAGCCAGGGTCAGGAAGAGGGCGACGACGAAGGTCGCGAGCAGCGGATACAGCCACCCGCCGGTGTCATGCCGGCGCGCGGCCGGCTGGATGCGCTGACTGGACATCGTGTCCTGGTTCCTCACCTCGATGCGCCGGTCCCCCGTCGCGGGCGCTTATGGGCGCCCGGGGGACCCGCGGTGACGTGCCCGTCTGTGTGATCGGATGGGACCCGCTTCTCGTTCACTCGGCACCGGGGCGGGACGACATCCCGGGACCGTTTCAACTGCGCGCGGGCTAGCCGGCCTGACGGCGCGCGCGCTGGCGCAGCTCCTGGTAGGTCTCGTCGCTGATCTCGGCGTCTTCCGCACCTTGGTAGACGCCGGGTTCGTGGAACAGGACCCGGTTCTGTTCGGCTTCCTTGCAGCCGGCCGCGACCAGCAGGGTCCCGCCGAGCGCGGCGCAGGTGAGTAAGCGGGCGAGCGACCTGGTCATTACGGGAATACCGTGTCCATCGTTTACAGGGTCGTATTTGAAAGGCACGTCGGCGCCGCCCCAAGGATCTGCGGATACGGCCCCGCCGCCCCGCGAATAGGGGCGGCGGAACCTTTTCCCGTCAGGATGCGGCGAAGCTGGCTATCCGGCCTTCTGGTTGTAGGCCGTGCCCCAGCCCCAGGCGCCGGAGCCGAAGCCGCGGGCGACCACGCGCTCGCGGTAGATGTCGGCCACCGTGTCGCCGTCGCCGGCCAGGAGCGCCTTGGTCGAGCACATCTCCGCGCACAGCGGCAGCTTGCCCTCGGCCAAGCGGTTGGAGCCGTACTTGGCGTACTCCTCGGTGGAGTGGTTCTCCTCCGGGCCGCCGGCGCAGAAGGTGCACTTGTCCATCTTGCCGCGGGAGCCGAAGTTGCCCGCCTGCGGGTACTGCGGCGCGCCGAAGGGGCAGGCGTAGAAGCAGTAGCCGCAGCCGATGCACAGGTCCT
>CAYRCO010000111.1:0-9327 GCA_964422775.1 uncultured Rhodovibrio sp.
GCGGTTCACGTCAAACCAAGCGACGGGCCCTACCCGCGCAACTCACCGCCGGTCTTCTTCCGCACCTGCTCGATTACCTTCTTGCCGACAGCGTCGATCTCCTGCTCGGTCAGGGTCTTTTCGGTCGGCTGCAGGGTGAGCGCGATGGCGAGCGACTTCTTGCCCGCGCCGACCTTGTCGCCGGTGTAGACGTCGAACAGCTTGACTTGAGCGATCAGGTCCTTGTCCGCGCCCTTGGCCGCGCGGATGACGTCTTCCGCCGGTACGCTTTCGTCGAGGACGAAGGCGAAGTCGCGCTCCACCGGCTGGAAAGACGACAGGGTGAGGCCGCTGCGCTTCTTGGTCTGCGGCAGGCGGTCGACGAACACCTCGAACGCCGCAACCGGCCCGCGCATGTCGTAGGCTTCCAGCACCTTCGGGTGCAGTTCGCCGAAGGTGGCCAGGACCTGCTTGCCGAGCCTGAGCACGCCGGAACGGCCCGGGTGGTACCACTGCGGCGCGTCGGTCGAGACCTGCAGGTTGTCCACCGGCGCGCCCGCGGCCGTCAGCGCGGCGAGCGCGTCGGTCTTGGCGTCGAAGGCGTCGTGGACGCGGCGCTCCGCGTCCCAGTGGCGCGGGGCGGTGTGGCCCGCGCGCAGGCCGGCGGCGACCGTCTCCTGCCCGTCCGGGGCGGCGGAGACGTATTGCGGGCCGACCTCGAACAGGGCGATGTCGGGGAAACCGCGGTCGGCGTTGCGCGCGCCCGCCTCCACCAGGTTGGCGAGCACGACCGGGCGCATCACGTCGAGCTCGCTCGAGATCGGGTTGGCGAGATAGAGGTCGGACACCTGCCCGCCGAACTGTTCGGCATGGCGGGAGGACATGAAGGAGAAGGTGACCGCCTCGTTCATGCCGCGGGTGGCGAGCGCGGCGCGCGCCAGTTCGCCCCGGCGCAGCGCCGGCGTCACCGCGGCCTGCGGCACGGCGGTCAGCGGCGGCAGCGGCTCGGTCGGGATGGCGTCGTAGCCGTTGATCCGCAGCACTTCCTCGATCAGGCAGGCCTCGCTCTCGACGTCGACGCGCCAGGGCGGGACGGTCGCCTTGATCACCGCGTCGTCGCCCCCGGATTCGGAACTGGCCGTTTCGAACCCGAGGTCGTCCAGGATGCGCCGGCAGGTCCTGGCGCCGATCTCCAGGCCGCCCAACTCGGCCACGCGCTTGACCCTGAGGTCGATCCGCTGGCGATCGCGCGGGATCTCGCCGGCGGCCGTCAGGTGGCTCGCCTCGCCGCCGCAGATCTCCTGGATCAGCCGGGTGGCGACCGCCTCCCCCCAGTCGGCGCTTTCGGGGTCGAGGCCGCGCTCGAACCGGAAGCGCGCGTCCGACAGCAGGCCCAGCCGTCGGCCGGCCTTGGCGATGCGCACGGGATCGAACAGCGCCACCTCCAGGAACACCTCGGTGGTGTCGTGGGTGACGCCGGACTCCTGTCCGCCCATCAGGCCGCCGATGCCCTGAACGCGGTCCTCGTCGGCGATCACGATCGTCTCGGGGTCGAGGCTGTAGGTCTGCTCGTCCAGCGCCTCGATCTCCTCGCGATCGCGGGCGAGGCGCATGGTGAGGTCGCCCTTCACCTTGGCGGCGTCGAACACGTGCAGCGGCCGGCCGAGGTCGAAGGTGACGTAGTTGGTGATGTCCACCAGCGCGGAGATCGGCCGGAGCCCGATCGCGCGCAGGCGCTGCTGCATCCACGCCGGGCTCTCGCCGTTCTGGACGTTGCGGAAGTGCCGGCCGCCGACATAGGGGCAGGCGTCTTCCGCGCCCGCCGGCAGGTCGCGCCGCCACTGCATCGGCGGGTCGTAGCTGCCGGCGACGGCGGCGAGCCGCGAGTCGTCTTTCAGCGTGCCGAGCCCGGCGGCGGCCAGGTCACGGGCGACGCCGCGCACGCCCAGGCAGTCCGCGCGGTTGGGCGTGATCGCGATGTCGAACACCGGATCGTCCAGGCCCATCACCCGGGCGAACGGTTCGCCCACGGGCGCGTCCGGCTCCAGTTCGATGATGCCCTCGTGCTCGTCGCTGATCCCCATCTCGCGTTCGGAGACCAGCATGCCGTTGGACTCGACGCCGCGGATCTTGCCGGCCTTGAGCGTCATGTCGATGCCGGGGACGTAGGACCCGACGGGCGCAAACACCCCCTTCATGCCGGTCTTGGCGTTGGGCGCGCCGCAGATCACCTGCACTTCGGAGCCGTCGCCGGGATCGACCGTGCAGACCTTCAGCCGGTCGGCGTTGGGGTGCTGGGCGGCTTCCTTGACGTAGGCGACGCGGAACGGCGCCAGCGCCTCCGCCTTGTTCTCCAGGCTCTCAAGCTCCAGGCCGAGATTGGTCAGGACGTCGCCGATCTCCTCGGCCGTCGCCTGGGTGTCGAGGTGATCCTTCAGCCAGGACAGCGTGAACTTCATGGGATTACAGGCCCTTCACCGGCGACGGCGTCTCGATCGGCAGGAAGCCGTAGTGGCGCAGCCAGCGCAGGTCGGAATCGTAGAAGGTGCGCAGATCGGGGATGCCGTACTTCAGCATCGCCGCGCGCTCGACCCCCATGCCGAAGGCGTAGCCCTGATAGATGCTGGGATCGATGCCGCAGTTCTCCAGCACCTTCGGGTGCACCATGCCGCAGCCCAGGATCTCCAGCCAGTCGCCGCCCTTGCCGATCTTGAGTTCGTTGCCCTGCTTGGAACAGCCGATGTCGACCTCGGCCGACGGCTCGGTGAACGGGAAGTAGCTGGGGCGGAACTGCACCGGCAGGTCGTCGACACCGAAGAAGGCGCGGCAGAACTCGATCAGCGTGCCCTTCAGGTGCCCCATGTGCGTCTTGCGGTCGACCACCAGCCCCTCGATCTGGTGGAACATCGGGCTGTGGGTGGCGTCGTCGTCGCTGCGGAAGGTGCGCCCGGGCGCGATCACCCGGATCGGCGGCTCCTCCAGCGCGCGCATGGCGCGGATCTGCACCGGCGAGGTGTGCGTGCGCAGGACCTTGCGGTGGCCGTCGTCGCCCGTGCCCTCGACGTAGAAGGTGTCGTGCTCTTGCCGGGCCGGGTGCTCGGGCGGAATGTTGAGGGCGGTGAAGTTGTGGAAGTCGTCCTCGACGTGCGGCCCTTCGGCGACCCGGAAGCCCATCGCGCCGAAGATCTGGATCATTTCCTCGATGGTGCGGGAGATCGGGTGCACCCGGCCCAGATCGAACGGGCGCGCCGGCAGGGTCACGTCGACCCGCTCGCGCTCCAGGCGCGCCTGCATCTCGGCTTCCGCCAGGCTGGCCTTGCGGGTCTCGATCGCCTGCTGGACGGCGTCCTTGACCTCGTTCAGCGCCTGGCCGACGCGCTTGCGCTCCTCGGGGTCCAACTGGCCCAGCTGCTTCATCTGCTGGGTCAAACGCCCCTTCTTGCCGAGCACGGAAACCCGCACCTGCTCGAGATCGTCGAGCGTCTCGGCCCCCTCGACCTCGGCCAGCAGGGACCGCTTCAGCTCCTCGGGCTCGTCCATCGCGGCACACGCACTTGCTGTTGTGGGATCGCGCCGGGGCGAGGCGGGCGCCCGCCCTGGCGTAGAGACGGCCCAGCCATCGCCTCGAGCAAAATCGATGAAAGCCGAAACGGCATTCATTGTGAATTTTGCTCTAACTCTTTGAAGAGAGGGCAAGATGCTGGAAGGTTATACCACCTTCCAGCATCTTGCCCTGGATGACCGGGCCGCCCGGCCGTCGTCGTCGTGGCATCCGCCGGGTCCCCGCGTCCCGCTCGGGACGGGGCCGCGAACGGACGCTACATGGCGCCGCGACCGGCCGACGGGTCTTCCTTCGCACCCGACGGCAGCGCCTTGCGGGCCTGCTCGACCAGGTTGGCGAAGGACTCCGGCTCGCGCACCGCGAGGTCGGCCAGCACCTTGCGGTCCAGCTCGACGCCCGCCTCGCGCAGGCCGGCCATCAGCTGGCTGTAGGTCAGGCCGTTGTTGCGCGCGCCGGCGTTGATCCGCTGGATCCACAGGCTGCGAAACTGACGCTTGCGCTGCTTGCGGTCGCGGTAGGCGTACTGGAGGTTCTTTTCGACCCGCTGGCGGGCGACGCGGATCGTATTCTTCTGACGGCCCCGGGCGCCCTTGGCGGCCTTGAGGACCTTATTGTGCTTGGCGCGGGAGGTAACTCCACGCTTCACGCGGGACATAGCGGCGCTCCTGCTTGGCTTAAGAGATGACGGTTTCAGCTCGGATGTAAGTCGGGTCGGGCGGTCGCCCTCAGCCGTTCGGCAGGTAGTGCTTCTTGACCATGTTGGCTTCGGTCTTGCGCAGCACCATCATGCCCCGCGCCTGCCGCTTCATCTTCTGCGGACGCTTGCGCAGGTTGTGCGACTTGAAGGCATACTTGACCCGGACCTTGCCGGTGCCGGTCATCTTGAAGCGCTTTTTCGCGCCGCTCTTGGTCTTCAGCTTGGACATTTTCGTTCCTTTCGGATCGGGCCGTTGATTGGCCGGTTGCGCGATCGTGCGCGCGGTCGGCTCACTGTTCAGGCTTCCGGGCATGTCCAGATGGCCGCGGTCGCCCTTGTTCGGAGGTGCGCGGTTATAACCACGCGTGCCGGGCATTGCAAGGCACCGCGCCGGCCGCTTGCCGCCCAGGCGCCCGAATGCGATTTTGAGTGGGCTTACGCGGTCTGACGAGCCTCTTTCTGCTGCCCCGACGCCCGCGCCCGCCCGCCCCGGAGGCGCCCGTGCCCGACGCAAGCGGCCTGCCCGATCGCGACGCCATCCGCCAGTCGTTCGCCCGGCTGCTGGGCGATCTGGCCGCGCGCGACGTGCTCGATCGCGCGAACCCGCTCGCAAGCGGCATCCTGGCCGGGCTGCGCGCGCTCGCTGACCGGGCGCTCGGCGCCCACTGGCGGCGGCACCATCTGGGCGAGGGACCGGTCGCGGACCAGCCGCTGTGCGCCCCCACCCCGAAGGCGGTGCAGACGACCTACGGCCAGCTGCTCGCGCTCGCGGTCGACTGGGACGCCGCGGGGGCACCCCAGCTCCGCCCCCGCCCGTTCGCCCGCCAGCAGGCCGGCGCGTACTACACCCCGCCGGCTCTGATCGACCTTTTGCTGGACCAGGCCGGCGTCGGGCCGGATACGCGCGCGCTGGTCGACCCGGCCTGCGGCCCCGGCGCCTTTCTGATCGCGGCCGCCGAGCGGATGCCCGCCGACCGTCTGCATGGCATCGACATCGATCCCGGCGCGGTGGCCTGTGCACGGGTCGCACTGGCGCTCCAGATCACGGCGACGGACGCGCCCCCGCCCGATCTGGCCGACCGGATCGTGTGCGCCGACGCACTGCTGGACGCGGGCGCGTGGGACGCGCTTACGCCCGCGGGCGGCTTCGATGCGATCGTGGGCAACCCGCCGTGGGAGCGTGCCAAGCTGCAGCAGGTCGAGTGGCTGGCCGCGCACGATCCTCAGTTCCGCGGCCTGGACGCGGGCCAGCGGAAAGCCCGCCTCGCCGAGCTTGCAGCCGGCGACGGCCCCGTCTGGCGGGCGTTCGAGGCCGAACGCCGGCGCCGCGCCGCTTACGCCGGCCAGCTCCGGGCACGCTATCCCGACGTCTGCGGCGGCGACGCCAACCTCTACGCCGGCTTCGCCGCGCTGGCGGCCGAGCGCGTCGCCCCGGACGGACGGGCCGGGCTGTTGGTGCCGAGCGGGATCGCCGCCGACCGCGGGACCAGCGCGCTGGTCCGCGGTTTGGCGATCCACGGCCGGCTTGCGGCCTTTCTGGACTTCGAAAACCGGGGTCCGACGCGCGCCGGTACGGGCGGCCGCTTCTTTCCCGGCGTCGACGGGCGCTTCCGCTTCGCCGCGTTGTGTCTGACCGGCCGGGCGGCCCGGGTAAGCGGGTCGCACCTCGCGTTCGCGCTCGCCGATCCAGGCGCGCTCGATCGGGGCCGGGCGCTCACGCTCAGCCCGCGGGCGCTCGCCACCCTGAACCCCGCGACGGGCGGCCTGGCGATGCCGCAGAGCCGGGACGACGCGGCGCTGGCGCTCAGGTTGCACCGGCGCTGGCCGGCGCTGGTCGACCGGCGCGGACCGAGCCCCGTGCCCGCCTTCCCGGTGCGCTACCGTCGGATGTTCGACCTGACCAACGACGCCCACCGCTTCCAGCCGTGGCCGCACGCCCAGGCGAACGCCTGGCCGCTTTACGAAGGCAAGATGGTTCAGGCGTTCGATCACCGCGCCGCCAGCGTCGTGACAGACGCCCGCAACCTGAAGCGCCCGGCCCAGCCGCGGCGCACCACCGATGCCGAGCGGGCCGACCCCGGTTTCGGCCCAACGCCGCGCTTCGGCGTGCCGGCCGATCAGGTGCGCTGGCCGGCCGGGCTGGACTGGGCGATCGGACTGAAGCACGTCACCTCGGCCAGCAACGCGCGCACGGTGATCGCCGCGGCCGTTCCGCCGTGCGCGGCGGCGAACTCGCTGCCGCTGCTGCTCCCGACCGGCGACGATCAAGCGGCCTTGGCGGCCTACCGGCGGACCGCCCCGCTCCTGCTCGCCAACCTAAACGCGCGGGTGCTCGATTGGCTGGCGCGCGGCAAGCTGCAGGGCCAGAACCTAAACCTGTACATCCTGGAGCAACTGCCGGTGATCCCGCCGGAGGCCTATACGGCGGCCGACGTTGCGGCCGTTCGACACGCGCTCAAGCAGCTTTGCCACACCAGCTACGAGCTGGACGGCTTTGCCCGGGATCTCGGCCATCCCGGTCCGCCCGTACCGTGGTGCCCGAAGGCGCGCGCGGCGGCGCAAAGCGCGCTCGATGCGCTCTACACAAAGCTCTATACCCTCGACGCGTGCCAATCGGCCCGTGTGCTCAACCATTTCCGAATTACAAGCCAAAACGGAAGCCGGGTCAATTTACAGTCCAGGTTGACGCGCTGCCCGGAATGACGCTTTCGCCGTCTTGGCTTGTTCCTTGTCCTAATATGAGATATCCCGTTATCGCCTGCCGGGCTTTATCGGCTTGGAAGAATCTACTTAGCTCGTGGTTTTTTTTGATCCGGATTCGCCACGTTTTTGATATCTTTCAACCGGCACACAACCGACGGGTATGAAGGGCACCGAAGACGAACATGGCTGGTCCAGATCGCAAGGCGATCCCGATGAGCCCGCGCGATCCAGCGGGCGTGACGGGCGCGCAGATCATGATTAACGCGGAAGACGGCGGGGAGCCGCCGACCACCTCACGCCATCCCACGATCACCCACCACGAGCGCGGACCGGGCGCCGTCGCGCATGCGCTGGAGCAGCTGGTGCGCGTGCACTTCGCCCGCAGCTTCGTCCAGGGGTTGAAGCCGGCCCAGTGGCACGCCCTGCGCTACTTCGCGGTGATGCCGGTTGAAGACCGTACGGTCACGGCGTTCGCCCGCCATCGCGGGTCGACCATGGGCACGGCCTCGACGACGATTTCCGCGCTGGTGGGTAAAGGCTATTTGGGGCGCAGTTCCGGTAGCGCGCGCAACAGCGGCCTCTACGTCACGGAACAGGGGCACCAACTTCTGCGCGACGATCCGATCAACGAGCTGGTTCGGGCGATCGACACGCTGGATGCCGAGGAACGCGACGCCCTCGAGCGCGCCCTACCGAAGCTGGTCGGCCAGATCAGCGGCGGCGACAGCTAACCTGCCCTGCGGCTCAAGCGTACCTGACCAAGAACAAAGCCCGCCGACCGGTCCGGTCGGCGGGCTTTTTCGTGCGCGCCATGCCCGAAGGCCGAACCGGCCTTCGGGCTGAATGTCGCTCTAACTTCTGGAAGAGAGGGCAAGATTCAGCTGCAAGGTGCTTCCACCTTTTAGCATCTTGCCCGAGCCGATCCAGGGCCTGACGCGTCAGGCTGGACGCAGCCGTTAGCGTGGGGCCAAGACCATGATCATCTGCCGCCCTTCGAGCTTGGGGTGCGCCTCGACCTTGGCCTTCTCGCCGAGATCTTCCTGCACCTTGCCCAGCAGCTGCTTGCCCAAGTCCTGGTGCGCCATCTCGCGGCCGCGGAAGCGTAGGGTGACTTTTACCTTGTCGCCCTCCTCCAGGAACTTGTGGATGGCCTTCATCTTCACGCCGTAGTCGTGATCGTCGATGTTCGGCCGCATCTTGATTTCTTTGAGCTCGATCGTCTTCTGCTTCTTCCGGGCCTCGGCGCGCTTTTTCTGCTCTTCGTACTTGTAGCGGCCGTAGTCCAGGATCCGGCAGACGGGCGGCGAGACGTTAGGGGATACCTCGACCAAGTCGAGGCCGAAATCGCCTGCCTTCTCGAGCGCATCGCGCGTCTCGAGCACGCCGAGGTTCTCGCCCTCGGGGCCGATCAGGCGCACTTCACGGACGTTGATCTGGTCGTTGACGCGGGGACCGCCTTTTGTGGGCGGGCCCGAAGTGGCTGGCCTTGCTATGGATCAGACTCCCTTGCCTGTTAAAACTCGCGCCGTGTCGGCGCCGGGTTCTCGCCCTTCATCCCGACACGGCACCTCAGATGTACGTGGTGACCGCCCGATGGTCCGCCAACCCGGCCGCGCGACCGCGTCTTACGGCCGGCCGGCGGATCAGTGAACCTTCGGCGGTTCGCCCTCTTCCCCGAGTCTAGTCACCGCATCGTCGAGCGCAAGAATCTCTTGCTGCTTGCTGCCCAAACGGCGCAGCGCGACCGTGCGCTCCTGTGCCTCGCGCTCCCCGACCACCGCGATCACCGGCACCTTCTGGTTGGAGTGTTCGCGGACCTTGTAGTTGATCTTCTCGTTGCGCAGGTCCGTCTCCACCCGCAAGCCGGCTTTGCGCAACGCGGCGGCGGCCTCCTTCGCGTAATCGTCGGCGGCGCCGGTGATGGTCGCGACCGTCACCTGCACCGGCGCCAGCCACATCGGGAAGCGGCCGGCGTGCTCCTCGATCAGGATCGCGAGGAAGCGCTCGAACGAGCCCAGAATCGCCCGGTGCAGCATCACCGGGCGGTGCTTGTTGCCGTCCTCGCCGATGTAGTTGGCGTCCAGACGCTCGGGCAGCACGAAGTCGACCTGGTGGGTGCCGCACTGCCAGTCGCGGCCGATCGCATCGCGCAGCACGAACTCCAGCTTGGGCCCGTAGAACGCGCCTTCGCCCGGGTTCATCGTGTAGGGGATGCCGGTCGCCTCGATCGCCTCCTTGAGCGCCGCCTCGGCTTGGTCCCAGACCTCGTCGGAGCCCGACCGCGTCTCCGGCCGATCCGAGAACTTCACGCGCACGTCCTCGAAGCCGAAAGCCTTGTAGACCTCCAGCAGCATGTCGCAGAACTTCTGCGTCTCGCTGTTGATCT
>CAYRCO010000112.1:0-9314 GCA_964422775.1 uncultured Rhodovibrio sp.
AGAGATACTCTTTTCACGTCCTGGCGGTTTCATGTTTCGTATCCTGCTCGTGTGCGCGGTCGTGTTGCTGGTGGCGGGCGGCGGCGCTGCCGGCTGGTGGTTCGGCTTGCGTGGCGAACCGTTCCCGTTCGCAAGCGCGCAAGCCTCGGAGGGCGATCCGGCGGGCGCCTCACCGGCCGTGGGTTTCGTCGAGCTGGATCCGCTGACGTTTCCGGTCATGCGCGACGGCCAGGTCCGGGAACTGGTGACCTACGTAGTGCGGCTCGAGGTCCCCGACGAGGCCGCCGAGGCGGCCGTCAAGGCACGGGCGCCGGCGGTACGCGATGCCATGTTGAGTGAACTGCACGGTCTTTATGCCTACCGCTTCATCCATGAGCGCGCCGACAAGATGGGCCTGGTCAAACGCCGGCTGCGGGCTGCGGCCCAACGGGCGTCCGCGGCTGATGTCCGCTCGGTGCTGCTGAAGGGCCTGTCCAACCGCCCGCAGGAGGCGAAGCGGCCCTAAGACCGCTATCGGTTTAGGCGGGCAGGTGTAGGCGGGCAGGCGGGGGCTTTCCCGCCATGCCGTCGTGCCTTAGCCTCCGGCGCCATGGCGTACCCGAGAACCGTTGCTACCGTTTCGATCCTGGCTCTGTGCCAGGCGCTGACCATGACGTGCAGCGCGCTCGTGATTTCCATCACGGCGCTGGTGGGCGAGAGCCTGGCGCCGCGTCCCGGTCTCAGCACCCTGCCGCTCGCGCTCCAGTTCGTGGCGCTGATGTCGGTCAGCCCGGTCGCCTCGCAGTTCATGAAACGCTTCGGTCGGCGGGCCGGCTTCACGCAGGGATCCCTGATCGGCATCGCGGGCGGCTTGGTGGGCGTGCTTGCGATCCAGCAGCAGAGCTACGCTTTTTACTGTCTTGCGGCCGTGATGACGGGCGGCTTCCTGGCCCACGGCATGTACTACCGCTTCGCCGCCGCCGATGCGGTGGAGCCGGTTTGGCGCAGCCGGGCGATCTCGCTTGTGATGGCGGGCGGCGTGCTGGCAGCCGTGCTGGGACCACAGATCGCCAACCATGCCCGCGACCTGATACCGGATGCGGCGTTCGCGGGTGGTTATCTCGCCATCGCAGGGCTTTGTGCCCTGTCGCTCGTCCTGGTGCAGTTCACCCATCTCCCCAAACCGACCGCAGAAGAGCGCCGGGAAGGTGGCCGGCCGCTCGCTCGGATCGTGCGCCAGCCTGCCCTGTTGATGGCCGTGTTCTGCGGCATGGTCGGTTACGGGGCGATGAACCTGATCATGTCGATCACCCCGCCGGCGATGATCGGCCACCAGCACGCCTTTGGCGATGCGGCGATGGTGATCCAGTGGCACGTGTTCGCCATGTTCGCGCCGTCCTTCTTCACCGGCCATCTGATCCACCGCTACGGCGTGCGCTCGGTGATGGCGGTGGGTGCGCTTGCGATGCTGGGCGCGGTCGCCGTCAACGTCTCCGGCACCGGCGTGGGGTACTTCGCGGCCGGCCTGGTCCTGCTGGGCCTGGGGTGGAACTTCCTGTTCGTGGGCGGCACCACGCTCGTGACCGAACTGCACGCCACCGCCGAGAAAGCCAAGGTGCAAGCGTTCAACGACGTTCTGGTGTTCGGGACCGTGGCGGTGACGGCGCTGATGTCCGGCGCGATCTACGACGCCCTCGGCTGGACAGCCATCAACCTCTCGGTCGTCGCACCGCTGGTCGCCGTCCTGGCCGCACTCGCGTTGGTCCCGCGTGCGGGGCGCGAAGATGCGGCGGAAACCGGGCAGGGCGGCGACACCGCGGGCTCGCCAGTCGGGTCTTAACAGACGGTTCAACGCCGCATTACACGGCGGACGCCTGATCCGCTACGGCCGCGTCGAACCGCTCAGCGTCCACCTGGGCCCGGTGGCGTACATCGCTGGCGAGCGCGGCGGCCGGCAGCACGACATCGACCTGTGTGCCGTCCTGCGGGCTGCTGTCGATCGCCAGATTGCCGCCCAGCAGCGTGACCAGCGAGTTGCAGATCGGCAGGCCGAGTCCGGTGCCGGCGTGACCGTGGGCCTTACCGCGCTCGGTCTGACCGAAGGGCTGGCGCGCGGTCGCCAGTTCTTCGTCCGACATTCCGATCCCGGTGTCCACGACGCTCAGGCGAACCTGTTCGCCGACGTGGCACAGGGTCAGGCGGACTTCGCCGCCGGCCGGGGTAAACTTCGTTGCGTTCGACAAAAGGTTCAAAAGCACCTGACGCAGCAGGCGTGGATCGCTCTCGATCCAGACCGGCGTGTCGGGAAGCTCGACCCGGAACCGCTGGCCGACTGCGCCGGTGCGGCCCTGAATGATCCGGCCCACGTCCGCGACCAGGCTGCTGAGGTCGAACCGCTGAGGATCTGCCTGCACGGTCCCGGCCTCGATTTTCGCCATGTCCAAAACGTCGTCGATCAGGCTGCGCAGGTGTTGCCCGCTGAGCAGGATATCTTCGGCGTACTCCCGGTACTTCGGCGTCCCGATCGGGCCGAAGCGCTCCTGCGCCAACACCTCGGAAAAGCCCAGTATGGCGTTCAGCGGTGTTCGGAACTCGTGGCTCATGTTCGCAAGAAACCGGGACTTCGCCCGGTTGGCCGCATCCGCCCGGCTGCGTGCCGCCGCCAGTTCGTCACGCGCGGCCGACAGGCTGCGCTGGGCGCGCCAGACGAACAGCAGCACGGTGAGGTACAACACAAGACACGCTCCCAGCACCATGGCCGCCACGAGCGGGAAATAGTCGTTGGCGAGAGCCAGCACGAGGCCGTAATCGCTGTAGATCTCGAAGATCCCGATAACCGTGCCGTCGTGGACGATCGGTAGGTAGCTGGCGACGGCGTCGCGGAAGAAGGTGGTGCCGTCCGCCGCGACAAAGTCCTCGCCGAACTCCACGGTGGAGAACGCCTCGCCATTGGCTGCCTGCCAGAAGGCGGTGTTTTCCGGCCGCTCGCGCCCGCCCAAGGTTTCCGGGCCAGTCGAGAAGATGACCGTTCCGTCGGGCCGGTACAGCTCCACCTTCAAGGTGGGCAAGTCGCGTGTGACTTGGGCGACACCCCGTTCCAGCGCCGCGTAGCCCGGTGCCTGCCGCGGCGGAGTCGGGCTGGTCGTGTCGGCTTCCGCCAGCCACGCGCGCAGTTCCGGGTTCAGCGCGTTCGAGACGGCACGCGCCATCATCTTGTTGTGGACTTCGCCGTCGTCGAGCGCGAAAGCGGCGATGATCCGGTCCGTGGCGAGCAATGTCAGGCCGACGACAACGATGAGGCCGCCGATCGTCGTCACCAAAAAACTCGACAGCAGCCGGCGCGGCGAGCGCGTCATGGTTCGACCCTCGGGACCCGCGCGCAACGCACCCGACGCGCACCGGTTTTACGCCTGATAACCTGCGATGCGAAACCTTAACGCGGCGTTAAAACACGGTCTAGAGCGCGAGAATTCGAAACATCAAACAAAGGCGCCGTTGGAAACCCGTTCTATGCAAGGTGATGAGCGGATTCGGCCCACGCCGAACACATACGGACGTGTGATTACAATATCCAAGCGGCCGCCGCCTCGACACAAGCCGAGTCGGCTTAACCATAGAGCCGCCCGTGCAGTCGCGGGCGTTATGGCTGAGTTACCGCTACGAGCCCGGCACGCTGCTTCCCGGGGTCGACGGCGCGTCGTTAAACCGGCCGACGTTGCCGAGCAACTGCTGGACAATGGAGAGATCCCGGCCTTCGGTCGGCGTTTCGCGGTCGACCGGATCGATCTCGCGCGCGTCGGCCATGGTGTAGAGCTTCTTGTCGGTCAGTCGATCCTGCGCGTCGAAGGTCAGGACCAGGACGTTGCGTTCCTTGATGTCGGGTTCGAAGAACGCGAACCGGGTCTGCTTCTGGCCGACGTAATACCAGGTGCCGTCCTGGAAGTTGGAGCGAACCGAAGGCGGGCCCAGCAGATTGACGATGTCGGTTCGGCCCTGCTTGCCAGGCTCGATCCGGGCAAGCGCGTCGTCATCCGGCAAGTTACCATGCACCTGTACCGGGAGTTCGCACCCAGCCAGCGCCAGGGCTGCGAGCCCGGCGAGGCTCAGTTGGCGCAGCCGACTTAGTCCGATCACTTGGCGCATGGCGGCCAGGGTATCCTTCAGTCAATGACGTGAGCGCGCATGCTTGATTACCCTTCTGTCAGCGCCCATTTCAAGCCCCGCAGTGCGGCGACCGGCGGCACACCGCTTCGCCGCGCCATCGATCGACGCAACAACCGTCTGCGCACGCGCACTCGCAGTCACCGGAACCACCCATGAAGCTCGCCCAACTTTTCCGCCGCCGCAGGCCGGAAGCCAAACCGGCCGCCGACCTGTACGCCCAGGCGGTGACCCAGGCCCGTCAGCCGGGGTTCTACACCGACTTGGAAGTGCCGGACACGCTGGACGGGCGGTTCGAACTGGTGTCGCTGCACGTCTACCTGATCCTGCGCCGGCTGCGCGCCGACCACCGGCGCACGGCACGTCTGTCGCAGGCGCTGTTCGACGAGATGTTCGAGGACATGGACGGCAGCGTGCGCGAACTGGGCGCGGGCGACCTGGGCGTCGGGCCGCGGGTTAAGAAGATGGCCCGGAATTTCTACGGCCGGATCAAGGCCTATGACGCCGGCCTGGACGGGAGCCGCGCGGAACTGCGGGAGGCGCTGCGGCGCAACCTTTACGGCAACCTCGACAGCGTGGCCGAGGAAACGCTGGACGCGGTCGCCCAGTACATGACGCAGACGAACGCGGCGCTCGCCGAGACCGCGCTCGAGACCCTGATGCAAGGGACGGTGGACTTCGCTCAGCTCGCGCCGACACCGGAGCCGGCGCCGGCGACGGGCGAGCAGCCGGCGGACCGGACACCACCGTCTTCGGCCCAAACCGCCTGAGCGGGTGCGGACGGGCAGCATGCTGGAACGTGGACGCACGTCTCACCCGAAAGGTACCCGCGCTGCGCGAAGTCAGAGTGGAAGCCACGAGGAAAGTCGGGTCGGCTTGCATCGCTTTTCCTCGCGCCGCGGGCGATGAAAAGCGATTGACCCGGGCTAGACGGGACGCCTATCGTCCCGCCCGCTCAAGCGCGGGCGACCGTTGGGCGCCGTGGCTTCGGCGGCAACGACATCCGCTCGGCGCAGCCGATGGGCAGGAGCGATGACCCAGGACAACGGCGACAGCATCGAGTTCGCGCGCAAGCTGCGCCTGGACAAGCTGGCTGGCGGCCCCGTCGAGCGCACCCTGCAAGCCAAGCCGGCCGAGTGCCGCGCGCTGCGCGATCGCTTCGGACTGGACGACCTGAGCGCGCTCAGCGGCACGGTAACCGTGTCGCGCGTGACCGACAGCCCGCTGATCCGCGTCGAGGGCCACTTCGCTGCGCGTGTGCGCCAGACGTGCGTGGTCAAGCTGGAGCCGTTCGACGCCGAGGTGGGGGAGAGCTTCGTCCAGCTCTACACCCTCGACCCCGCCGCCGCGGAGGCGGAGGAGGGCGAGGTTTTCGTCGCGCTGGAAGAAGACGACCCGCCCGAGCCGCTGACCGGCGACAGCCTGGACTTGGGCGAAGTACTGGCCGAACAGTTGGCGCTCGCGCTCGACCCGCACCCGCGCGCACCGGACGCGGAATTCGACCCCGCGCGCTACGGTGTCGGGCCGGATGAAGACGAGGAGGCGGAGGAAAATCCCTTCGCGGTGCTCCGCCAGTTGAAACGGGACGGCTGAGCCGGACCGTGCCGCAACCGCGTTGGTCGACCCGCGGGTCCGCCGTGCGCACGGCGCGTGCAGCGCGCCCCGGACGCGGGCTTGTCGGGATCGATCTTTTTGTTTAAGACGCGGCTTCCAGCCCGAAGCCGCACATGGATGTGAGACGAAGGACGAATCATGGCCGTTCCGAAGAAAAAGGTGTCGAAGTCCCGGCGCGACAAGCGCCGCTCACACCACGCCCTGAAGTCGCCTGCCTATGTGGTCGACCAGGACAGCGGAGAGTATCGCCGGCCGCACCATGTCGATCTCAAGACCGGCATGTATAAGGGGCGCGAGGTCCTGGAGCCCAAGGACAAGTACTAAGCCCCCAACGCGACGTTGGTGGCTGCCACGACCCGGCGCTCACGGCGGCGCACGGCTCTCAGGGGTCGTGCGTCCGCCGCGTCGCGGTTCCGTCTCTTCCGGCATCGCGCCGCCTGGCGGTTCGTATCCTGGAGTGCCGGCCTCGGCCCCGAGCTGGACCGGTCTAGTTAAACGACGGCACCCGCGCGGCAGGCACGCCCGCCCGCGCCGGTGATGAGGCGGAGGTAGGTCGTAGTTGAGCGATCGCCTGACCATCGCACTGGACGCCATGGGCGGTGACAACGCGCCGCGCATGGTGCTGCGCGGTGCGGACCTTGCCCGTAAGCGTCACCCCCAGGTGGACTTCCTGGTGTTCGGGCGCGAGCAGGACGTGCAGCCGTACCTGGCGAAGATGAAGAAGCTGCGCCAGGTCACCACGCTGGTGCACTGCGAGGATGTCGTCTCCGACAGCGAGAAGCCGTCGACGGCGCTGCGCAACGGCCGTAACTCCTCGATGCGACAAGCGATCCAGGCGGTGCGCGACGGCAAGGCCGACGGCGTGGTCTCGGCCGGCAACACCGGCGCACTGATGGCGATGTCGAAGATGCTGATGAAGATGCTGCCCGGCATCGACCGGCCGGCGATCGCCAGCTTCTTCCCGACCGAGGTCGGCGAATCCGTGATGCTCGATCTGGGCGCCAACGTGCAATGCGACGCCCAGAACCTGGTCGACTTCGCGATCATGGGGAACGCCTTCTCCCGCACCGTGCTGGGCACGATGGAGCCGAGCTACGGCCTGCTCAACGTCGGCGCGGAGGAGCGCAAGGGTCACGAAGCGCTGTGGGAAGCCCGCGACCGGCTTAACGAGCTCAAGCTGCCGGGCCGCTTCCACGGCTTCATCGAGGGCGACGACATCGCCAAGGGCACGGTCGACGTGATCGTGACCGACGGCTTCACCGGCAACGTCGCGCTGAAAGCGGCGGAAGGCACCGCGAAGTTGATCGGCAGCTACCTGAAAAGCACCTTCAAATCGTCGATCTTCGCGCAAATGGGCTATCTGCTGGCACGCCGCGCGATGCAGAAACTGCGCAAGCGCACCGATCCGCGCCGCTACAACGGCGCGATGTTCCTGGGCCTCAACGGCATCGCGGTGAAGAGTCACGGCGGCACCGATCCGGTCGGCTTCGCGAACGCGATCGGCGTTGCGGTGGATCTGGCCCGCGGCGGCTTCCTCGAGCGGATCCGCGCCGATCTGGGGCAGCTCGACCGGACCGCCGGCGCAGCGCGCAACGGGCCGTCCGGGGCGCAGGCGGCGGCCGGCTGATGGCGACACGGTCCCGGATCATCGGCTGCGGCGGCTATCTGCCCGAGCGCGTGGTGACCAACGCCGAGCTCGCGCGGCGTGTCGACACTTCGGACGAATGGATCCGGCAGCGCACCGGGATACAGGAGCGCCGGATCGCGGCCCAGGGCGAGAAAACCTCCGACCTCGGCACGGCTGCCGCGCGCACGGCGCTCCAGCGCGCGGGCATCGACGTCGATCAGCTGGACCTGATCATCGTCGCCACCGCCACGCCGGACGAGACCTTCCCGGCGACCGCGACCACCATCCAGGCGCGCCTCGGCATGACCCGCGGGGCGGCGTTCGACCTGCAGGCGGTCTGCACCGGCTTCGTCTACGCGCTCGCCGTCGCCGACAACTTCCTGCGCCTCGGGCAGGCGCGCACCGCACTCGTGATCGGGGCGGAGACCTTCTCACGCATCCTCGACTGGGAAGACCGCACGACCTGTGTGCTGTTCGGCGACGGGGCCGGGGCGGTCGTGCTGCAGGCGCAGGAGACCGACGGCCATATGCCGAGCGGCGTGCTGTCCACCCATCTCTATTCCGACGGCCGGCACCACGACGCGCTCTACGTCGACGGCGGCCCGTCGAGCACGCAGTCGACCGGCCATCTGCGGATGGAGGGCCGCGAGGTCTTCCGCCACGCCGTGGTGCGAATGTCGGAGGCGATCGACGCCGCGCTGTCGGCCAACCAACTGGGTGCGAACGACGTCGACTGGCTGGTGCCGCATCAGGCGAACATGCGGATCATCGAGGCGACCGGCAAGCGCCTCAACCTGTCGCCGGAACGCGTGGTCACCACCGTCGACCGGCACGCGAACACCTCCGCCGCGTCGATTCCGCTCGCCCTGTTCGAGGCGGTCGAGGACGGCCGCATCCAGGAGGGCGACCTCGTGTTGCTGGAGGGCATGGGCGGCGGCTTCACCTGGGGCAGCGCGCTCGTCCGCTGGTAGCCGTACGCGCCGTCGTACCTGCGCACGTACACCCGGGCGAACATCAACTGTTTTCCTCAGATCGTTCGTTTTTCTGTACTTTTCCGTCTCTAGGCGGGCGTTTCGGCTTTGACGGGTCAGGGTCCCTGGATTACCCTTTGACTTACCCGAAGAATTTGCCGGGCCGAAAACGCTGGGGGACGTTGGATGGCGGAAAAGACTCTGACCCGCGCCGACCTGTCGGAAGCGGTCTATCAACAGGTCGGGCTTAGCCGGAACGAGTCGGCGGCGCTCGTCGAATCCGTACTGGACGAAATTTCCGACGCGCTGGTGCGCGGCGAGCCGGTCAAGATCTCCTCGTTCGGCAGCTTCGCCGTGCGCAAGAAGGGCCGACGGGTCGGCCGCAACCCCAAGACGGGGGAGGAGGTGCCGATCCTGCCGCGCCGCGTGCTGGTGTTCCGCGCGTCCCACGTCCTGCGCAACCGGATCAACGCGGTCTACAAGCAGTTGGTCGACGCCTGACGTACGCCGCCCGTCGGTCGACAGCGACCGCTTTAAGACGTGCGCGCAAGTTCCTGGAACGCCATGGCCGCCAACCGAACCGCCAGCAAGTCCGCCGCCGCCTTCCGGACCATTTCGGAGGTCTCGGACGAACTGGAAGTGCCGCAGCACGTCCTGCGGTTCTGGGAGACCAAGTTCACCCAGGTGCGGCCGATGAAGCGCGGCGGCGGCCGGCGCTATTACCGGCCCGAGGACATCGAGCTGCTGCGCCGGATCCGCGACCTGCTGTATTCCGACGGCTACACCATCAAGGGCGTGCAGAAGTTGCTGCGCGAAGGCCAGGTGAAGCCGCCGGCGCACGAGGAAGCGGTCGCCGAACAGGAGCGCGCCGGCGCCCCGCCGCCGTTGGGCGGCAGCGCGCTCGAAGCCGACACCGCGCCGGAAGCGACCGCGGCCGCGCAGCCGTCCGGTCAGGCCCGCGC
>CAYRCO010000113.1:0-9300 GCA_964422775.1 uncultured Rhodovibrio sp.
GTTCGTCTACCTCTCCGCGCTGGAAAACGGCTACACCCCGGCGACGATCATCCTGGACGCGCCGTTCGTGATCGACCAGGGCGCGGGGCTCGGCAAGTGGAAGCCGGCGAACTACTCCGGGGACTTCTACGGGCCGACCCCGATGCGCGTCGGCATCGAGCAGTCCAAGAACCTGATGACCGTGCGCCTGGCGCAGTCGGTCGGCATGGACAAGGTCTCCAACACCGCCGAGCGCTTCGGCATCTACGAGAACCTGCCGCACCAGCTGGCGATGGCGCTCGGCGCCGGGGAGACCGAGCTGCTCAAGATGGCGACCGCCTACGGGCAGCTGGTCAACGGCGGCAAGAAGATCACCCCGACCCTGATCGACCGCGTGCAGGACCGTGAGGGCAACACGATCTTCAAGCACGACGACCGCCCTTGCCCCGACTGCAGCGCGGACCTGTGGCTGAACCAGGAGCCGCCGGAGATCCCGGACGACCGCAAGCAGGTGACCGATCCGGCGTCGGCCTACCAGATCGTCTCCATGCTGCGCGGCGTGGTCGAGCGCGGCACCGGCCGGCGGATGCGTTCGCTCGACCATCCGGTGGCCGGCAAGACCGGTACCACCAACGACAGCTTCGACACCTGGTTCATGGGCTTCTCGCCCGACCTGGTGGCGGGCGTCTACGTCGGCTTCGACAATCCGCGCACGCTGGGGCCGCGCGCCTACGGCTCGAACACCGCCGGGCCGATCTGGAAGCAGTTCATGGAGAACGCGCTGGAGGGCGAGCCGCAGGTGCCGTTCCGCATCCCCTCGGGCATCAAGCTGGTGCGGATGAACCTGGACACCGGCCAGCCGGCGCGCCCGGGCGACCAGAACGTGATCCTGGAGGCGTTCAAGACCGGCAACAGCCCGGCCCAGGACCGCCGGGTGATCGGGCAGGGCCAGACGGCCGCCAACGACAACCCGGACGGCGGCCAGGACGGCGGCAGCACCGGCGGCACCGCGCCAGCCGCGGACGGCGACTCTGGCGGCGGGCTGTATTGAGGGCGCGCGGACTTATCTCCTCTCCTCCAATGGGAGTAGAGGGCGAGGGAGAGGAGGTTGCCCGCGGCGTCGATGCCCGTGACCCCTCCTCCCCTACTAGCCCCTCCTCCCACGTGGAGGAGGGGAATACAGGGTGCGGAGGAGGCGACAGCGAGCGCCCGCCCTTGCACGCCGCCGGTCCGGCTTCCTATACCCCACCCCAGAGACACATCCACCCAAGCGAGCTTGAAGGAGCGCTGCGACATGCGCGCGGAAACCGAAAGCTTGGCCGGCGAGATCCGCGAGTCGCTGGCCTTGCTGAGGAGGCATCTTTGACTGGGATAACGCAAAGCGCCGCCTCGACGAACTGAACGCCTACGCCGAAGACCCGAATATCTGGAACGACCCCGACCGGGCCCAGGAGCTGATGAAGGAGCGTCAGCACCTGGACACCCAGATCAAGACGGTCCAGCAGTTCGACCAGGAGCTGGAGGACGCGGTCGAGCTGGAAGCGCTCGGCGAGGCGGAAGCGGACGAGGACAGCGTGCAGGAAGCCCACGACGCCCTGCGCGACCTGAAAACACGCGTCCAGAAGATGGAGATCGAATCCCTGCTCGCCGGCGAGGCCGACGCCAACGACACCTACCTCGAGGTCAACGCCGGGGCCGGCGGCACGGAAGCGCAGGACTGGGCGCATATGCTCCGGCGGATGTACGTCCGCTGGGCGGAGAGCCAGGGCTATAAGGTCGAGCAGATCGCCGAGACGGAAGGCGAGGAGGCCGGCATCAAGTCGGCCACGCTCCGGATCTCCGGCCACAACGCCTACGGCTGGCTGAAGAGCGAGAGCGGCGTGCACCGGCTGGTGCGCATTTCCCCGTTCGACAGCCAGGCGCGCCGGCACACCTCGTTCGCCAGCGTGTGGGTCTATCCGGTGATCGACGACCGGATCGAGATCGAGATCCTGGACAAGGACGTGCGCGTCGACACCTTCCGCTCCTCCGGCGCCGGCGGGCAGCACGTCAACACGACCGATTCGGCCGTGCGCCTGACCCACATCCCGACCGGCATCGTGGTCGGCTGCCAGTCCGGGCGCTCGCAGCACCAGAACCGGGCGCAGGCCTGGGACATGCTGCGCGCGCGCCTGTACGAGCGCGAGCTCAAGCGCCGCGAGGAGGAAGCCCAGGCCACCGCCGACCAGAAGTCGGACATCGGCTGGGGCAACCAGCTCCGCTCTTACGTCCTGCAGCCCTACCAGATGGTCAAGGACGTCCGCACCGGCGTCGAGCGCACCGACAGCAAGAAGGTCCTGGACGGCGACATCACCGAGTTCCTGGAAGCCGCGCTGGCCCAGAAGGTCGCCCCCGACCAGGACGAGGACGTGCACGCGTAACGCTGATTTTCACCACAAAGCGCACAAAGAACACGAAGGGCACGAAGCAAGCTAAGACGGACCACAGAGACACAAAGACACAGAGAAGAAGAATTCTTGCGCGCGAAGCGGGCTATCCTGCTTTGGACGTTGCAGCCAGCACGCTGACCGCGCGGCGCGCGCTTCATATGGAACATGCCGGCTATCTCTGTGCCTCTGTGGTCCAGTCTTGCTTCCCTTTCTTTGTGGCCCTTCGTGTTGTTCGTGTCGTTTGTGGTTCCCCTGCCTCTTACGGCAGGTCCTGGGCCACCAGAGCGAGGGTGTCGCCGCGGCCGCACCAGCCCTGGACACGTCGGCAGTACAGCAGGCCGGAGATCGGGGCGGTGTAGGTCACGGGATCGTGGCCGGCGTCCTCCAGGAAATGCACGCGGGCGATCTCCTGGCCGGCCTCGACCTCTTCGCCGAGCTCGACCAGCGGCTCGTACAGGCCGGTGTGGCGGGCCATCGTGTAGGCCCCGTCGGGGGTGGTCATCATCCGGCTCTCGTGGCCGCTCGGCTGGCCGTCGAGCATGCCGAAGTGCTTGAGCAGGTTGTCCAGCCCGCGGTCGGCGACGCCCACCGTCTCGGGCGTCACCATCGCCGCCCCGCCCAGTTCGGTCGAGATGAACAGCTTGCCCATCTCCTCCGCGGCCGTATCCAGCATCCCGACCGCGTCCAATTCCACGAGCTGCAGGGCGACCGGCGCACCGAACGCCTTCAGCGCCGCCTCGGTCTTGGCCTGCAGGTCCTTGTCGGGCAGCTCGTGCATGACGGCCGAGGGCACGAAGTTGAGCGAGTGCCCGCCGGAGTGCAGGTCGACCACGATGTCCGCCCGCGGCATCAGCTGCTGCCAGACGAAATGGGCGACGCGCTGGGTCACGGTGCCGCGCGGGTGGCCGGGGAAGGAGCGGTTCATATTGCCGTTGTCCTGCGGACTGACGCGCGCGTCGGCGCGTTGGGCCAGCAGGTTGAGGGCGGGAACGGCGATCAGCTGACCCTTGAAGCCGTCGGCGCGGAGCCGGTTGATCAGCTTGAGCACGGCCAACTGGCCCTCGTACTCGTCGCCGTGGTTGCCGGCGGTCACCAGCATCACCGGCCCGTCGCCGTTCTTCACGCTGGCGATCGGCACCATCAGCGTGCCCCACGCGCTTTCGTTGCGGGAGTGCGGCACCATCATGTGGCCGACCTGCTTGCCGTCGGCCGAGAGGTCGATGGAGCAGCCGACCTGGGACGGCTGATCGATGTCACGCATGGGAGGATGTCCGGTGTTGCTGGGAGAAGGGATGCACAGCAGCCGTAGCTTAGCGGCCACGGCCTGACAAGCCGGCGCCGGCCTGCGTGACCGGCTTGTGGCCGGGTGGCCGGAACGGACGGGATGCGCTAGGGTGTTAAGCGAACCTTAACGGAGGCGGACGTCATGAAAGCCTGGTTGAAGGCGGTCGCGATCTCTTGCGCGATCCTGATCACCGCCGGTGTCGCCGGCGCCGGGGCCGTCCTGGCCTCGCCACCGCTGGCCCAGGACGCCCGGGCGCTGAGCAACGAGCTGGTCGAGGTCTGGGCGGAGACGGCCCTCTCCCTCACGCACGAGCTGCGGGAGTAGCGGCCGACCGGGGCTGGCCGAACTGGAATGACCGCTGCAGAGGGTGCCTACGCCCGTCGCGGGAGAGGGGATATCGTTCACGCCCGCTCCGCCAGCGGCAGGTTCAGGAGCAGGTTCTGCGGCTTGAGCTTGAGGCGCTTGTCCTCGGTCATCATCAGCGCGAGGTAGACCGGGCGGCCCTGGATGTCGGCGATCATCACGCTGGGGTCCCGGAATTCCAGCCGGAACAGCGACAACAGCCGGGCCAGCCGCGCCTCGCCGACGTCCTCGCCGTGCCAGAGGTCGTCCAGCAGGCGGCTCGCCTCCCGGTCCAGGCCGACGTGCCAGACCCAGCGTTCGTCGGTGATTTGCTGCACCGGCTCGATCCCCACGCGCACGTCCAGCATGTGCGCGACCCACGCCTCCAGCACGCGGCAGAAGGCGTCCAGCCCGTCGCCGGCGAAGTTCAGGTTCAATACCGTGTCGTGCTTGTGCGCACGGGCCCAGTAGGTGTGGGCGTTCTCGCTGTCCAGGACATCCAGGTCGACCGTGCGCAGCGGCGTCTGCGCCTGCGCGACCAGCCGGCCCAGGTCGCCGAAGCCGCCGCTGTCGGCGTGGGTCTCCACAACCTCCCGATCGGCCGTCATGATGAAGCCTTCGTTGATCGTCACCGCCTGCTCGCGGAAGAAGATCTCGGCCGCACGCGCCCGGAGCGCGTCGTCGCTGTCCGCGATCAGCTGGCGGACGATCGCCTGGGCCAGCAGGTCGACGAACAGCGGCGGCACCGGCACGCCGCCGTGCGCGCCCGGGTTCAGGAACAGGTCGAGGTAGGCGGCTTCCAGCGAGTCCGCCGCGATCAGCCGGTCGCGGAACGCGAGCGCCACCTGATAGTTCTCCACCGCATCCGCGTCGCCCAGCGCCTGCAGGCGACTGTCCGGCACATCCATGCGCGGGTTCGCCAGCAGCTCGGCATGCAGCTGACGCTCGGCGTCGTTCGATTCTGCCACCGGCGCCAGCTCCGGGCGCTGGAACAGCCGGGTCAGGTAGGCGTCGGTGACGGCCAGCCGGCCGTCGGCGCGGACCTGCAGCAGATCGTAGCCGCTGTCGGGCCAGAAGTCGGGTTCGGAACGCTCGGTCATGGTTGCGAGGCGTAGGCCGCGCGCGCCCGCCTGTCCATAGCCGGCTCAGCCCTCGGGTGTGTAGAGGTAGAGCTCCCGGCCGGGCCGCTCCCCCGCCTGCCCGGCCGGTCGGAAGCCCGCGCGCGCCAGCACGCGCCGGCTGGCGCGGTTGGCGGGATGACATTCGGCGATCAGCCGGCGGTCGGGAAACGCGCGGGCATAAGCGGCCGCCGCGACGGGCACGGCGGTGCCGGCGATGCCGCGACCGTGGTGGCGGCCCGGCAACCAGTAGCCGATCTCCAGATCGCGGTCCCCGCGCAGATGCACACCCACGACGCCCAGCAACGTGCCTTCGCGCACGCCGGGCACCACGTCGGCCACATGCGCGCGGATGCCGAGATAGAGGTCCCGTCCGTCCTTCTGCCGGTCGAGCAGCGCCTCGGCCTGCTTCAAGCCGAACGGCTCCGGCAGAAACGGGATCACGGATGTGACCGCCGGATCGCTGGTGACCGCGCGCACCTCCTCGGCCTCGCCTTGCTCCAGCGCTTGCAGGCGCAGCGTCCCGACCAAGATTTCACCGATGTCCAGGCCGGCGTGCATCGCGCGCCCTCCATCAGGCACGCCTCACCGCCGTACCCGGGCGCGGTAGCTCAGCACGGTCTCGCCGCCGGCCGGCACGTCCAGGGTCCAGACCGGCGTACTCGCGTTTTCCAGCTCGTGCGGCTGGCTTTCGGCGCGCATCTCCCAGTCGGCCGGAAAGTTGCCCAGCACCCGTACCTCGACGGCCGTGTCCTTGGCGTTGCGCACGGTGATCTCCTGGGCCGTCTCGTAGCTGCGCTCGCTCAGCTGCTCGTAGGCGGTCTGGCGGGCGGTCGCGGTCACGTCGAACGCCCGGCCCAGGTCAACCGACAGCTCGCCGCCGACCGGGGTGTCGTCGATCCGCTGCGCCCCGCGGTAGAGGTCGCCGGCGTAGACCCTGAGCGTGCCCGCCGGCAGCGGCTGGCCGAAGCCGGCCCTGGCCGTATCCGCGATCCGCAGGTGCACGCTCGCCGCCGAGGGACCGCGCTCGCCGTTATAGGGATAGGCGGTGGCCAGGTTGGTCAGCCGGTACTGCCGGTCGACAGCCACGTTCTCCGCCTGCATCAGCGGCACTTCGACCGCCCCGCCGGCCGGGAGATCGAGCGATTCGGGCAGCGGGTAAGCCTTGAGATCGGCCCGGGTTTCCGGCGCGGGCACGCGCGGTCCGTCGCCAGCGCGGGCGGACATCGCGGCCATCCGCTCCGGCCGGGGGCCGTCGCCCTCTTCGCGCGCGACCTGCGACACCTGGCCTGCCAGAAGGCGGACCTGCCGGGCGCCGAAGGCGACCGGCAGATCGTTGGTGATCCGGGCCATGCCGGAGATGTCCATCCGCCCGGCCTCGGCGTCGTAGCGGGCGACGTACTCGGTCGACCAGGACAGGCCTTGGGTCAGGTAGCGCAGGGTCAGGCGCCGCTCGCCGCCCTCCTGCACGCTGACCCGGATATCGGCGCGCGGGCTGGCGGACAGGCCGTCCGGCAGGTTTGGAAACACGATGCGGCCCGCGGGGTCGGTCTCGATCGTCTCGCCGACGCGCAGGACGAGGCCGTTCTCGATCGACAGCAGCCTGGCGGTGACCCGCTCAGCGTCGCGGCCGTCACCGCCGGGACGCACCAGCGTGACCTCGCGACCCAGATGGGCTTCCAGCAGCGCGCGGCGGTCGAGCGGCCAGGGGGCCAATTGCTGCTGCGTGACCCGCAGGCCCGGGGCGGCGACGTCCAGGCTGCCCGGGACGATGCGCGGGCTGATCCGGTCGATCTGCAGCTGCGCGGTGCCGGGCTCCAGGGTCACCGACCGCTCGGTCGTCACCAGCGCCAGATCGTCCTGGTAGATCGCCAGCCGGTCGCCACCTGCGCCCGCGGGCACGTTCGGGGCGTCCTGGGCCGCGGTCGTTGGGCTTACCAGCAGGGCGGCGACGGCGAGCGCGATCAGGGTGCTGCGGGTCATCGGCCGTGTCCTTCGTCTTGATCCCCTCTCCTTCGAGGGGAGAGGGAGGGGCCCACGCCGCGACGCGGCGTGGGAGGGTGAGGGTGGGACTCCTCGCATAGCGCCGAGGAGTCCCACCCTCACCTGTCCTCTCCCCTCAAGGGAGAGGGACCCGCCGATACGCTGTGCTAGGGCACGGCAGGCAAAGTCACACGAACTGTTCGTCACTACTTCCGGGCGTTACTTCCGCGCGTTGAGCGCGGCCGTCAGGGTGCCGTCGTCCAGATAGTCCAGCTCGCCGCCGACCGGCACGCCGTGCGCGAGCCGGGTGACGGTCACGCCGTGGGCGTTCAGCTTCTCGGCGATGTAGTGGGCGGTGGTCTGGCCATCCACGGTGGCGGACAGCGCCAGGATCACCTCGCCCACGGCTTGCTCCTGCACGCGCCGGACCAGCCGGTCCAGGTTGAGCTGCTCCGGTCCGCGGCCGTCCAGCGCCGACAGCGTGCCGCCCAGGACGTGGTAGCGACCCTTGAACGCGCTGGTGCGTTCCAGCGCCCACAGGTCGCCCACGTCCTCGACCACGCAGATCGCGTGGCTGTCGCGTTCGGGATCGCGGCAGACCGCACAGGGGTCCTGGGCGTCCAGGTTGCCGCATTCCGAACAGGCGCGGATCTTCTCCGCCGCCGTCTGCATCGCCTGGGCGAGCGGCAGCATCAGCTGATCCCGGCGCTTCATCAGGTACAGCACCGCCCGCCGGGCCGAGCGGGGGCCGAGCCCCGGCACCCGGCCCAACAGCTGGATCAGCTTGTCGATCTCGTTGACGGCCACGTCGGCTCGGCGGGTTGCGCGCTAGCGCGCGGTGTTTAGGTCTCGAGTTCGAGGTCCTTGCGCCGCTTGTCGTCCTGGCGCACGACCGCGCGGGCGCGCGAGCGGTGCTTCGGCCGCTCCTTCGGCGGGAACTGCTTCAGGAACTCCTCGCGCTTCCTTGCCTTGTAGGCGCGGTACTCCTCGACCTCCATCTCGGTCACGCTCTTCTTGTGGCTGTTCGCCATGGTCGTCTCTCCTCTCGACTTAAGTGAAAACGGCGCGCACGCGGTATCGGCGCGCTCGCGGTTACATGCCCGGCAGCTTGAAGCCCGCCGGCAGGTCCATACCGCCGGTCAGCTCGGACATCTGCTGCTGGGTATACTCGTCCAGCTTCTGACGCGCATCGTTGTTCGCCGCGGCGATCAGGTCTTCCAGCACGCCGGGCTCGTTCGGGTCGATCAGCGAGGGGTCGATCGAGACCTTGCTGGTCTGCCCCTTGCCGGTGATCGTGACCTGAACCATGCCGCCGCCGGACGAGCCGGTGATCTCCTCCTGGGCCAGGCGCTCCTGCATCTCCTGCATTTTTTCCTGCATCTGCTGCGCCTGCTTCATCATATTGCTCAGGTTCTTCATGGCGGCCTCGCCTCCTATAGCCAGGGGATCGGGTCTCGGGTGTCGCGCGAACGCTCGGGCGCCCGGCCAACGTTCGCGTCGCGTCTAGCGCTTATGTGGGATCACTGAAAGCGCGGGTCATTGGGGTCGATGTCGTCGCCGTAAGCGCTGCCGTCGGGATCGTCGATCTGCTCCAGCCCGTCGTCGCCAGCGGCATCCGCCGGCGCGTCGGCCGGTGCCTCGCCGTCGTCGCCCGCCGGCACGCTCTCCGCCCCAGGTCCGCTCGCCCCTGTGTAGTTGATCAGCTTGGCGCCGGGAAAGGTCTCGAGCACCGCCTGCACCTTGGGATGCTGCAGCAGCCGGGCGCGTTCTTCCGCGCGGCGCTGCTGCTCCTGCTCGAACAGCGTCGGCGCGCCCTCGTCCTGCGACAGCGAGACCACCCAGCGCCGCCCGGTCCAGTCCGACAAGCGCTTGCCCAGGTTGCCGGCGAGATCCTTGGGTGCGTTGGCGTTCGGGCGGATCTCGATGTGGCCCGGCTCGAAGCGCACGAGGTGTACCGTGTTGCGCAGGTCGGCGGCCAGCTTCAGCTCGCGCTGGTCGGAGGCGAGCTTGACCACCTCCTCGAAGCTCTGCGGCTGCGGCGTCTCTGGCGCGGGGTCGGACGGCTGCTGCGCGGCCGGCTCCGGCGTCGGTTCGGGCTCGGGATCGCGCTGGCGCTCGGCGGTTGCGCCGCCGGCGCCGTTCGCCGCGCGCGCCTGCCCGCCGC
>CAYRCO010000114.1:0-9177 GCA_964422775.1 uncultured Rhodovibrio sp.
ACCTGTTATGTGCAGACCCTGCTCTACGCCAACGCGGTCGAGTCCGTGGGCACCTTCTACCCGCCCGAGGTGATCAAGTTCCTCGAGGGCTTCGAGTTCACCGGCATGGGCAACGGCGACACGCTGTACCGCGCCGAGGATCACCAGGCGTTCAAGCCTGTGCTGGTCGTGAAGGGCAACGACGACCCGCAGAGCCAGTTCGACCTGCTCGAGGTGGTCAAGGAAGTCCCGACGGAGGACATCATGTATCCGCATGATCGTTACGCGGGTGACCTCGGCCCTTACGAGGTCTAGGCGACAGGTCAACCTGTCTTCATCGGCCAGGGACCGGCGCCCGCTCAGGCGGGCGCCGGTCCCGTCGCCTGTTTCCATCCGACTTGCACCCGTCTTGGCCGCGCTCCCGCGCGAGCGCGCCTCTGGTGGGCCTAAGGGGACAAGAAATCGATGGATACCCTGTTGCTCCAGCTGTTGAACGGCCTGGACAAGGGTGGGGCCTATGCGCTGATCGCACTCGGGCTGACGCTCGTGTTCGGCACGCTCGGGGTGGTCAACTTCGCGCACGGCGCGCTGTTCATGCTGGGCGCGTTCGTCGCCGTCGGCGTGAACCAGCTTTTGACCATTTCCCAGAAGGTGCGCGACGAAAGCATCACCGCGTTCGAGGCCTACACCACCAAACCGTACCTCGAAATCTGGCTGGGTGATTTCGGCGCCACCATCATCGAATTTTCGGTTCCGATCGCCGCCCTGGTGGCGATCCCGGTCATGCTGCTGATCGGCCTGGCCATGGAGCGCGGGCTGATCCAGTACTTCTACAAGCGCACGCACGCAGAACAGATCCTGGTCACCTTCGGCCTAGCGATCGTGCTGGGCGAGGTGATCAAGCAGCTTTTCGGCGCGAGCGCGATCCCGCAATCCGCGCCCGACGCGGTCGCCGGCGCCGCTCCGCTGGGGGCGATGCTGGGTCTGAGCGAGAACCTGACCTACCCCTGGTGGCGGCTGGTCTATCTGTTCAGCGCGTTCGTGATCGTGTCCGCGGTGTTCGCGTTCCTCAAGCTGACGACGTACGGCATGGTGGTCCGCGCGGGCATGACCGATCGGGAGATGGTCGGCCTGCTCGGCATCAATATCCAGCGCCGTTTCACCGTGGTGTTCGGCATCGCCGCGATCGTCGCCGGCGTGGCCGGTTGCCTTTACACCCCGATTCTGCCGCCCGACTACCACATCGGCATGAACTTCCTGGTTCTGTCGTTCGTCGTGGTCGTCGTGGGCGGCATGGGCTCGCTGGGCGGCGCGGTGTCGGCAGGTTTCCTGCTCGGCGTCGTGCAGTCTTTCGCGTCGATGAGCGTGATCAAGGACATCGTTCCCGGCATCGACCAGATCATCATTTACCTGATCGCCGTCATCGTCCTGTTGACCCGCCCGCGGGGTCTGATGGGTCGCAAAGGCGTGATGGAGGGCTAGGGGACCATGGCCAGCATCACGCAGTTCAATCCCTCGACGCCCAAGCGCGACCTCGCGATCATGGGAGTCTTCACGCTGGTGGTTCTGACCGCGCCGATCTGGGCGACGCCGATCGGGGCCAACTATCCCGACCTGCTGCAGCGCTTCGCCATCTTCGGCATCTTCGCGATCGGCTACAACCTGCTGTTCGGGCTGACCGGCTACCTCTCGTTCGGGCACGCGGCGTTCCTCGGCGTCGGCTCCTACGCCGCCGTCTGGATCTTCAAGCTGCTGACGATGAACGTCCTGCTCGCGCTCGTGTTCGGCATCCTGGTCGCGGCGGTGTTCGCGCTCGCCATCGGATTCGTCGCGCTGCGCCGGGCAGGCATCTACTTCGCCATCCTCACGCTCGCTTTCGCGCAGATGTCCTACAACCTCGCCTATTCGGTGCTGACCCCGATCACCAACGGCGAGACCGGGCTGTCGCTCGCGGGCGACGACCCACGGGCCCTGGACGCGCTGTTCGGCGCGCTGCAGGAAGGCAACCCGGTGCCGACCCTGTTCGGGATCGAGATCACCGGCTATGCGGCGTTCTACTTCTGCGCCGTCATGCTGATCCTGGCGTTCTGGGTGTCGTTGAAGATCTTCCGCTCGCCGTTCGGGCTGAAGCTGCTGGCGATCAAGTCGAACCAGAACCGGATGCGCTTCACCGGCTACAACACGCGGCCCTACGTGCTCACGGTGTTCATCATCTCGGGCATGTACGCCGGTCTGGCCGGGTCGCTGATGGCGGTGACCGACCCGCTGGCAGGCGCGGAGCGGATGCAGTGGACCGCCTCCGGCGAGGTCGTTCTGATGACCATCCTAGGCGGTGCCGGCACGCTGGTCGGTCCGCTGTTGGGGGCGGCCGTGATCAAGTACGCGGAGAACATCTTCTCCGCCGTCAACGATCGCGGTCTCGCCGAACTTTTCGGCTTCCTGCCGGAACCGGTGACCGATGTCTTGGTCGGCTTCGCGGGCCTGTTCGTGGGCGACGGCTGGCACCTCACGCTGGGCCTGCTGTTCATGGTGGTCGTGACCTTCCTGCCGGGCGGCATGATGGAAGGCCTGAGCCGGCTCGCAGCGCGCATCACACGCCGCCGGTCGGGGCCGTCAGCCGCCGACGCGCAAGCCGTCACCCAACCGTCGGAGTAAAGGGACCGCACAATCCGTCATGGCCAACAATTTCGTCCTCGACGTCTCCGACGTGAACAAGAACTTCGGCGGTCTGCAGGCGCTGACCAACATCAACCTGCAGGTCGAGGAGGGGAAGACCCACGCCGTGATCGGCCCCAACGGGGCCGGCAAGTCGACCCTGCTGAACACGATCATCGGGCGACTCGCCCCGGACACCGGTTCGGTGCTGTTCGACGGCGTCAAGCTGACCGGCAAGAGCCCGCACGAGATCAATCAGCTGGGCGTCGCGCGCGTGTTTCAGACGCCGGAGATCTTCCTCGACCTGACCGTGCGCCAGAACGTCGAGATCGCCGCGCTGGCCAAACGCGACGGGTCGTTCAGCTTCAAGCCCTTTCGGTCGATGTTCTCGGAGAAGGCCATCCAGGAAGAGGTCCAGCATTTCCTCGACGACATGGGCCTGCATCACCTGGGCGATCACGCAGCCGCCAACCTGTCGCGCGGCGACAAGCGCCGGCTGGAGATCACGATGTGCCTGATCCAGCACCCGCGCCTGCTGTTGCTTGACGAGCCGACCGCGGGGATGGCCCGGCACGACACCAACCGCACGATCGATCTCTTGAAGCGGATCAAGGAGCGGGGCATGACCAAGGTGATCATCGAACACGACATGCACGTCGTGTTCTCGCTCGCCGATTGGATCAGCGTGCTCGCCCAGGGGGCGATCATCGCCGAGGGCACACCCGAGGACATCAAGGGCAACCCGAAGGTCCAGGAGGCCTACTTGGGCGGCGCCGAGGTCTAGGGCGATGTCGATGCAAGCCGAACCGGCTTTGATCGTAAATTTCGCGCTAACTTCTTGAAAAAAGGCCGAGGTCCGCGTCAGGCGCGCCTGCATGCAGGACGGCCCGGCGACCGCGCAGATCGAGCAAGCCAACGGAAAGATACGCAGTCATGAGCGAAACCGAAAGCGCCAGCGCCGCCGCCGACCGGGCGTATCGGGAAGCGCAGGAACACAGCGCCGAGTTGAAGGCGCAAGTCGGCACCGGTGCGCCCGATACCTACTTCGCCTGCCGCAATCTGCACGCCTATTACGGCGAGAGCTACATCGTTCAGGGCGTCGGCTTCGAGATCCCGGAAGGCAAGATCCTCGCCCTGCTGGGGCGCAACGGCGCGGGCAAGACCTCGACCCTGCGCACGATCGCGCGCGCCGGCTCGCCCGAGCTGCGGCAGGGCGAAATCTGGTTGCGCGGCACGCCAGTCCACGAACTGAAGGACTTCGAGGCGGCGATGCAGGGCATCCAGCTGGTGCCCGAGGACCGGCGGATCATCGGCGGCCTCACGGTGGAGGAGAACCTGGAACTGGCCCAGATCGCGCCGCCCAAGGGCTGGGAGTTCGAGCGCATCTACCAGGCGTTCCCGCGGCTGAAGGAGCGCCGGACGCAGGACGCCAGTACGCTCTCCGGCGGCGAGCAGCAAATGCTGGCGATCGCCCGCGCGCTCGCCCGGGACGTCAAGCTGCTGCTGCTGGACGAGCCCTACGAGGGCCTGGCCCCGGTGATCGTCCAGGAGATCGAGCGCATCCTCTCCGACGTCCGCCAGCTCGGCATCACCACCATCATCGTCGAGCAGAACGCGGTGGCCGCCCTCAAGCTGGCGGACCTGTCGATCATCCTGGATCAGGGCGAGGTGGTCTACGAAGGCACCGCCAAGGACGTGCTCGACAACGAAGACCTGCGCCACGAGTACCTGGCGATCTGAGCCAGACGGCGACGGGCCAGGCGGGGCGCGCTACTCCGCTGCCGCCCGGTCCGCGATCGCCCGACCGCGCGCGGCAAGCGCCGGCTCGCTTGCGAACACCCGGCCGGCGGCGGCGGCGCCGGACAGCAGGGCGTCGCCCGCCGTCGGGCCGAGGCACCAGTCGCCGCACGCGCCCAGGCCGATCTCCGGATCGAACAGGCAGTCTTCCCCCACCGGCCGGGTCACCTGGCCGCAGAGCCAGCGGTGGCCGATCAGCTGCTGCGGTTCCGGCACGTCCCGGTGTTGCGCGCTGAAGGCGTCGAACAGCGCCCGCGCGATCGGGTCGAAGTCGTCGTCCTTGTGCGCCTGCGACCAGTCCTGGGTTGCGTGCAGCGCCCAGACATCGGCGACCGGGTCCTTGCCGGGCTTGGCGGAATCCCGCACCGCCTTCTGCAGTGCCGGATCGCTGTCCGGTAGCAGCAGGTCGGACGCGAGGTCGAGCGGCCGGTCGAAGCCGGCGAGCGCGCTCATGATCGGCCGGTAGTCGGCGCCGCGCGCGCGCTCGGCCAGGCCAGGGGCGTGCGGGGCGAGCAGTTTGGCCGCCTGGGGCGCGGGGGCGGTGACGATCACCCGGTCGAACGGGCCGTACGTCTCTCCATCGGTCGCCAGCAGCCAGCCGTGACGGTCGCGCCGAAGCGCCGTCACAGCCGTGCCCTGACGCACGTCCAGCTGTGCCGCCAGGTGCTGCGCCAGCCCGCGCGTCGTTGGGCAGGCGACCTGCCACACCGCCTCGTGGCCACCCGGGCTCCAGTCGCTCAGCACGCCCAGTTCGTGCCAGGCCGCGCGATAGGGATCCAGGCGCGGATCGGCGATCTCCAGCTTGGGCGCCCCGTGGTCGGCGAAGCGCCCGTCGCTTAGCCGCTTCGCGGCCGTCCGCCCGCCCGGCATCCGGCCCTTGTCGAACAGCGTGACCGGGACGCCGTGGTCGGCCAGGGTGCGCGCGCACATCAAGCCCGACAGCCCGGCGCCGATCACCGCCACACTGGGCAGGTGGCGCCCGCGTATTTGCCGGGCGGTGTAGGCGGCCACGTCCAGTCGCTGGGCGTGCACGTCCGTGGAGCGGTGGCGGACGGTGCCGAAGATCTTGCGCTCCGGCTCGAACGGGCGGTCGAACGCGCCCAGGCACCAGAACAGGCCCTGGTAGGAGTTCGGGTCGCCGCCGTCCAGGCTGTAGCGGTTGTTGAGGTCGACCAGCAGCTCGGCCGTGCGCTCGGGACCGGGCGTCCAGGTCAGCAGTTCCTTCGCCCAGGTCATGCGCAGGTTGTTGTGCAGATAGCCGCGCCGGAAGTAGCTCAGCTGGGCGGCGTTCCACAGCGCGTCGTCGGTCTCGCCGCGGGCCAGCGTGTCCCAGTCGTAGAGCGCCGGCCGGGCGTCGATCTCCCGGCGCTTCAGCGTCTCCCACGCCCAGTCGGGGATGATCTGGGTGGTGTCGTGGTTGGGGACGTAATGGGCGTAGGCCCAGGACATCTCCCGCCAGATCAGCAGTTCGTCCAGGAACTTGTCCGCGCCCTTGCCGCCGGCGGCCGCGGCTTCGCGAGCCAGGCGGGTGGCCGCGATCATGCCATGGCGCAGGTAGGGGGACAGGCGGGAGACGTACGTTTCCTGCAGCGCGTCGTTGCGCTTGGCCGCATAGCCGGAGAGACGGGTGTCGCGCCACTCGTCCCAGTGCGCGGCCGCCGCCGCTTCGCCGCCCGGAAACTCCGGCACCGGCGGAACCGTATGGTCGATCGCGCAGGCCGCCACAAGCTGGCCCAGGTCGTGCGCGGACAGGTCGTCGCTCTCGATCCCCAGATCGCCGGTGTAGCGCGGCTGGTGCGGCGTCACCGGCGGGAAGGCGTCGTCCAGCCGGGTCCGGCGCAACTCCTTGGTGGCGTTGCGGAACTTGAACGCCCGGTCGTAGGCACGCCCGACCTGGCGCATCGGCACCAGGCAACCGGCGTCGACCGCCAGGACCGGACCGCCGTCCGCCGCGTCGGCCGCCGCCAGCAGCCGCTCGCGCCGCCGCCGATAGGGGCGGGTTGGTACGTCGTCGACCACCGTCACAGCCGCCTGGCCGATCAGTTGGCCGGCGGCGTCGGCGCGCTTGCCCGGGCGATGGACGTGTACGCACACGCGCACACGCAGGCGATCCAGGGCTCGCTGGACATCGCGCAGGCCCTCCAGCTGGAAGCGGTGGTGCCGGTCGCTTGCCAGCGGCTGGTCATCGCGCAGCTCCGCCAGCACCACCAGCGGCAGACTGCGGTCGTTCGCCAGCGTGAGCGCGGTGTCGAGCGCCTGGTTCTCCTGCGTACGCAGGTTGGCGTCGAGCACGTACAGCACGTACGGCCCCCCGCCAGGCCCGCCGCCGCGCAGGACGCGCGTGCGCACAGACAGGGAACGGGGCAGGCCGGCGGTCAGGCCGCTGTCGTCGGATACGTCGTCGCTCACGCGCTACCGGCCCCGCTGGCGCCGCTGCCGGTCGCGGTCCCGCCGGTCGCCTCCTCGTCGATCCACTCATGCCGGGCGACGTCGGGATCGGGCGCGTCGTGGTTGCGCCCGCGTCCCATCGACGGACCGTTGCCGGCCTTATAGGCGCGCCGCCAGCCTTCGGCCGCGAGCACCAGCAGTCCAGCGGTCGCCACACCGGCGGCCGCGTGCAGCCCGTAGTTCAGGCCCATCCGGATCAGCATCAGCGTGTCTCCTTGTCTTTATCGCAGGACTTGCACATGCGCCGGTAAGCGCAGGCGCCGCCGAACATGGCCCCGCCGATCGCCAGGCCCTTCACGAACCCGGCCGTCGCGGCGAAGCTTTGCAGAAGAAAGCCCATCGCACACCTCCATCAAAACGGATTAATTGCCATCGTAAAGGTAGGGCGTAGCCGGGCACGGGCCAGGGGCGACCCCGGGGGTGCGACCGCGCGAAGCGGCTCATAGCGATGGTTGGCCGCCGGATGGTCCCGCGGCGGACCCGTGTCATACGGGAAAAAGTGGTAGGGGTGCCGGGGATCGAACCCGGAACCTCCCAGTTATAAGCTGGGTGCTCTGACCGCTTGAGCTACACCCCCGCAGCGCTGGACGCGCACGCACACGGGCCCTTGGCGGCCGTGCGGTATTCGTCCAGTGCGGGGGTGGCGGTGGGTCATGCGGGTTCCGGGTGGTCCGTGCTGCTGCGCGGCTACTGGTTCATCATGTCGAAGAACTCGGTATTGTTTTTCGTCCGCCGCAGCTTTTCGGTCAAGAACTCCATGGCGTCCATGGTGCCCATCGGCTGCAGGATTCGGCGCAGCACGATCATCTTGTTGAGGCGGCCCTCGTCGACCAGCAGTTCCTCCCGCCGGGTGCCGGACGGGCCGACGTTGATCGCCGGGAAGACGCGCTTATCCGCCAGCTTGCGGTCGAGCACGATCTCCGAGTTGCCGGTGCCCTTGAACTCCTCGAAGATCACCTCGTCCATCCGGCTGCCGGTATCGACCAGGGCGGTGCCGACGATGGTGAGCGAGCCGCCTTCCTCGATGTTCCGGGCGGCGCCGAAGAAGCGCTTGGGCCGCTGCAGGGCGTTCGCGTCGACGCCGCCGGTCAGTACCTTGCCGCTGGACGGCACGGTGGTGTTGTAGGCGCGCCCCAGGCGGGTGATCGAATCCAGCAGGATCACCACGTCCTTCTTCGCCTCGACGAGCCGCCGGGCCTTCTGCAGCACCATCTCGGTCACCTGGACGTGGCGCTGCGCCGGCTCGTCGAAGGTCGAGGAGACGACCTCGCCCTGCACCGTGCGCGCCATGTCCGTCACCTCTTCCGGGCGCTCGTCGATCAACAGCACGATCAGGTAGCACTCGGGATGGTTGGTCTCGATCGCGCGGGCGATGTTCTGCAGGATCATCGTCTTGCCGGTGCGCGGCGGCGAGACGATCAACGCGCGCTGGCCTTTGCCGATCGGGGCGACCAGGTCGATCACGCGGTTGGTGATGTCCTTCTGCGCGTCGGTCTGCAGATCGAGCTTCTCGTCCGGGTAGAGCGGGGTCAGGTTGTCGAAATTGATCCGGTGCTTGAGCGCGTCCGGCGCGTCGAAGTTGACCGTGTTGACCTTGAGCAGCGCGAAATAGCGCTCCCCCTTGTTGGGCGAACGGATCTCGCCGTCCACCGTGTCGCCGGTGCGCAGCGCAAAGCGGCGGATCTGCGAGGGGCTGACGTAGATGTCGTCCGGGCCGGGGAGGTAGTTGGATTCGGGCGAACGCAGGAAGCCGAAGCCGTCCTGCATGATCTCCAACACGCCCGAGCCGTAGATCGACACGTCCTGCTGGGCCAGGCGTTCGAGGATCGCGAACATCATCTCCTGCTTGCGCAGCGAGGAGGCGTTCTCGACGTCCAGTTCCTCGGCGTAGGCGAGCAGGTCGGCCGGGGATTTGGCCTTCAGTTCTTGCAGGTTCATGGGGTGCGGGATCGCGTGCTGACGGCTCGCGCTACCGATCCGGGGCGCGACGGGCGGGTCTTTGACGGCGTGCGGGCTGGACCCGGCGGGCGCCGCCGGCTGGCAACAGTCGGACCCGGCTGTGGGAATGTCCCAAGCGGTATTTTAGTTTTGCCGGTCGGTCCGCAAAAACGCAAGGGGCCAGCACCGCGCGCGCGAACACGTCCGCGCCTGACGCCAAGCCGGTTGCCTGTTCCGATGCGTGATCGGACGATTGCGTTGGAGACGCGCGAGATGGGTTGGAGATCGCCGCGCCCGTCGGAGCATACCGCCGAATGACCCGCGATCGCCCGGGAACATAAGCGATCGGAATCAAGCTAG
>CAYRCO010000115.1:0-9167 GCA_964422775.1 uncultured Rhodovibrio sp.
GTAGGCCGGCGCGCAGGCGTCCCCAAGGTTGCCGGCCGGCGCGATCCGCGCCGAACCCGTATGTGAGCGCGTACTTCGGAACCGCGGACGATGGCGCTGATCCTCGGGCTGAACGCCTACCACGCCGACGCGTCGGCGGCGCTGCTCGCGGACGGTCGGGTGGTTGCCGCGGTCGAGGAAGAGCGTCTCAGCCGGATCAAGCACTGCGCCGGCTTGCCGACACGCGCCGCCGCCGCGTGCCTGGCGATCGCGGGGGTCGACGCGCGCGAGGTGGATGCGATCGCGGTCAACCGCCGGCCCGGCGCTGCGCTGGGCGCGAAAGCCAGGTTCGTCTTGACCCGGCCGGCCGCGCTTGCGCGGGTCCCAGGTCGCCTGGCCAACCGCCGCGCGTTCGCCGCAGCGCCCGGGGAGATCGCCGACGCGCTCGGCCTGGCTGCTTCAACGGTCCAGCAGATCGCCGTAGGTCATCACGAAGCCCACCTGGCGAGCGCGGCGGGCACCGCGCCGTGGGGTGTCGACGCGGTCGTGTCGGTCGACGGCTTCGGCGATTTCCTGAGCACGCTGACTGCCAGGGTGGCGGACGGCGAACCGGTCGCGACCGGACGGGTGGCGTTTCCGCATTCGCTGGGCGTCCTTTACCAGGCGGTGACCCAGCATCTGGGCTTCCCCGGGGTCGGCGACGAGTACAAGGCGATGGGCCTGGCGGCGCACGGCCGACCCACGCGCAAGGCGGCGCTTGAACGCCTGATCCAGTGGCGCCCGGGCGGTCGGTTCGCGCTCAACCTGCGCTACTTCCGGCACACCCGCGCCGGCTTCGCCTACAGTTGGCAGGACGGCGCCCCGCACGTCGGGACGCTGTTCACCCCGCAGGTCGCGGACCTGCTCGGCCCCCCGCGCGCGCCGGACGACCCCATCGACCCGCAGCATGCCGACCTCGCCTGCAGCCTGCAGGCGGTCTACCAGAGTACGCTCTGGCACGTCCTGCGCCACGCCGCGCGCCGGGCGCCCGGCGCGCGGTCGCTGGCGCTCGCCGGCGGGTGCGCGCACAACGTCGTCGCCAACGCCAAGATCCAGGCCGAGACCCCGTTCACCCGCGTCCACGTGCCGCCCGCTCCGGGCGACGCGGGCGGTGCGATCGGGGCCGCATTGGTCGCCCATCGCAGGGTGACCGGCCGCGCCCCGCCGCGCGTGCGGGTCGGTGCCTACCTGGGCCCCGACATCGCCGGGGCCGAGGTCCGCCAGGCGCTGGAGATGCGCGCGGCTGACCTGCGCGCGGCGGGTTGCCGTGTCGACTGGCCGGCCCCGGACGAGATGGCGCAGGCGGCGGCGCGGGCACTCGCCGACGGAGAGCTCGTCGGCTGGGTCCAGGGGCGGATGGAATGGGGGCCGCGCGCGCTCGGCGCGCGCTCCCTGCTCGCCGATCCAAGGCGCGCGGAGGTACGCGAATTGCTGAACTCCCGGATCAAGCGGCGGGAGGCGTTCCGGCCGTTCGCTGCCGCGGTGCTGCAGGAAGCCATGGCCGACTGGTTCGAAACCGACCAGGACCTTGCCTGGATGAGCATGGCCGTGCCCGTGCGCGCGGGCCGCCGGGCGCAGGTCCCCGCGGTCGTCCACGCCGACGGCACCTGCCGGCCGCAGAGCGTCTCGGCCGCGGAAGCGCCAAGGTTCCACGACCTGATCGCACGGTTCGCCCAGCTGACGGGTGTGCCCCTGCTGCTCAACACGTCGCTCAACCGACAGGCCCCGATCGTCTGCACGGCGGCGGAGGCGCTGGACCTCTTTCTGGCGAGCGGCCTGCACCGGCTGTGCGTGGGCGGCGCGATGCTGGTGCGGGCGCGCGCCGGTTAGGTCGTCTGAAGCCGGGGGTTCACGGCCAGCTCCCTGGTCAGCTCCGCAAAGGTGCGGGCCAGCCCGGCGTTGAGGTCGATCTCCGCCCGCCAGCCGATCAGCGCCGCGGCCTTGGCCGGGCTGGCGTGGGTGGCGCGGACCTCCGCGGGCCGTGCGGGCAGGTTAACCAGCGCCGGCACCGGACGACCCGCACGGCGCAACAGGTCCTGCACCTGGCGGGCCAGCTCGATGATCGCGGTCGCGCGGCCGGTGGCGATCTGGAATGTTTCGCCCGCCGCCCCGGGATGCGCGGCCGCCAGGGTGAGCGCGCGCACGATGTCGGCCACGTGCAGGAAGTCGCGCGTCTGCCCGCCGTCGCCGGTGATGGTCAGCGGGCGCCCGGCCAGTCCGGCCGCCAGGAGGCGGCCGACCGCCCCGGTCTTGTGGGCGCTGCCTGGCCCGTAGACGTTGGTCAGGCGGAGCACGCAGCTGGCGACCCCGAACGATGCGGCGTAGGCCTGGCAATAGGCCTCGGCCGCGAGCTTGCTGGCGCCGTAGGGCACGCGCGGGGCGGGCAGGGTGCGCTCGTCGATTTCTGGGGCGTCCCCCACCAGCGGCGCCGTGGTGGAGACGAAAACCACCCGGGCCCCAGTGCCGCGCGCCGCCTCCAGCACGTTGAGAGTGCCCAGGACATTCGCGCTGGCGTCGCCGCGCGGGTCGGCGAGCGAGCCCACGACACCGGTCGCGCCCGCCAGATGCGCGATCACGTCGACCCCGTGGGCCGCATCGTGGACCGCCGCGTCGTCGCGCACGTCGGCCCGGCGCAGATCGAGACACGCGGGGTCCACGCCGCAAGCGCGCAGGCTGTCGGCGGCGGCACTGCCGTCGTCCAGGACGCGCAGCTCATGACCGCCGGCCGACCGCAGGTCCGCGATCAGGTTTGCGCCGATGAAGCCGCAGCCGCCCGTGACCAGCCAGCGCATCGCCGTACCCCGCTCTGGATCAGGTGGCACATTGTAAACGGGCACGATCGTATGCGCGAGTCCCGAAGTCCGTCTACGCGCGTGGCGCGCGACACGGCGGACTGGCGCAGACTGGTGGGCGGCGGGTAGAAGGGACAGGTGCGATCGCGCGGCCAGGGATCATGACGATGCAGGGATCGCCGGCGGGAAGGGCGCTGTTTCTCGACCGCGACGGGGTGCTGAACCAAGACGTCGGCTACGTCGGATCGGTCGACCGGCTGGCGCCGATCGACGGCGCGATCGCGGCCGTGCGACGGGCCAACGCCGCCGGGTACCGGGTGTTCGTGGTGACCAACCAGTCCGGCGTGGCGCGCGGCTACTTCACCGAGGACGAGGTCCGGAGCCTGCACGCCTGGATGCGCGCGCACTTTGCGGAGCAGGGCGCGCGGATCGACGCCTTCCGATATTGCCCGCACCACCCCGAAGGCGTCGTGCCGGCCTACGCCCGGGTGTGCGACTGCCGCAAGCCGGCGCCCGGCCTGTTTCGCGCGCTGATCGGCGAGTACGGGATCGACCCCGCCCGCAGCCTGATGATCGGCGACAGCGACCGCGACCTTGTCGCCGCGCGCGCCGCGGACATCCCGGCATATCTCTTCGAGGGCGGCAACCTGGACGCCTTCCTGGCACCGCTCCTCGCTTGAAAGCGGCCGCGCGGGGATCACGGAAAACGCCCGGCCGCGCCGTTGCCGGCGGGCCGGGCGTTTAACTTCCCGAAAGGCAACGGGGATGTCAGTCGATCATCTTCTTCGCCTGCCCCGGTGGGACGCCGCCGTGTCCGGGCGGAACGTGCGGGGGTCCGTGCAGATGGCAGCCGGCGAGCGCGACGGCGGCCGCCAGCAGAAGTGCGATGCGGGTCATGCGACCTCCCTTTCGTTCGAGCCGGCCGGCGGTCAGCCATGGTCGGCTACGTTTGGTCTGATAACCGAGGTCATACCGGTTAGGGGTGTTTACAACCGCGAGTCACACGGCGTTCACAGGGCCCTTGAGGACGCCTCGCCGGCTGCCGGAGCGCAACTGGGTCGCGCGGACAGGGCGAACGTTTCCTGGTTGCACGCGTTAACCCGCACAGGCACCCGCTCACGGGCGTGGGCGCCGCAACCTGGCGATCCGGCACCGGCCGGCTGGCGGGACCGCGGCGTTGGGAAGGGTGGGCGTGCGGGCACGAAATCCCTGCGCGGCCCTTCACCGTACACGTCTTAGATGCCATGTGCGCGCGGGCGCGTTCGACCGTGCGCGCGATGGACTTAGAACGCCTAAACCCCGAAAAGACCGCTGGCGGCCGCGGGCCGCCTGAACCACGACCCATCGGCGGCTGCCTTATTAAGCCGCCCGACGGCGACGAGGAGCGCGCGTCCTTTGGAACACCTGCTGCTCGGGAAACTGGCGCTGATTGCCGCGGTCGGCATCACGGCGCAGTGGCTGGCCTGGCGCCTGCACCTGCCCGCCGTCATCCTGCTGACCGCCGGCGGGGTGCTGGTCGGCCCGGTCACCGGCCTGGTCGAACCGCACGCCGACTTCGGCGAGCTCCTGCGCCCGCTGGTCGGCCTGGCGGTTGCGGTGATCCTGTTCGAGGGCGGCCTGTCGCTGGAGCGTGAGGAGCTCAAGCAGGTCGGCGGCACGGTCAAGCGGATCCTGTTGCTGGGCGTGCCGATGACCGGCGTGATGGCGGCGCTGGCGGCGCATTTCCTGGCCGGTTTCTCCTGGTCGGTCTCGTTCGTCGTGGGCGCGCTGCTGGTGATCACCGGACCCACTGTGGTGATCCCGCTGCTGCGCCAGGCCAAGCTGGACCGGGAGACCGCGCGCACGCTGAAGTGGGAAGGCATCCTGAATGACCCCATCGGCGCAATTTTGGCGGTGCTGGTGTTCGAGTATCTGGTCCAGGAGGCGACCTCGCCGGGTGCGTTCCTGCTGCACGCCGTGGGCGGGGTGATCGGCGCGGCCGCGCTCGGCGTGGCGGCGGCCTGGGGCTTTGCCTGGGCCAACCGGCGCGGCGAGATCGCCGAGTTCCTGAAGGCGCCGGTGCTGACCGGCTTGGTCGCGGTGGTCTACGCCGGCGGCAACTGGCTGCAGGCCGAAGGCGGCCTGATCTCGGTGACGCTGTTCGGCGTGGGACTGGCGAACCTGGGCCTCGCCAACCTGGACCAGCTGCGCCGGTTCAAGGAGTACGTCGGCGTGCTGCTGATCTCCGGGCTGTTCGTCGTGCTCGCGGCGACGCTGGAGCCGGCGATGGCCCAGCAGATCGACGTGGGCCTGGTCGCGTTCGTCGCCGCGCTGTTGTTCGTCATCCGCCCGGCCTCGGTGCTGCTCGCCACGATCGGGCTGGGGCTCGACCTGAAGCGCCGGCTGTTCCTCGGCTGGATCGCGCCGCGCGGCATCGTCTGCGTCGCGGTCGCGGGCGTGTTCGGCCCCCGCCTCGTGGAGCAGGGCTACCCGCAGGCCGACGCGCTGGTCCCGCTCGCCTTCCTGGTGGTGTTCGTCACGGTGGTGCTGCACGGCAGCACGGTCGGCTGGCTCGGCCGCAAGCTGGGGCTGGCCGCCGGGCCGGAGCACGACGTGCTGATCGTGGGCGCGACCCCCTGGTCGGCGGCACTGGCGGACGCCCTGCACCGGCTGGGCCTGCCGCTGGTGCTGGCGGATACCAACCCGCACCACCTGACGATCACGGAAACGCAGGTGCCCACCTTCGTGGGCGAGATCCTGTCCGAGCAGGCCGAACAGCGGCTCGACCTCGGCCGGTTCGAGCACGTGATCGCGGCCACCGACAGCGACAGCTACAACGCGCTGGTCGCCTCGCAGTTCGCCCTGGAACAGGGGATCGACCGGACCTTCCAGCTGGCCAGCCACCCGGAGGCCGCGCCGTCCCAGCTGCGCCCGGAAGCGCGCGGGCGCGTGCTGCTGGGCGAGGGGTACGACAGCGACTGGCTGGACGACCGCCTGCGCGAGGGCTGGCAGTTCCGCTGTCAGCGCCTGGCGCGCGGCGGGACGGCCAAGCTGCCCGAACAGGCCGTGCCGGTCGCGACCCTGGAGCCGAGCGGCGAGGTCTGGTTCCGCGCCAAGGAGGGCGGCTTCCGCCCGGGCGCGGGCGACACCGTGATCCTGTTCGCCCCGCCCGAGATCGCCGCCACGCTGGAGCCCTGCGGCAAGCCCAAGAGCGCGCGCGCCCAGCGCGCCGAGCAGCGCGCGGCCAGCAAGGCCGCGCGCGAAGCCGCCAACAAGGCCGCCAAGGCGGCGAACGCGCTCTCCGGCAAGTAGGCGTGCGGGCGCCGCCCGGCGTTGAACCCCTCCTCTGGTCTGCGCTATGCCCTGGGCACCAACGGAGAATAATCTTCAACGGGGAGGACACCGCGTCATGGGTGAGGCGAAGCGGCGCAAGCAGTACCGCGAGAAGATGGGTCTGGACGCCCCTGGCGATGGCGGCGCTGCCGGCGGGCGCAACAAGGTGGTGGACGAGTACAACCGCCCAGAGGTGCCGCGCAGCCAGTGGCCGGCCGACATCAAGCAGGCGGTCGACAACATCAAGCCGATGGTCGACGACGTGCGCATCGTCGAGAACCCCGACGGCTCGCTCGCCGTGCTGACGGCGTAGGCCGCGCGGGGCGGAAAGCCCCTGCCTGGCTATTTGCTGTCCGCGATGTAGACCCCGGTCCAGTCGGCGGGTGGCGGGCTGGCTTGCAACGTGTCGATCCGCCCCGCCATCACCGCGTAGTAGCCATGCAGCGTGTCGTGCGCGTCCATCGTTCGGCATTCGGCGAGGGCGGCGCGGGCGGCGCGCCAGTCCTGCGCGCGATAGGCTTCGAGCATGGCTTTATGGGTCTGCGCGAAACGGTCGAAGTCCGCGCTCGCGGCCAGGTCGTCATGGGCGACGGTGAACAAGCGGGTCGGCGCCGCCCGCCCGTTCACCTGAACGAGGTCGAGTTCGAGCGCCGGCGTATCGCCCGCATCCGCACGCACGGTATCTGAGAAGACGATGTCGACGGCGTAGAGCTTGGCCATGCCCTCCAGCCGGGACGCGACGTTCACATTGTCGCCCATGGCCGTGTAATCGAACCGCTGCATCGAGCCCATGTTCCCGACGCTGCATACACCGGTGTGTAAACCGATGCCGATTTGCAGCGGCGGGACCGCGCGGCCATCGGCATCCGTCTCCTCGGCGAGAGCCGCGTTAAGCTCGGCGCAGCGCCGGCGCATCTCGACCGCCGCCGTCAGGCCGCGGCGGGCGTGCGCGGGCTCGTCCACGGGCGCGTTCCAGAACGCCATGATGGCGTCACCCATGTATTTATCGACGGTGCCGTTTTGGGCCAGGATCGCATCGGTCATCGGGGTCAGGAAACGGTTCAGGAAACCAGTCAGTTCCTGGGCGCTCATCCGTTCCGCGCGCTGCGTGAAATTGCGCACGTCGCAGAACAGCAGGGTCAGTTCGCGGTCCTCGCCGCCCAAACGCAGCGGCTCGGACGATCGGGTCAGGCGCTCGACCATCGCGGGCGAGAGGTAGAAGGAAAAGGTCTGACGCACCCGACGCCTCTCGACCTCGGTCTGGCGAAAGCCCCAGTAGCTGGCGACCAGATAGACCGCCAGCGTCGCCATCCCGGGATTGATCGGATCGAACAGTTCGGCACTGCCGGCGTAGCGCTGCCAGGACAGGCCGACGAGCGCCGCCAGCAGGCCCAAGGTTAGATAGCCGAGGCCGACCGCACCCAGGCGTCCGGACCAGAACGCTGCCGTCAGCAGCAGGCCCGCCACCATGGTCGCCAGCAATTCAGTGGGCGCGGCCCAGGCCGGCCGGTTCAGGTAGCTTGCGTGAACGGCTTGCTCGACCGCCTGGCCGTGCAGCTGGAACGCCGGCAACGCCCGGGCGAGCGGCACGGTCACGCCGTCCTTCAGGCCGGGCGCGCTGGTGCCCACGAAGACGATCTTCCCTTGGATACGCGTTTCCGTGACACGCCCCTCCAGCACGTCGACCGCGGAGACGGTGCGCTCCGGTCGCGCCCGGGCGCTGTGCAGCCAGATCTGTCCGTTCGCGTCGGTGCGGATGATTGCCCCGCCGATGCGCACCGATTCGATCCCGCTATTCTCCCCGAAGCTCTCCACCTGACTGGCCCCGGCGCTGCGGACGACAAAGCTGTTTTCGCGCTGCGCGACCCTGAGGGCGTCCGCCCAAAGGGCGGGCACGATGGTCTCGCCCTGGCGCAGCAGCACCGGGAGCCGTCGCACCACCCCGTCTTGGTCGGGGATGACGTTGAGCGCGCCCAGGCCCCGCGCGGCGGCTTCGAGCACGTCCAGGTTTGTGACCGCGCCATCGAAGGCGAACAGGAACGGGCGTGGATTTTCGCCCAGGGCCGCGACGCCGAACAGGCTGTTGTCGAACGTCCCCGCGCCGTCGGCCGCGAGGATGTTCCCGAGCACGCTGGGCGCGCGCCCGATCGCGTCCGCCAACAGGTCGTCGTGATCGGGCGCGGCGCTGCGGGCGAGGAACTCCGCGGCCGGGCGCATGGCCGGCACCTCGCGCCACGCCCGGATCAGTTCGTCCGGCGACGACATGTCCGGCTCGGCGAACACGATGTCGAGGGCAACGGTCGCGGCCCCGCCTCAGTGAGACGGTCAACCAGTCCGGCGACCTTGGTGCGCGGCCAGGGCCACTGTCCGATCCGGTTCAGGCTCTTCTCGTCAATGTCGACGAGCAGGACGGGGGCGGGCTGCGGCGGCCGCGGCTGGATGCGCTGATAGGTGTCGAATACCGTGTTGCGGATCTCGCGCACCGGCGTCGGGTCCCAGACCCGCAGGGCAAGCGCGCCCAGCAGGACGAGCAGCGGCAGCACGCCGGTGGTCCAGTGCAGGCGCATCAGGCACGACTCATCCGGCTTGCCGCCGCGTTCGGGAGGTGCCGTCCGGCCGTCCGCCGGTCACTGCTTCTTTCCGACGAACACACCGCGGGCTTGGTAGTTGCCCGTGGTTGTCTTGAAACGGAAGGTACCGGCGGTTTCCGCAGCCGGGTCGCCGCCGCCTTTGTAGAGCGAGCCGTTGACGGCGCCGGCAGCTCCGGAGCCCGCGATATTGCCGTTGAAGTCCCGTCGGTTCGGCCCGCTCGTGGTGCCGCTCAACTGGTAGCCGTCGAACTCGAGATCGTACGCCCCGCTGCGGCTTCCGAAGTTCCATTTGTGCTCGAAGCTGCCGACCTTGAGGCGGCGGTTGCCGCCGCTGCCGGCGTTGCCGATCGCGTGGCCTGCGTAGGTCGCAGTGCCGCTGTTCGGCAACGCCGAGATGTCAGCCAGTTCGCCGGCCACCCAGGTGCCGAGCTTGAAGTTCGTGTTGCCGAAAACC
>CAYRCO010000116.1:0-9147 GCA_964422775.1 uncultured Rhodovibrio sp.
AGGCGCGCGGCCGGGATGCGCGGGCCGCCGTGGGCGACCTCGCCCTCCCAGGCCTCGACCAGTTCCTGCAGGGTGCGCGCGACCGGCTCGATCCTGCCGGTGGGCAGCGGCAGGTGCCGGCCGTCGCCCAGCGAGACGAACAGCGGGCGCGGCTCGCGCTCCTGCTCCACCGCGGCGGCCTTGTCGCCGGCCTGTTCGGCCGCCTGGTCCTGGGCCTGCTGGCGTTTGTCCAGCTGCTGGACGATCGAATCCAGGTGCGGGCGCAGGTCCAGGTGGTCGCCGTCGATCTCCACCCCGAAGCGCACGGAGAAGGCCCTGCCGTCGTCCTCCTCGGTCACCTCGAAGGTCCAGTCGTCGGGCGCGGACAGGACTTCGTAGGGGAAGTCGGCATCGATCTCGACGCGCCAGCCGGCGGTCTGCAGCTCCGATAGCGCGGTGTAGCAGAACCCCAGCCAGGCGTCCTTGTCGTCGTAGGCGTGCTCCTTCAGCAGGCCGCGCCAGATCGGCCCCTGGCGGGCGGCGCGTCGGCTGCGCCCCTCCGGACGCACCTCCTCCAGGCCGGCCTGGCCCAGCCGCTCGACCGTCTGGCGCTCGATCACGTCGGCGCGCGGCACGCGCACCAGCTTCTCGTCCTCCAGCCACTCCAGCGTAGCCGCCGGATCGCCCTCGACGATGCGCGCGCCGCCGTAGTCGAAGTGCAGCTCCGCGATCGCGGCGTCGACCACCTCCGGCGGCGGGCTGGAGCGCCAGCCGCGCGGACTGGGCAGCGGATGGATGCGCGCCTGGGTCAGCCGCAGGATCGGGGTCGGCGTGACGGTGCGGGTTTCCTGGCGCTCGGGCGCGGCCGGCATCGCCGGCAGGGCCTTGCCGACCCGGCTTTCCAGCGCCTGCCGGAAGGGGCGCGCCTCGCCGGCCGGCACCGGCGGCCCGGCCAGAAGAGCCGCGACCAGCTCGCCCGAGATCGGCTGCTCGGGGTCCAGCTGCACCGGCCCCGCCTCGCGCGTCTGCAGGTTGACGTAGTAGGGCGTGCTGAGCGGCAGCAGCGTCGCCTGCGGGGCGTCGGGCAGGACGGTGAAGCGCTGGCTGCCGCGCTCGCCGGTTACCCAGGCGGGTTCGCCCTCGGCGGCCTCGCCGCGCGTGAGCGGCCCGGCCTGGGGGCGCGCGGCCCAGTAGGTGCGGCCGGTCGCGAGCATCCGCTCCAGCGCCCAGGCGGCGAACGGGCCGCGCAGCTCGACCTGCGTCTCGTGCCCCAGCGCGGACCCGGACGCGCCCGCCAACGTCTCCAGCACGCCCACGTCGTCGGCGTTCAGGAAGCTTGCGCGCGGCTGGTTGTAGACGTTGCGCACCGAGTACGCCTTGGGCGCGCTTTCGGTGCCTTCCTCGTCCCAGCTGACCGTGGCTGGCTTGACCACCGCGACCTGACCCGACTTGCCCTGCTCGAGGCCGAGATAGTAGCGCAGCTGGGTGCGCTTGCTCTCGACCTCCCGGCGCTGCTGGCGCGGCTGGCTGGGGGCCGCCTGCTCCAGGGCGTCGAGCTGGCGGATCAGGCCTTCGGACAGGCGCTCGTTGCCGCCGCTGGGGAGCTTCGGCAGGACGTCGCCCAGGCGGTTGGTGACGGCCGTGGCGAACGCGCCGGCCTGTTCCTTGGGCACCGGCGGCCCGGCCAGCAGCACCGCGGCCAGCTCGCCCGGCATGTCGACGTCGATCGGCCCGCACAGGGCCGCCTGCGGATCCAGGTAGAACGGCGTCGACAGCGGCAGCACGATCGCGGACATGTCGGACAGCGAGGTCTGCGGCATCACGCCGAACTTGCGCCGCCCCTCCCGGTCCTTGTGCCAAGCCGGCTGGCCGGTGCGCGCGGGCCCGCGCTTGAGCGGGCCGGCGTTCGGACTGTCGGCCCAGTAGGCGCGCCCGGTGGCGAGCATCCGCTCCAGCGCCCAGGCGGCGAACGGGCCGCGCATATCGATCTTGTCGTCGTCCTCCAGCCCGTGGCCGGACGAGCCCGCCAGCGTCTCCAGGACCGCGATGTCGTCGGCCGTCAGGAAGCCTGGCCGCGGCTTCCGGTAGACGTTTTCCACCGAATAGGGTTCCGGCGTGCCGCTTGGCTGGCCGTCCTTGTCCAGCGCGACCTTGAGCGGCCGCACGACCGGCCGGACCGACCCGTCGTCGGCGCGCTCCAGCGCCAGCTCGTAGCGCAGCGCGGCCTCCGCCCCGGCCTGGGCGTGGGCGCGCGGCGGCTTGGCGGCGGCCTGTTCCAGGATGTCCAGGTATTTCGCCAGGTCGCCGGAAAGCTCCTCGTCCTCCGGCTCCAGGTTGCTTTCGAACGCCTCCTGCGGCTCGTCCGTGCTTTGCCGCGACGTCCAGGCGTAGATCAGGGCTGCGACGTGGGAGCAGTTGACCATGGTGCGGCAGGTACAGGTCCCGGAGACCTGCGTGCTGCCGCCGGCGTCAGGGACCAGGCGGACGTCCTGCTTGTAGCTGAGGTCGTCCTTGTCCTGCACTTCGCCGGTGATCGAGATCGCGCCGGATTCGTCCAGATCGACGGTGCGCAGGCGCGCCTTGCCGTCGCGGAAGGCTTCCCAGCCGCGCTCGCGATAGGCGCCGCGGATGGCGCGCGTCAGATCGATTTCGGACGACGTGGTCTGCATGGGGTCCGTTCGGGTCGGAAGAGGCTGATCGGGTTGGAGCCGGCCGGTCGGGTTGGATTGGGGCTCGCCACGGCGGTCGGCGCGCAAGCGGGCACCCAAACTCGCGACTGATGCCCGGAAGGTCAACGGGGTCCGTTGCCCCGGGTGTGCGTTTGGTCGCGAACCGGAATGGTGGGTAGACCGCACGCGCTCTAAACCGCGCAAGCTGTCCGACCGAGACACATAAGTGGTGCGCGGCGCTGAACCACCCCTGCCGGCGACATCGCCGGTCTGATCAGGGTGCACTTGCCCCGGCGGCGTCGGGCCGTTAAGGCCGCTCATCATGGCCATGCCCGATCACCTCAAGGGCGTCGCGATCACCGGTGCCGGCGTCACCGTGCTCAGCCTGGATGCGCCGCTGGTCCGCCTGATCGAGGCCGACGCCTTCACGACCGCGCTGTGGCGCGGCGTCTTGATGGCGCTCGGCTTCGCCGCGCTCGCGCTCCTGCAGCGCCGGGGCGCGCTGTGGGCCGACGTGCGCGCGTTCGGCCGCTACGACCTGCTGGCGGCGGCGGCGTTCGCCTCCGGCAACCTGTGCTTCGTGATCGGCGCCAAGCTGATCCCGGTCGCGAACCTGCTGCTGTTCGTCGCCACCACGCCGCTCGCGACCGCGGCGATGGCGCGGCTGCTGCTGGGCGAGCGGCTGCGGCCAAGCACGCTGATCGCGATCCTGGGCGCGCTCGCCGGGATCGTCGTGCTGGTCGCAGGCGAACTGCGCGCGGAACCCGACGTGATCGGCCACCTCGTCGGCCTGGGCGTGCCGCTGTCGAGCGGCGTGTTCTTCACGCTGCTGCGCCGGGCGCGCTCCAGCAATACGGGTCCGATCCTGGTCGCAGCCTCGGCAATCGTGGCGGGGGCCATGCTGCCGTTCGCCTGGGCGCCGGTGATGCCGGCGGCGAGTGTGCCCTACATGGTGCTGCTGGGGCTGGTCGTGATCCCGGTTGCGTTCACGCTGATCTCGCAGGGACCGCGCTACCTGCCGGCGGCGGAAGCCAGCCTGCTGATGCTGCTGGAGACGGTGTTCGGGCCGGTCTGGGCCTGGCTTCTGCTGTCCGAACTGCCCACCCCCGCGGCGTTCGCCGGCGGGGTGCTGGTCCTGGGCTCGGTGGCGGGCCATGTCTGGGTCAGCGCGCGTGCACGCCCCGCGCCCACGTAAACGCCCCAGTTGAGCGCCACCGTCTGAGCGCCCCCGGCAGGGCGCGCGCCATGCCTGCGGCGTCATGCCGCCCGCGGGCGTCAACGCCGTCGACCCAGTCGGGCGCGTGTGTTTCGATACGTCCAAACAGGACACGGACCGCCGAACGGCTGGCGCCAACGGCCGACGCCCCCATCCATTCGAAGGAGCCCAACCTTTGCGAACCAACCGCTTCGCCCGCCCGCTCACCGCCGGCTTGGCCGGTCTTGTCGCCGCCGCCGCGCTGACCGCCGGACCCGCCTTCGCACAGAACCGGATCATGTGCAGCCAGCCGGTCGAGCCGACCTGCGTGAACTCGGACCTCACCTACGACGATCCCCAGCGCATCAACCGCTGCAAGCGCGACCTCGAGAACTACGCCCAGTCGGTCGAGGACTACATGAGCTGTCTGGAAGAGAAGCAGACGGCTCAGGAGCAGACGCTCGAGGAGTTGCGCGAAAAGTTCCGCTGCAACGCGAACGACGACGTCGAGTGCTGAGACGCGGCGCGCCCCGATCCGCTACCAGCGGAACGCCGGGATCACGTGGGTCGGCCGTTCGCCCTCGTGCGCGAACAGCTGGGCGAGCCGGTCGGGGTCCGGCAGCTCGCCCATGCGGATGCCGAGGTCGCCCGCGTTGATGCCGCCGGGCACGAACGCACTGTCGAGCCCGGCCTGGCGGGCGCCTGCGATGTCAGTGTGCAGCGTGTCGCCGACGGCGAGGGTACGCTTGGGATCCGGATCGCCGAGCAGCTTGAAGCAGCTGTCATAGATCCCCTGGTACGGCTTGCCGTGATACCGCACCTCGCCGTCGAACTCCTCGTAGCGTTTGGCGAGCGCGCCGGCGCACAGCTCCACCGCCTCGCCGCGCATCACCCGGATATCCGGGTTGGCGCAGATCATCGGCAACTCGCGGTCCGCGGCCTGGCGCAGCACCGGCTCCAGCGACCCGATCTCGGTCGATTGCAGCGCGGGGCCGGTGTTCAGGACGAACTCCGCGAACTGCACGTCGTGCACCAGCGAGACGTCCAGCCCGTCGCGCATGTTGGCGTCGTGCGGTGGGCCGATGTGCAGCATGCGCCGGCCCAGATCCCGGTACCAGTCGCAGGGGCGGTCGCGCAGGTGGGTCCAGGCGTCCTGCCCACTCGACATCAGGTGATGGTAACTGTCCGGGCTTAGCCCCAGGTTCGCCATCTGCCGCGCCAGGTCTTCGGTCCGGCGCGGCGCGTTGGACAGCAGCAGCAGCCGCTTGCCGCGCGCCTTCAACGCCTGCATCGCCGCGACGGCCTCCGGATAGGCCTTGAGGCCGTCGTGCAGCACGCCCCAGAGGTCGAGAATGAAGGCGTCGTAGCCGTCGGCCAGTTCTTCGACGCCGCGGCGGATGGCGGGCTGATCGGTCATCGCGTCGGATCCGGAGGTCACGGGACAGGCGGTCATGCTGCGCTGCGGCATGACTGACGCCGCGTTGTGCCACACGATGACGGCAAAGTTAAGCGCGCATGCGCAGACGTCCCCGAAGCACACCCGACAGCACACGGGGACGCCTGCACTTCTTAACCGATAGCAAGTTCAGAACATCGGCGGCGCGCCGCTTAACCGAAATCGCGGCGCGAACACCGACGTCCCGACATCTGGCTCAGTGGCGGGTGGCGTTGTCCGGCGCTTCCTCGTCCGCCAGCCGTTCGGCCAAGTCGAGCAGCACCCGCTCGGCCCAGGCCGCGCCGTCGTCGTCCAGGCGGGCGAACGAGCCGACCACCTCGTCCAGCGGGTCGTCGCTCAGCACCTGCTCGCCGGCTTCGGTCAACTCGATCGGTCCGCGGAAGCCGCGCTTCACCAGATACCCCTTGCCGACCAGCGTGGACACGGTGGTCGACGCGGTGCCCATGGTGGTGCGGTGCGCCTTGGCGAAATCGCTGAGCGAGCGCTTGTCGCTGGCGGCCAGCTTGAAGTAGCGCAACGCCGACCACTGCGCGGGGTGCATCCCGCGGTGATAGTTGCGCTGCAGGTATCGGCGCATCACCGATTCCAGCAGCAGCGCCAGTCGGTAGGGCCGGGAGACGCTGACCCCTTCGCCCCGCTCCAGGTCGCCCAGCGACCGCTCGAAGGCGACGTACACGTCGGGATCCTCGTCCGCGCCGTCGAGCCTGGCCGGCCGCGGCGAGCGCACGGCCATGATCTCGGCGAAGTACGGCGTGCCGTCGCCGCGGTAATTCAGCAGCACCGTGCCGGCGTGGCCGTCGCTGTTCAGCCGGTCGACGAAACTGCGGGCCATCCGCGTGTCGGTCTCCGGCCCCTGCAGGATACTGGGGGAGCGCCCGACCAGATCGTCCCGCGTATAGCCGCACATGTCGCAAAAGGCGGTGTTGCAGTAGAGGATGCCGAAGCCGTTGCCGTTCGGCCGGCTACCGGTCACCAGCATCGGCACATCGAGTTGATCGCCGTGATCGAACAGCGTGTCGATCATGCTGGGCTGCTCCGCCAGCACGTTGGCCAGCACGCTGGCCGCGTGCGAAATGGTGGTGCCCTCGCTCGGCGAAGCGCCCTGGGTCGCCGGAGTATGGTCGTTCATGGTTGTATCGTGCCCGTTGTTCGGTGTGGCGTTCGCCTTGCCACGCGTCTTCTTCCACGGAGGCTTTCGCGAACTTACCATTCGCTATGTTAGCACTGCCTCGCTCGCGGTCAGTTGATCCCGGGCAAGTGGCGTCCGGTTTTTTTCCACCCCCGTCGTCAACCCCCGTGTTTTGACTGGGATAAGTTTGCACCCCAAAGCGGCGAAAATTCAAGTCCCCGCTACGCTGCGCTCCAAGGCATCCACGCCGCGGGCCTCCTGGACGGCGGCGAAGCCGTCGCGCAGCAGCAGGTCGGCCAACTCCCGCTTGATCCGTACGACCGCCGCCGGGCCGTCGTAGATCAGCGCGGTGTACAGCTGAACCAGGCTGGCGCCGGCCCGGATCTTGGCGTAAGCGTCGGCGCCGCTCGCCACGCCGCCCACGCCCACCATCAGCAGCCGCCCCTCGGTCCGCCGGGTCATCTCGGCCAGCAGATCGGTCGACGGCTGGAACAGCGGCCGGCCCGAAAGCCCGCCGGTCTCCGCCTTCGCCGGGCTGGCGAGGCCGTCGGGCCGCGCGATCGTGGTGTTGGACACGATCAGGCCGTCCAGCTTGAGCTGCAGCGCGACCTCGGCGATGTCGGCCCGGTCCTGGTCGCTCAGGTCCGGGGCGATCTTGAGCAGGAGCGCCGGCGGCGCGTCGGCCATCAGCTCCTTGCGCACCGCCTGCAGGTGGGCCAGCAATTGGGCCAGCTTGTCCTTGCCCTGCAGCGCGCGCAGCCCCGGGGTGTTCGGGGAGGAGACGTTGATCGTGACGTAATCGGCATAGCGCGACAGCCGGCGCAGCCCCGCTTCGTAGTCGCCTTGCGGGTCGTCGCTGATCTTGTTCATGCCGAGGTTGACCCCGACCACCCCGCGCCCGCCGGTGCGGCGATAGCGGCCCAGGTTGGCATCGGCGACGTCCAGACCGCCGCTGTTGAAGCCGAGCCGGTTGACGATCGCCCGGTCCGGGGCGAGGCGGAAGATCCGCGGCTTGGGGTTGCCGGGCTGCGGCTTGGGCGTGACCGTGCCGACCTCGACCAAGCCGAAGCCGAGATCGAGCAGCCCCTCGATCGCCTCCGCGTCCTTGTCGAAACCGGCGGCGAGCCCGACCGGGTTGGCGAGCGTCCGGCCGAACGCGCGCACCGCCAGGCTCGCGGGATCGCCGCCGGCCAAATTCGGCCCAAGCCCGCGTTTCAGCGCGGAGATCGCGAGGTCGTGCGCGCGTTCCGGCGGCAGCCTGCGCAACAGCGGCGCGCCTAAATCGGCGAACGGCATCAGCCTGCTCCGATTCCGTGGCCGGCAGCGCCGTTGCCCGCATTCGCCCGGGCGTGCGCGGGCAGCACGTGCGCGCCGTCGGGGCCCAGCGGCAGGTCGTGTACCGCGCGGACCTGCGCGGGGTCGAGCGCGGCGTAGAGGTGCGGGAAGGCGATGCCGCCGCGCGATTCCTCCCACACCAGCGCGTCGCCCAGCGCCGCGGTCTCGACCTCCAGCAGACACAGCCCCTGCTGTCCGGCGAGGTGCGTCGCCAGCGTGCCCGCGAGCGTGGCGGGGGTGGAGAAGTGGATGAAGCCGTCCTTAAGATCGAGCGGCCCGCCCCGGTACGCCCCCTCGGCCTGCGCCGCGCGCCAGGCCTCCCAGGGACAGACATGAAAGATCACCGATGTCATCACGCTGGCGAGCGTAGAGCAAAATCGCGGACGGTGGAATTACCGCGCCCGGTTTGCCGGCGTTCAGACGGGAACACACGCATCCGCGGGGAAATGTGAACAGGACCTAGCGCGACCGGCGGCTCCGGCCGACCGGCCGGGCTCTACGCCGGTAAGGCAACCGGCGCCGGGCACGCCCGCAGACGCGTCTCCGGCAGCCAGATCACGGCCGTCGTGCCTGCGCCGGGTGCGGTCTGAAGGGAGGGGCCCACGCGCCGCTTGGCGCGTGGAAGGGTGAGGGTGGGACTCCCCGATGTACGCCGGGGCGGGCCACCCGCACCTGTCCTCTATCCTCAAAGGAGAGCGACCCGCCGATACGGTCATCGACCCCCGCGACGGCGGCGGCGCCGGCAGCACACGGCACCCACCCTAGACGTCGAACTCGCTGGGCGCGCGCACACCGCCCGCGCCGGGGCGCCAAGGTGCGCCGGCCGGCGGTGAGCAGGCGGAACGGCTCGCTCGCCAGACAGCCGGCGACGGCGTCCAGCCCATCTTCGCGCGCGGGACAGGCCGGGCCGCCAGGCGCGCATCTCCTGCACGAACGGGGTCGCAAACACGCTGGCGTGGGCGTGCAGGGCGCCGGCGGCGAGCGGCGCGTCGAAGGCTTCCAGGATGCGGATGTCCTTCGGCCGGCGACTGGTTACCTCGCGGACTGCCGCGGGCACGCCGTCCGCCGCCAGCTCGCGCCGGAGCAGGCCGGGCAGGAACCGGCCGAGCCTGTTCACCTCCAGGCTGATCGACGGCAGGTAGAGATCGCGGGCGAACCGGGCGGCCTGCCGGCACAGCTGGGTCGCCTCGTCGACCTCGGCCGACGCGCCCGGGTCGTGGTTGAGGTAGCGGATCCGGTGCAGATAGGCGTTGCCGGCCGCGTCCAGGAACACCGCCGCGATCACGCTGGCGTCGCCGCCGCCGGGCGCGCCGTAGGCCGGGTCCCACCAGCAGGCCGCGGCGACCAGCCGTTCGCCCAGCAGGCTCAGCACCGCCTCCTGGTT
>CAYRCO010000117.1:0-9143 GCA_964422775.1 uncultured Rhodovibrio sp.
CAGCGTCGATCAGCTTCGGTCTACAGCGGCGATACCGGTCACAAACCGTTGGCGCTTATAGAGAGCAGATGTCGAACGAGGTTGCGCAGCTGGCCACAGCACCGATCATACCCGTGGTCGATCCATATTGATCGCCGACGGCAGGTGTGGGTCCCATCCCGCCACCGCGGCGCGGGCATGTGTCAGCCGGTGTCGGGAGCGCTGCTGCCGAGGTAGAGGGCCAGCTGCCGGGGATGACCCGCTAGCCCGCCCGGCCGGCGGCTTCGCGCAGAACGACGCCCCCCGTGCCATGTGGGCGTAGATCGACGGCTCCCGGTCGCGTTCGAGGTCGCCCAGGATCGGGTCGGCGGCGGGGCGGCCCTTCGGGTGCGGCCGGTACAGCACGCGCCGGTACTGACACCCGAGATCCCGGATCTGCCCGGCGAAGTCGTTCAGCGTCATCTCCCGCCCCGCCGGCCCGATCAGGGAAGAATCGCCCGCGACCTGGCCGACCAACACGAGGGTATCGGCGGCGCTGGTGTCGATCGCGGCGGCCTGGGCGGTGCGCATCAACTCCGGCTGGGTGACGCGCACCACGCGCGCGGCGAGCAGCTTAGGGGGAGCAGCTTAGAGGAAGCAGCTTAGGACTGACGCAAACGCCGGAAGGTCGGATCGTTCTTGCTTGGGCAAGCTGCTGACACCTGCCGCCGCATCTCGGCGGCGTGTTCTACGCCGCCAGCCCCACCCCGCGCAGGATGATCGCGGTGACCTCGTCCTTGGCGCGCGCGAACTGGGCGTCGCTGAGCTCCCGGCCGCCGTTCAGGGTGCTGATCTGATGGCCGAAGTCGGCGTAGTGCTGGGTGGTGGCCCAGATCATGTAGAGCAGGGTGTGCGCCGCCACCGGCGCGATCCGGCCCTCTTGCGCCCAGCGGTCGATCACCGCCGCGCGGTCGGCGGTCCACTGCGTCAGCCGCGTTTCCAGATAGTCCTGGATCAGCGGCGCGCGGTGCATCACCTCGCTCGCCCAGACCTTGGAGCCGAGCGGATACTGCCGCGACAGGTCCATCTTGGCATGGATGTAGCGGGTGAGCGCCGTGCGTGGGTCGTCGATCGTGTCCAAGGGATCGGCGGCGTCCAGCCAGACCTGGAAGATCCGGTCGACCACCCGGCGGTAGAGCGCGAGCTTGGTCGGGAAATAGTAGTGCAGGTTGGCTTTGGGCACGCCGGCGCGCTCGGCGATCAGGCGGGTGGTCGCGCCCTCGAAGCCGTAGTCGGCGAAAACGGACTCGGCGGCCGCTAGGATCGCCTGCTCGTTGACGGTGCGGATCGCCGCCTTGCTGCGGGCCCGGCGGCCCGACTTGCGCGCGGCCGCGTCGTCGCCCCCGCCCTCAGCCCCGTGCCGGGCCTCCGTGGCCTCCCGCGGGCGCGATGTCTCCATCGGTCATGATCCTCCTCCCCGCCCTGTCCCGGTTCGCCATCCCGTTGGGATGCGCCGGGCGCTGCAGTTCTCGTTGGTCGGGCTGCCGCCGGCGCTGCCGGTGCCGTCGCCTTGGCACGACGCCTGTTGGATAAATCGCACGCAAATCGCGTGGATCGCCAGTCTCAATCGCACCCAGAATCGACTTGACCATGCGCGTGTGGCTCGCACAGGATACTAGCCTGACCAACTGGTCAGGTTCAACGAAGGCGGACCGAACCGGGCGGCCAACGCGGCACCCGGAACAACAAGCCGGCCGCCACGAAAACAGGGAGCGCGCGGGAGCCAGCCGGCGGCGGACGAGGAAGCGTCGATCACGGGCGACAAGCGCTTAATCGACCGCGCTTGACTGACCCGGGCGCGTTCCGCGGCATGTGAGCCCTCCACGCGAACGTTCCAGTCGACAATCGGCCGGCACCCAGCAGGTTTGAACCGGGTGTGCGGCCCGGGCCGCGTTTTGGGTGCGCCCGCGCCACCGCCGTGCCTGCGTTTCATGATGGACCGCAGCCGGCGAACCGGCGGGGTGTATGCGACCGCGCGGCCCCGGCATCAAGCAGGGCCCAAAAGTACGCAGGGGACGTCACGCGCCATGGCAAAGCTGAAGACCGGCCTGATCCAGATGAGCCTGAAGGCGAGCACCGACAGTTCGCCCGAGGAGATCCGCCAGGCGATGCTGGAAGCCCATGCGCCCTTCATCGACGACGCGGGCAAGCAGGGCGTCCAGGTGCTGTGCTTCCAGGAGGTCTTCACCCAGCCCTACTTCTGCCCCAGCCAGGACACCAAGTGGTACGCCGCCGCCGAGGCGATACCGGACGGCCCGACGACCCGGCTGATGCAGGACTACGCCAAGAAGTATTCCATGGTCATCGTCGTGCCGATCTACGAGGAGCGCATGCCGGGGGTGTACTACAACACCGCTGCGGTGATCGACGCCGACGGCACGTACCTCGGCAAATACTCCAAGACGCACATCCCGCAGGTGGCCGGCTTCTGGGAAAAGTTCTTCTTCAAGCCGGGCGCGAGCGACTACCCCGTGTTCGACACCGCCTACTGCAAGCTGGGCGTCTACATCTGCTACGACCGCCATTTCCCCGAAGGCTGGCGCGCGCTCGCGCTCAACGGGGCGGAGTACGTGGTCAATCCCTCCGCCACCGTCGCCGGGCTGTCGCAGTATCTGTGGGAACTCGAGCAGCCGGCCTCCGCCGTCGCCAACGGCTACTTCATCGGCGCGGTCAACCGCGTGGGCTGGGAAGCGCCGTGGAACATCGGCGAGTTCTACGGCAACAGCTACGTCGTCAACCCGCGCGGTCAGATCGAGGCGCAGGCGAGCCAGGACAAGGACGAACTGCTGGTGCACGAGCTCGACCTCGACATGGTCCGGGAGGTCCGCAACCTCTGGCAGTTCTTCCGCGACCGCCGGCCGGACACCTACGACCCGCTGATAGAGCTGAATTGAGCTGAAGCGGGCACACGGGGAGGGGCGCTGAGATGGACGGGCAGCAGGTCGCCAACCTTTCGATCGACGACAAGCGGCTGTGGGACGCGCTGATGGAGGTCGCGCAGTACGGCGCGACGGCCAAGGGCGGCAACAACCGCCTGACCCTGACCGACCTGGACCGGCAGGTCCGCGACCTGTTCGCTAGTTGGTGCGCCGAAGCTGGCATGAGCATGACCGTCGACCGGATGGGCAACATGTTCGCGCGCCGCCCCGGCAAGCGCGACGACCTGGCGCCGGTCATGGCGGGCAGTCACCTGGACACCCAGCCGACCGGCGGCAAGTACGACGGCGTGCTGGGGGTGCTGGCGGCGCTGGAGGTGGTGCGCATCCTAAACGACCGCGGGATCGAGACCGAGCGGCCGATCGAGATCGTCAACTGGACCAACGAGGAGGGCTCGCGCTTCGCCCCGGCTATGCTCTCCTCCGGCGTGTTCGCCGGCGCCTTCACGATCGACTGGGCCTACGCCCGCGCCGACCGGGACGGCAAGACGCTCGGCGACGAGCTGGTGCGGATCGGCTACCAGGGCGATGCGCCGGTGGGCGGACGCGACATCCACGCCTTCTTCGAGCTGCACATCGAGCAGGGCCCGATCCTGGAAGCGGAGGAGAAGACGATCGGCGTGGTCACCGACTGCCAGGGCCAGCGCTGGTACGAACTCACCCTGAACGGGTTCGAGGCGCACGCCGGCCCGACCCCGATGGACCGCCGGCGCGACGCGCTGCTGGGCGCCGCCCGGGTGGTCGAGCTTGTGAACAAGATCGGCCTGGACCGGGCGCCCAGCGCCTGCGCCACCGTCGGGCAGATCGACGTCCACCCGAACTCCCGTAACGTGATCCCGGGCCAGGTCTTCCTCACCGTCGACTTCCGCCACCCGGACAACGACGTGCTGGAAGAGATGTGCCGGGCACTCGAGCAGGGCGTCGCGGAGATCGCCGAGGAGGTCGGCCTGGAGCGCACGCTGGAGCAGATCTTCTCCTTCCGCCCCGTGCACTTCGACGAGACCTGCGTGGCCGCCGTGCGCGAGGGCGCGCAGGCGTGCGGCTACAGCCACCGCGACATCCTCTCCGGCGCCGGGCACGATGCGGTCTACATCGCCGCGATCGCGCCGACCGCGATGGTGTTCGTCCCCTGCGTCGACGGCGTCAGCCATAACGAGACCGAAGAATGCAAGCCCGAGTGGGTGACCGCCGGCGCCAACGTGCTGCTGCACGCGGTCCTGGAGATGGCCGGCCGGGTCGACTGAGCCACCGCGATCCTGAGAGCGCCTGAACACCGAGCCCGGAGGTAACATGACGCCGACCGCCGCCCCCGCCTCCGAAGCCGCCGCCTCCTGCGAAACCGCCCCGGACCAGCCGGCGGCGCGCGCATCCGCGGCCGCCGGGGGCGGAGCGGTCGTGCGCACGCAGAACCTGTCGCTGACCTTCCAGACGGCAGACGGGCCGGTCTACGCGCTGAGCGACATCGATCTGACGGTCGAGGAGGGCGACTTCGTCTGCCTGATCGGGCCGTCGGGCTGCGGCAAGACCACGCTTTTGCGGGTGATCGCGGACCTGGAGCAGCCGACGGCGGGCGGCATCCAGGTCAACGGCGTCACCCCGCACCAGGCCCGGCTGGACCGCTCCTACGGCTACGTCTTCCAGGCCGCCGCGCTCTACCCCTGGCGCACGATCGAGCGCAACGTGACCCTGCCGCTGGAGATCATGGGCGTGCCCCAGGCCGAGCGGCGGGAGCGCGCGGCCAAATACCTGGAGATGGTCAACCTCGGCGGGTTCGAGCGGAAATACCCCTGGCAGCTGTCCGGCGGAATGCAGCAGCGCGCCTCGATCGCGCGGGCGCTGTGCTTCGACCCCGACCTCTTGTTGATGGACGAGCCGTTCGGCGCGCTGGACGAGATCGTCCGCGACCATCTGAACGAGCAGTTGCTGCACCTCTGGAACACCACCGGCAAGACGGTCGTGTTCGTCACCCACTCGATCTCCGAGGCGGTGTTCCTGTCCAACAAGATCGTGGTGATGTCGCCGCGCCCGGGGCGGATCGCCGACGTCATCGAGACCGACTTCCCGCGCGACCGCGACCTCGACTTCCGGGAGACGCAGCAGTTCATCGACGTTGCCCACCGGGTGCGCATGGGCCTGCGTCAGGGCATCGCCGATGACGACTGACGCGCAGGTCACCCCTGCCGGGCGAGCCGCCCCGGCGCGCGGCGGCCTGCGCGCCGCCTGGACCCGCGCGGTTGAGGGACGCGCCCTGCCGATCGCGGTCGTCAGCCTGGCGATCGTGCTGCTGTGGTACGCGCTCGCGGTCTGGATGAACGCCGACCTGCAGATCAAACGCTTCGAGCGCGCCGACCAGGCCTGGACGTTCGGCGAATTGGTGCTCGCGACATGGGCGCAGGACCGCCCGATGCTGCCCGCCCCGCACCAGATCGTGGCGGAACTGCACAAGACCGTGTTCGAGACCTCGATCACCAGCGTGCGCAGCCTCGTCTATCACAGCTGGGTGACCCTCTCCTCCACCCTCGCCGGCTTCGCCATCGGCACGCTGCTGGGCGTCCTGCTGGCGGTCGGGATCGTTCACGCGCGCTCGCTGGAGAAGAGCCTGCTGCCCTGGATCATCTCCTCTCAGACGGTGCCGATCCTGGCGATCGCGCCGATGATCGTCGTGGTGCTGGGGGCGATCGGGCTGAAGGGGCTGATCCCGAAGGCGGTGATCTCGATGTACCTCTGCTTCTTCCCGGTCGCGATCGGCATGGTGAAGGGGCTGCGCTCGCCGGACCTTTTGCAGATGGACCTGATGCGCACCTATTCCGCCAACCGCTGGCAGACCTTTTGGATGCTGCGCTGGCCGTCTTCCCTGCCGTTCCTGTTCGCCAGCCTGAAGGTGGCGATCGCGATCAGCCTGGTGGGCGCGATCGTCGCTGAACTGCCGACCGGCGCGCAGTCCGGGCTGGGCGCGCGCATGCTGGCCGGCTCGTACTACGGCCAGACGATCCAGATCTGGTCGGCCCTGGTCGCCGCCTCCGTGCTGGCGGCGAGCCTGGTCGGGCTGGTCGCGCTCGGCGAACGCTGGGCCCACCGGCGGATGGGGTCGCAGCCGTGAGCGTACAGATCGACACCCGCGCACCCGATGGCAGGGCACTCACCCGGCCGGATCCCTGGTGCGCGGCGACCCTCGTGCTGGGCGTGTTCGCGCTCGGCTTTCCGCTCGCACTGGCGACGGAGGATGCCGCGGCGGTCGGCTGGCTGGACCGGTCGGGCGCGCTGGTCGGCCTGTTGGCGCTGCTGGCGGTGGCCGGCTTGGGCCTGGCGCGCCAGGCGGGCGTGGTCCGCGGGCTGGGCCCGGCCAGCTTCGGCTTCGTGCTGCTGGCCGCGGCCCTGCTTGCCATGCTGACCGCGCTCGCCGTCGTCCACGACGTGGGCTCGGCGGCGACGCGCGGTTTTTGGCTGTTCGTGATCGCGACCTGGCTGATCGCCTGGCGCGCGGTCGACGGGATCGCCGCCTTCAGCGTGCGCGACATGCGCATCCAGCGGACGGTCGACACGGTGGTGCCGGCCGTCTTCGGGCTGACGCTGCTGTTCCTGTGGGAGGTGCTGACGGTCGGCTTCGGCGTGCCGCAGGTCCTGCTGCCACCGCCCAGTATGATCGGGGAGCGGATCGCCAACTCGACCGGCACGCTGTGGGCCGACTTCGAGCAGACTTTCCTCAAGGCGGTGCTGAGCGGCTACGCAATGGGCTGCGCGGCCGGGCTGCTGGTCGCCGTGCTGGTCGACCGGGTGGGGTTCCTTAAGCGCGGGCTGCTGCCGCTCGGCAACCTGATCAGCGCGCTGCCGATCGTCGGCATCGCGCCGATCATGGTGATGTGGTTCGGCTTCGATTGGCAGTCCAAGGCCGCCGTCGTGGTGGTGATGACCTTCTTCCCGATGCTGGTGAACTCGGTCGCCGGGCTGAACGCCTCGGAGGCGCAGCAGCGCGAGCTGATGCGCTCCTATGCCGCCGGCTACTGGCAGACGCTGGTCATGCTGCGGCTGCCCTCGGCGATGCCGTTCATCTTCAACGCCCTGAAGATCAACTCCACGCTCGCGCTGATCGGCGCGATCGTCGCGGAATTCTTCGGTACGCCCACCGTGGGCATGGGCTTCCGGATCTCCACCGAGGTGGGGCGCATGAACGTCGACATGGTGTGGGCCGAGATCGCGATGGCGGCCCTCGCCGGCTCGGCGTTCTACGGCGCGGTCGCGCTCGTCGAGCGGGCCGTGACCTTCTGGCACCCGTCCTATCGCCAGCGGCGCTAGAGCAAAATCGATGAAAGTCCCTTTCGTCGTGAATTTTGCTCTAACTTTCCTAAGGCGAGGGCAAGATTCAGCTGAAAGGCGGTTCGGCCTTTCAGCATCTTGCCCGAGGCAACGGAAACAACAAGACGCGAACCGAACAGGGAAGGATCCCCGATGAAAAAGGTTTTGACAGCTGTTGCCGCCCTGGGGCTAGGGCTCGGCGTCTCGGCGGCGCACGTCCCCGAGGCCCGGGCGGCGGACGACATCACCCTCCAGTTGAAGTGGGTCACGCAGGCCCAGTTCGCCGGCTACTACGCCGCCAAGGCGCAGGGCTACTACGACGATGCCGGGCTGAACGTGACGATCCAGCCGGGCGGTCCGGACATCGCGCCGCCGCAGGTGATCGCCGGCGGCGGGGCGGACGTGATCATCGACTGGATGCCCTCCGCGCTGGCCTCGCGCGAGAAGGGCGTGCCGCTGGTCAACATCGCCCAGCCGTTCCAGCGCTCCGGCATGATGCTGACCTGCCGGGAGGAGACCGGGATCGAGAAGCCGCAGGACCTGCGCGGCCACACGCTAGGCGTCTGGTTCTTCGGCAACGAGTATCCCTTCCTCGCCTGGATGTCGAAGCTCGGCATCCCGACCGACGGCTCGGACAACGGCGTCGAGGTGCTGAAGCAGGGCTTCAACGTCGACCCGCTGTTGCAGGAGCAGGCGGCCTGCATCTCCACCATGACCTATAACGAGTACTGGCAGGTGATCGACGCCGGCCTTTCGGAGGACGACCTCGTCGTCTTCAAGTACGAGGAGCAGGGCGTCGCCACGCTCGAGGACGGGCTGTACGTCATGGAGAAACGGCTGGAGGATCCCGCCTTCGTCGATGCGATGGCCCGCTTCGTCGACGCCAGCATGAAGGGCTGGGCCTGGGCGCGCGACAACCAGGAAGAGGCCGCGATGATCGTTCTGGAGAACGACGCCACCGGCGCCCAGACCGAGAAGCACCAGATCCGCATGATGGGCGAGGTCGCCAAGCTGCTGGGCGAAGGCGACGGCGTGCTCGATCCCGAGGACTACAAGCGCACGGTCGACACCCTGCTGCAGGGCGGCTCCGATCCGGTGATCACCAAGCAGCCCACCGGCGCCTGGACCCACAAGGTCACCGACAAGATTAAGACGATGTAATACGCGCCTTGCCGGCCCCGGCGGAGACTTCCGCCGGGGCCGGCTTTTATCCAAGGCAGCGCGGCCGGTTGCGCGCGACGATCTAGGGGACGGAAAACATGAGCTTGCTGGTGAAGGGCGGGACGGTCGTCAACGCGGACCACGCCCAGCCTGCCGACGTACTGATCGAGGGCGACAAGATCGTCGCCGTGGGGACCGACCTGAGCGCACCCGCCGACGCGGAGGTGCGCGATGCCACCGGCTGCTTCGTCATGCCGGGCGGGATCGACCCGCACACCCATATGCAGCTGCCGTTCATGGGCACGGTGGCTTCCGAGGACTTCTTCACCGGCACGCGGGCGGCGCTCGCCGGCGGCACCACGATGATCATCGACTTCGTCATCCCGGCCCCGCAGCAGGACGTGATGGAGGCCTGGGACACCTGGAACGGCTGGGCGGAGAAGGCCTGCGCCGACTATTCCTTCCACGTGGCGATCACCTGGTGGGACGATAGCGTCGGCCGCGCGATGGAAACGCTCGCCAACGAGAAGGGCGTGAACAGCTTCAAGCACTTCCTGGCCTACAAGGGCGCGATCATGGCGGACGATGCGGTCCTGGCGAAGTCCTTCCCGAAGGCCCGCGAACTGGGCGCAATCTGCACCGTCCACGCCGAGAACGGCGAGCTGGTCGCCCACCTGCAGCAGGAGATGCTCAAGCTCGGCATCACCGGGCCGGAAGGCCATCCGCTGTCCCGCC
>CAYRCO010000118.1:0-9089 GCA_964422775.1 uncultured Rhodovibrio sp.
TTCTTGAAGAGAAGGCAAGATTCAGCTGAAACGTGATTCCACGTTTCAGCATTTTGCCCTAAGCGGGCAAGCGGGGTGAAACTGTTACCTCTTTTCCGATGTGCAGGAGGGGAACCGGGTTGGGTGTTGAGGCCGCCCCTCACGCCGCGGCGGTGGTCAGGCGGTCGTCGCCCTCGTCCAGGCCGGCTTCGGCGATCGCGCGGCGGTCCAGGTGCGGGTTCGGCCGCGGCTGATCGGCGCCGTGGCGCACCACCTCCTGCAACCGGCGCCGCGCCAACCATGGCGTGTCGAGCGCGATCGGCACCCCGTCAGAGCGGTGCAGCAGCCAAGTGTTCAGCATCTCCCGCACCTCCGGCTTGCCGGTGCGCTGCCAGCGGCGGAAATTCCACGGCTCGCGCGTCGCGGCCCCGCGATGGGTCGGCCGGAACGCCCAGGGGCGAAGATGCTGGCGGCGTTCGTCGAACGCGGTGACGCGTTCAGGCAGGTACCACGGCCCTTCGAAATGGGCGATCCACAGCAGGGCGTGGGCGTCCATGCCTTCCACGAACACGCCCGAGACGCGGCCGTTCAGTTCCGGCACCAGCACCGGATAATCGCCGTAGCGCGCGGCAAAGCGGCGATGATGGATCAGCACGCCGGGGGTGACCCGCAGGCCGGACGCGCGCGCGCCCAGAAGCTTCTGCCGCAATTCGCGATCCATCAGGGTGCCGTAGAAGAAGAACAGCATGCCGCGCACAATCCCCCATTGTCCCGCCCCGGTTGTCCGGCCCCGGTTGTCCGGGCCCAGGTTGTCGGGCCCCGGTTGTCTGGCCCTTTCGTCCGGCCCCGTCATCCGGCTTCGTATTCCGGCGCTTGGCTGGTCGGACCAAGCCGTCTCGGGGATTTAGACTTAGGGTGCCGGCCCACCGGCGTAAAGCGTTGCGGCGGTCGAGCGGCTGCGGCGGCGTTAAACCTTGTAGGCCAGCCGTACCCCGCCCCAGTGCCGACCCTGAACGAAGATCGGGGCGGAGACGTCCTTCATCATGACGTAGCTATCGCCCATGTCCCGCCGGTAGGCCTGCAGCAGGAACGGCTCGGTACTGCGGCCGGCGGACAGACCCACGCGGTCGTCGAAGATCCGCCGGTTGCGGCTGTTCGCGGCGTTGCTAACCGGATCCTTGCCCTGCGGCTGCGCGAACTTCTTGTTGTGGGTCGGCAGGTAGCCGTTGTTGTCGACGCAGGCGCAGAACACGACCTTGGAATCGAATTTCAACATCGGCTCCTGGATCTCCGGCAAGACCCGGTCGCAGAACTCCGTAAAGCCGGCCATTACCTGCTTTGGATCGGTACCGGGGATCGGCCGGTAGTTGCGGTCGAACAACTGCTGCTGGGTGAGCTTGCCGTCGCGCACCGCCGCCTCGAACAAGCTGCCGACGTGCCCGGCGAGTTCCTTCACCTTGTTGATGAATTTGGTGTCGACCGTCTCCACGTCGGTCTGTGCGGTCAGCGCGACCACGCGCTGGCTGGCCAGGGTCAGGTTGCGGGTACGATCGCGCGACTGCTGCATGGTCTGCGCCGTGGCGTCGACCCGGTCGGATAGGGTCGTGGCGCTGTCCAGCAGACCGCCGCAGCGGGATTCGATCGTCTCTGCCGCCTCCGCGATCTCGCCCACCCCGGTCTGCATCGTCGCCATCGCGCCCGCGACCGTGTCGATCACCTGACCGATCGTCTCGGTCCCGGCGCGCACCGCCTCCGCCCGCTTGGTGGATTCCTCGCCCTGACCGATCAGGCGGCTGGCCTGCTCGGTCAGCTGCTTCAGCGTCTCGTCGATCTGGCCGGTCGCGCGGCTGGTCTGCCCGGCCAGCTGCTTGACTTCCTGCGCCACCACCGCGAAGCCCTTGCCGGCCTCGCCGGCCCGGGCGGCCTCGATCGTCGCGTTCAGGGCGAGCAGGTTGGTCTGCTTGGCGATCGCGTTGATGCCTTCGGCGACCTCCCCGACCTTGGCGAGTGCGTCCTGAAGCCCGTTCAGTTGTTGCTGGATGACCGTAACCGCCTCGACCAGGTCGTGGATGTCGCTGAGCGAGCTTTCCACCGTGCCGCGCGAATTCGCGACCTCGCCGGCCGCCTGTTCGGCCGTCCCGCGGCTGGCGCGAGCGCTTTCGGCGATCTTGCCGTTTGCTTGCGAGACTTGGTCGACGCTGTCGCGCAGGGCGTGCAGCTCTTCGGACTGCGCCGCCAGCGCCTTGCTCAGATCGTCGATCCCGCCCGCCACGTCAGCGACCTCGATGCCCAGCCCACCGCTTTCCTCGGCCAGCTTCTGCAACACCTCGCGATCGCGCGCCACGTCACCTGCCGTCCGTTCGCTCATTGCCCGCCCCTTCACACGATACGACCGCGCTCCGCGCCTCCCCGCGCGGAAACGCTTTGGATCAAAAACTTCCGGTCGAATTTTGAGCGAAACCCGTTAACCACGCGTGAACACGCGCCGGGCGCGTATCGGAACGAGCTCAAGGTGCGTTTTGGTAAACCGGGACCCGGCTAAAGGTCCGCCGGAACCTCGATTCCGGACTGGTTCAACTGGTCGCGCAACAGGTCCTTCAGGCGCTTGAGCCCGGCCTCGTCGCGCGCCTCGCAGCGGGCGACCAGCACGTCCTGGGTGTTGGAGGCGCGCAGCAGCCACCAGCCGTCTTCGGTGTTCACCCGCACGCCGTCGATGTCGATCACCTCGGCGTTACTGTCGGCCAGGCGCTGCTTGACCTCGTCGGCGACCTTGAATTTCCGCTCCTCCGGGCAGGGGAAGCGGATTTCGGGCGTGTTCACCACCGCCGGCAGGCTGTCCATGAACTGGCTCAACTCCTGACCGGTGCGGGTCAGGATGTCGAGGATGCGCAGCGCAGCGTAGAGCGCGTCGTCGAAGCCGTACCAGTCCTCCTTGAAGAAGATGTGGGCGCTCATCTCGCCCGCGACCGGGGCCCCCTCCTCCAGCATCTTCGACTTGATCAGGGAATGCCCGGTCTTCCACATCACCGGCCGGCCGCCCAGCCGTGCGATTTCGTCGAACAGCACCTGGCTCGCCTTGACGTCGGCGATGATCGGCGCGCCCGGGTTACGCTGCAGCACGTCGCGGGCGATCAGCGCCAGCATCTGGTCGCCCCACAGGATCCGGCCCTGCCCGTCGATCAGACCGATCCGGTCGCCGTCGCCGTCGAACGCGAAGCCCAGATCGCAGCCGCGCGTGCGCACGGCTTCCTGCAGCTGCTCCAGGTTCTCCGGCACCGTCGGATCGGGATGGTGCGCGGGGAAATTGCCGTCGACGGTCGCGTTCAGCAGATGATGCTGGCCCGGCAGCCGGTCGGTCAGCTTCACCAGCGCGTCGCCGACCGCGCCGTTGCCGGCGTCCCACGCGACCTGAAACCCGTCGTCGATGGTCAGGCCGCGCAGCAGGCGGTCGATGTAGCGGTCCATCAGGTCGACGTCCCAGGCCGCGCCCGCGCCGCTCGCGAACGCGCCGTCCGCGGCGATCCGGCCCAGCTTCTGGATGTCCGCGCCGAAGAACGACCGCTTGCCCAGCATCAGCTTGAAGCCGTTGTGGTCCGGCGGGTTGTGGGAGCCGGTCACCTGGATGCCGCCGTCGGTATCCAGTTCGTTGACGGCGTAGTACAGCATTGGCGTCGGGCCGCGACCGATCCGCAGCACGTCGCAGCCGCCCGCGCGCAGGCCCTGCTCGACCGCCTCCGCCAGCTCCGGCGACGACAGCCGGCCGTCGTAGCCGAGCGCCAGGCGCCGGCCGCCGGCCTCGCGCACGATCGTGGCGAACGCGTGGCCGAGGGCGCGTGCGTCGGCGGCATGCAGCGTCTGTCCGACGACGCCGCGGACATCGTATTCGCGCAGGATCGTCGGGTCGAAGCGATGCGCCGCAGCGCTCATGCCAGGTCCTCCACGGTGGTGCCGTCTGCGATCAGGGCGCCCGGCTTGTCGCGGCCGAACGACCGCCCGACGCAGGTGTAGTGAAAGCCGTGTTCGCGCATCTCCGTGGGATCGTAGATGTTGCGCAGATCGACCACGGTGGGCTGGGTCAGGCTGTCCTTGATGCGGGCGAGGTCGAGGTTCCGGAACTGGTTCCACTCGGTCAGGATCACCAGCGCGTCCGCGCCCTGAATGGCGTCGTAGGGACCGTCGCACCAGGTGACGTCGGCGAGCAGCTGCGCGGCGGCGCTCATGCCCTCCGGATCATGCGCGCGCACTCGCGCGCCCGCCTGCTGCAGGGCCGGGATGATCGACAGGCTGGGGGATTCGCGCATGTCGTCGGTGTTCGGCTTGAAGGTCACGCCCAGGATCGCGACCGTCTTGCCGGCGACGTCGCCGCCCATGTGCGCGACGATCTTGTCCGCCATCGCCGCCTTGCGGCGGTCGTTGACGTCGACCACGGTCTCCACGATCCGTGCGGGCGAGCCGGCCTGCTGGGCGGTGCGGGTCAGGGCGACCGTGTCCTTGGGGAAGCAGGAGCCGCCGTAGCCGGGGCCGGCGTGCAGGAACTTGCGCCCGATCCGGCCGTCCAGGCCCATGCCGCGGGCGACGTCGTGGACGTCGGCGCCGACGGCCTCGCAGAGGTCCGCCATCTCGTTGATGAAGGTGATCTTGGTCGCGAGGAAGGCGTTGGCGGCGTACTTGGTAAGCTCGGACGTCTCCAGCGAGGTGAAGATGATCGGCGTCTCGATCAGGTAGAGCGGCCGGTAGAGCGCGCGCAGCACGCTCTGCGCCCGCGCGCTCTCCGCGCCGATGATCACCCGGTCCGGGCGCATGAAGTCGCCGATCGCCGAGCCCTCGCGCAGGAACTCCGGGTTGGAGGCGACGTGCAGGCGCTTGTCCGGCGCGGCCTGTTGCAGGATTGCCTCGACCTCGCGCCCGGTGCCGACCGGGACGGTGGACTTGGTGACCACCACCGTGTCTTCGTCGGCCGCCTGGGCGATCTCGCGCGCCGCGTCGTAGACGTAGGTCAGGTCGGCGTGCCCGTCGCCCCGGCGCGAAGGGGTGCCGACCGCGATGAACACCGCATCGCAGCCCTGCACGGCCGCCTTGAGGTCAGTGGTGAAGGTCAGCCGGCCGGCGCTTTCGTTGCGCGCGACCAAGTCTTCCAGGCCGGGCTCGAAGATCGGGATCTGGCCGTCGTTCAGGCGCTCGATCTTCTGGGCGTCGCGGTCGACGCAGACCACTTCCGTGCCGAACTCGGAAAAGCAGGCACCGGAGACGAGGCCGACGTAGCCGGTGCCGATCATGGCGATGCGCATGGCGCGATTTATCCCTACTGACCGGGGGGCGGCGCGCGTCTCCCGCAGAACACGGCGCGCCGCAGTCCAAAAGCTGTGTGCCGTCGCGTCGTACAGAACGCGCAAGACCCGGCTGAAACGTGGGTCCGCGTCCCTGCATCTTGCGCTAGAGGTCGCGGGCGAACTGCCGGATCAACTGGGCCGTGGCGTCCTTGGTTTCCGGGTGGTCGAGCGCGAAGGCAAGCGTGGCGGCGACGTAGCCCGCCTTGTTGCCGCAGTCGTAGCGCGTGCCCTCGAAGCGCAGGCCGTGGAAGGGCACCTCGCCGAGCGTCGCCGCCATGGCGTCGGTCAACTGGATCTCCCCGCCCTTGCCCGTCTGCTGCTTGTCGAGTTCGCGCATCACCCGCGGATCGAGGACGTAGCGGCCGATGATCGACAGGGTGGACGGGGCGTCCTGCGGATCCGGCTTTTCGACCAGACCCTTGGCCGCCGCGAGCCGCCCATCGTCCTGCGTCACGTCCAGGATGCCGTAGCGCCCGGTTTGCTCCCGGGACACGTCGATCACGCCGGCGACATTGCCGCCGACTTGATCGTGCGCCTCGACCAGCTGTTTCAGGCAGGGAGTCTCGGATTTGATCAGATCGTCCGGCAGCACGACGGCGAACGGCTCGTCGCCGACCGCCCGGCGCGCGACCCAGACCGCGTGACCCAGCCCGAGCGGGTCGAGCTGGCGCAGCGACTGCACCGAGCCCGCCGGCAGATTGGTGTGGCGCACGGCCTCCAGCTCACGCGTCTTGCCGCGCTGCTGCAGCGTGTCCTCGAGCTCGATCGCGCGGTCGAAATGGTCCTCCAGCGCGTCCTTGCCGCGGCCGGTGACGAAGATGAATTCCTCGATTCCCGCCGCGCGCGCCTCCTCGACGGCGTACTCGATCAGGGGCCGGTCGACCACCGGGAGCATCTCCTTCGGCACCGCCTTCACGGCCGGCAGCACGCGCGTGCCGAGCCCGGCGACCGGGAATACCGCTTTACGAACGCGTGTCATGACTTGCTCTGTTACCCCTCATCGTGCCCGTCCGGCGCGCGCGGTCGTCCACCGTTCACCCCGTCCGTCCCCGGTGCGTGGATGGGTTGATGCCACACGCCCTGCACCCTCGCAAGGCTGGCCACGCTACGGCCACGGGACCGTCGCGGTACTCCGCTGGAACGCACGACACAGGTGGGCCCGTCAGCCCCTATTCGCCGATCAGAACACGCTTGGCTTCGTTCAGCTTGGCGGCGAACCAGTCGGAGCCGCCGGTGTCCGGGTGGAGCTTCTTCATCAAGGTGCGGTAGGCCTGCTGAATCTCCTCTCGGCTGGCCCCCGCCTCGAGCCCGAGGATTTCCAGCGCCTCCTCCCGGGTCATGGCACCGCCGCCGCGCCCGCTGGCCCCGGTCTCGCCCGCCCGGGCGCCGTCGGGGCCCGCGCTTGCGTCTGCCGCGTCGCGCCAGGCGTCGCCGTGCATCTTGTCGAGGTAGGCCTCGATCACGGCGGCCGATTGCGCGTCCTCGCCGTGGGCCTCCCGCCACAGCTCGACCAGCTGCTCAAGGCTCAGGTCCTCGACCCGCCGGCCGGCGTACGCGCCGTCCAGCACCTCGCCGGACATCACGCCGGTGTCGTGTTCCAGGGTCATGCGCACGAACCGCGTCTCCACCTCGCTCGCCTGGCTGGGGCTCGGGCCGCGGGCGTTGCGCAGCGCACTCTTGATCTGTCGCCAGCGGCTGGCGAGCGCGAACAGCGCCGGCAGCACGATCCAGGCGAACTGGTAGCGCCCCGCCCACAAGAGGAACAGGCCCAGGATCACACCGACGATCCCGCCCACCCAGGCGAGCGCTTTCAGCACCTGCCGAGGCTCCGCTTCGCTCGCCCACTTGAGCAGGAGCAGAACGCCGACCAGAAGGCCGAGGCCGAGCAGGAAATACGCGATCACTTACAACAACCTTGGGACGTCCGCGCGCGGCGAACGGCGCTCACTTCATCTGATGGGTCAGCAGCTTGGTCATGCCGCCGCGCTTTTCGGAATAGTCGGCGAGCGCCCGCCGGCCGCCGGCGGCGAACACCGCGACGGCGGCCAGAAGCTCGCGCAGCTGCTTGGCCGCGCTGGCGTCGAACGAACAGCAGGCCCCACCGCTCAAACGCGCGATCTGCTCGAACGCCCGGCGGGCGGTCTGGTCGCGGCCCTCGTGGAAGGCGAACACCGGGACCTTCATCAGACCGAGCTCGCCCGCCAGATGGCAGAGCTGATCGACGTCCTCCTCCATGCAGTCGCCGACGAACACGACGGCATTGATTCGCTTCGCCTTGGCCTCCTTGCGGGCGTGCTTGAGCACCTTCTCGATCTGGGTGCGCCCGCCCAGGCAGCGCACCCCGGTCATGCGCTTCATGAGCGCGTCGGCGTCGGCGTACCAGTCGCTCGCCTCGAACTCGCCGAAGCCGCGGTAGTAGGCGAGCTGCACCTGCAGACCGCCCAGCGTCTTGGTTTCCTGGAACATCTCGGCCTGGGTGTGCATCGCCTGATCCCAGGTCGGCTCGCGCGAGGCGGTGGCATCCATGGCAAAGATCAGCCGCCCGACCTCGCCCGGCTTGCGCACCGTGGGCGTCTGGCGGACCTGGTTCAGGAACGCCTGCACATCGCCCGACGATCCGCCCTGCTGCGGCGTTCTTTGGGGCGTCCTTTGGGGCGTCTCCGCGCCCGGACGCGTCGCCGGCCGGTTCTTCTGATCCCGCGCCATGGCGTCTTAGCCTTTCGCTGCCGCTCTCACCTCTTGTGAAAAGTAGGCTCGGCCGCGGGACCCGTCCAGCGGGCGGGCCGCGATGTCGCGCCGCTGCGCCGCCACGCTACTCAGCTACACGACCCTGGCGCGCTGCGCCGCCCCGCTATTCCGCCGCATTCAGGGCCGCCTCGGTGCCGTGGCCGATCTCGGAGAGCAGCGCGCGGACCTCCTGGCGGGCGGCCATGTGCGACATGGTCATGTTCACCCCCGTGCCCGACTCGCGCAGGTCGAGCAGGGTCAGCCCCTTGGGGAACAGTTCGCGGAAGATCACGCGTTCGCCGAACCCGGGGGCGACGCGGAAGGAGATCCGCTTGGCGAGCTGGTCCAGCAGCCGCCCGACGTCGCGCTTGTTGCGCGCGTCGACGTGGGACAGGCGGTTGCGCATGACGATCCAGTCGATCGGCCGGCCGCCCGCCTGCGCGCGCGCCTGGCGCTGCTCCCAGACCATCTGCGAATAGACGCTGGGCGAGAGGATCTTCTTCGCGTCGTGGTCGATCCGCGCCAGCAGGTCGAGGTCGAGGAACGAGTCGTTGAGCGGGGTCACCAGCGTGTCCGCGAGCGTGTGGCCCAGGCGCGAGAGGTGACTGTCGCTGCCGGGCGTGTCGATCACGACGAAGGCGCAGGCCGCGAGATCGTCCATCGCCGCGGACAGCGCTTCCCGCTCGGCGGCTTCGGCGGCCGCGCGGGTGTCGGCGTCGCGCGCCCGGTCGATGGTGCGTAGCTCCGGCAATTCCAGCTCGAGGCCGTTCCGCTTGGCGAAGGTGCGGCGGTTTTCCACCTGCCGCGACAGGGTGCCCTGCCGGGCGTCCAGGTCGATCGCGCCCACCTGGTGGCCGGCCTTGAGCAAGGCCACGACCAGGTGCATCGCAGTGGTCGACTTGCCGGAGCCGCCCTTCTCGTTGCCGAGCACGATCACGTGCGGGCCGCCGGTGCGCGGCATGGGCGTGATGGCCGTCATCTAGGTATGCCCCCCGTTCTGACCCCCAGATGTCGTAGATTAGCCGCTTGACTCCGCCGCTGCAACGCTGCGCG
>CAYRCO010000119.1:0-9036 GCA_964422775.1 uncultured Rhodovibrio sp.
AGGACTACATCCGCACCGCCCGGGCCAAGGGGCTGAGCCGCCAGCGCGTGCTGGTCTCTCACGCGCTGCGCAACGCGATGATCCCGGTGGTGACGATCCTGGCGCTCGACATGGGGATGCTGGTTTCGGGCGCGCTGATCACCGAGACGATCTTCGGCTGGCTCGGTATGGGCAAGACGGTCTACGACGCCGTGCTCGGCAACGACTACAACCTGGCGCTGATGGGCCTGTTGTTCGCGACCGCGCTGACCCTGCTCGCCAACCTGCTGGCCGACCTGGCCTACGCCTGGCTGGACCCGAGGATCACCTATGACTGAGCGCGATCCCGCCGCCGACAGCGGCGCCGAACTGCGCGCCGGCGCCGCCCGCGCGCTGGAGGCCTCGGCGACGCCGACGCGCCTGCTCTGGCGGCGCTTCCGCGGCCACCGCCTAGCGCTCGGCAGCCTGATCGTGCTGGTCGTGCTGGCGGCCCTGTCGTTCGCCGCGCCGCTGGTGGAAGCCTGGACCGGCCTGTCCGCGACCCGGGTCGACCTGATGGCGCGCAACGCCGCGCCCTCGCTCGCCCATCCGCTCGGCACCGACGAGTTGGGCCGCGATCTGTTAATCCGGCTGCTCTACGGCGGCCGGGTGTCGCTCACAGTCGGGCTGGTGGCGGCGGTAATCTCCGCCATTATCGGCACGGTGATCGGGATCGCCGCGGGCTACTACGGCGGCCGGTTCGACGCCGCGCTGATGCGCTTCACCGACGGGGTGATCGCCCTGCCGCTGCTGCCGCTGTTGATCGTGCTGGCGGCGATCGATTTCACCAAGCTCGGCCTGCCCGAGGGCCTGATGACGAGCGAGAGCGCCAGCCTGTACCGGATGATCCTGCTGGTCTCGCTCGTGGGCTGGACCACCGTCGCGCGGCTCGTACGCGGGGCGACGCTGTCGCTCAAGACCCGCGAGTTCGTCACCGCCGCCCAGGCGCTGGGCGCCGGCAACGCGCGGATCATGTGGGTCCACCTGCTGCCCAACGTGGCCTCGCCCATCATCGTCTCGACCACGCTCTCGATCGGCAACATCATCCTGTTGGAAAGCGTGCTCTCGTTCCTCGGCCTGGGCATCCAGCCGCCCATGGCGAGCTGGGGCAACATGCTGACCAACGCCCAGGAACTGATCTACTCCAACCCGATGCTGGCGGTCTGGCCGGGCCTCCTGATCTTCATCACCGTGATCGCCTTCAACTTCCTCGGCGACGGCCTCCAGGACGCGCTCGACCCCAGGAGCGGGTTGCAGCGGTAATTTCTAACGCGCAACCGTAGGGCGGGATCGCGAAGCATCCCGCCGCATGACCGCCCGCGCCACGGCGGCGCGAGAAACGGCGGTTTGCCGCTTACGCGGCGAATCCGCCCGACGACGCCCCTCAGTGACTCATCAACACCGGCACCGTCATGTGCTCCAGCATCGTCTCGGTGACCCCGCCGACGACGAGGTCGCGCAGGCGGGAGTGGGCGTAGCCGCCGATGACGAGCAGGTCGCAGCCCTTGTCGGAGACGCGCGAGAGCAGCGTGTCGCCGGCGTCGATGTCGCGGCTTTCCAGGTGCTGGACGTTCACCTTCACCCGGTGGCGCGACAGGTGCAGGCCGATGTCCGCGCCCGGCTCGTCGCCGTGCTTGCCGACCTTCTTCGGGTTGACCGAGACGACGTCGACCGACTTCGCCTGCTCCAACAGCGGCAGCGCGTCGTTGACCGCGCGGGTCGCCTCGCGACCGGCGTCCCAGCCGACCATGATGTTCTGCGCGACCGACGGCACGCCCTTGCGCTCCGGCGCACCGACGTAGGGCACCACCAACACCGGGCGGCCGCAGGAGATCACGACGTGCTCGACGATCCGGTCGCCGCCGGCCGGCGGGTCGTTCGGGTCGACCTGGCCCAGGATCACGAGGTCGGCGTAGCGGCCGTGGATCGACACCACCTCGGGCAGGTCGCTTACCCGGGCGCGCGCCTCGCGGGTTTCGTAGTTGATGCCCGCGCGCTTCGCCTTGTCGGCGAACTCGTCCAGCTTCGCCTTGGCGCGCTTCTCCTCGCGCTCCTTCTGCTCCTTCTCCAGCGTGGACGGCATGTCGGCCCAGCCGGGCAGCTTGTACTCGCCGATACAGTAGACGGCGGACAGATGCGCGTCGTTCAGGCGCGCCAGTTCGATCGCGTAATCCATGCGCTTGGCGCAGGCCTTGGTGTCGTCGATGTGCAGCAGCAGGTTCTTGAGCGCCATCGCCGTGGGTCTCCCCGTCCCTAGTGTTTTCGTGGCCCTGTTATCTTCGACCGTCGGCCAGCCGACACGCGCATTCGGCCACTCGGTTCTTGCCAGTCTCGATCCGGACCGACCGGCGGTCATTGATGGACGTCAAGGCGCGGGCACCCCCCGCCAGCGGCCGGACGGGCGCTAGGCTAGCAAAAGCACCCACCGGAAACCACGGGCCGCAGGGGCGAGCGCGCCGCTTTTCGTGATCGCGGTGCCGGCCGCCCGGGGGTTTTCCCGCACTTGCTATGGGCCCATCTGGCATTTATACAACGCGGAATACGTGATTTTAGAAAACAACGATACGGAGTCGTGAAAATGGGCATCGCACGTCGCTGGATCGCGCCCATCCTGACCGTGGCGGCGCTGACGCTCGCCGCCGGCGGCGCGTACGCCGCGGATGGCGCCAAGCCGCTGGTCGACGCCGAGTGGGTGCACGCGCACAAGGACGACCCGAATGTGATCGTGCTCGACGTGCGCAACGCGATTACCGAGGACAGCCGGGAGACCTTCGAGCAGGGCCACATCCCGGGCGCCGTCTATTCCAACTACCTGGAAGCCGGCTGGCGCACCGAACGCGAAGACGTCCCCGGCCAGCTGCCGACCGTCCCGTCGCTGGAGGCGCTGATCGGCGGGCTCGGCATCGGCAACGACGACCACGTCGTGGTGGTCGCCGCGGGCGAGAACGCGCTCGACATGGGCAGCGCCACGCGCGTCTACTGGACCTTCAAGGTGCTGGGCCACGACAAGGTGTCGGTGCTGAACGGCGGCCATGCGGCCTACGCCGAGACGTACCCGCTGGCGACCGGCTGGAACGCGCCGCAGCCGGCCCTGTTCACCGGCAGTCTGCAGCGCGACCTGATCGCCGACCGCCGGCAGGTGGCAAGCGCGCTACGCAGCGGCACCGGCCTGATGGATAACCGGCCCACCGAGCAGTACCGCGGCGAGGCGAAGCACGACGCGGCGACCCGCCCCGGCACCCTGCCCGGCGCCCGCAACGTGCCCGAAGCCAGCCTGACCCAGGGCGGCCGCTTCGTCGACGCGGAGCAGATCGCCGCCCTGCTGAAGGAAGCCGGCCTGGACCGCGAGAGCGAGCAGATCGCCTTCTGCAACACCGGCCACTGGGCCTCGCTCGGCTGGTTCGCCAGCCACGAACTGCTGGGCAACGACAAGGTCGCCGTCTACGACGGCTCGATGACCGACTGGACCCGCCACGACGGCGAGGTCGAGGTGATCAGCGAGCAGACGCAGTAGACGCCACCACTACTACACCAACCGATCGGAAACGATCAGCCGTGAGCGCCGTCGACACCTCGCCTCAAACCGGGGCCGTACCCAAGGGCCCGCGGATCAACCGCGCGGTCGTGCTCGCCGCGCTCGCCGCGATGGCGGCGGTCGCCGCCGCGGTGCTGGACACCGCGGGCGGACGCATGGGGGTGCTGTTCCTGATCGGCGTGCTCCTGGGCGTCAGCCTGTACCACGCCGCCTTCGGCTTTACAGGAAGTTGGCGCAACTTCCTCGCCGAGCGGCGCGGGGCGGGCCTGCGCGCCCAGATGGTGATGCTGGCCGTCGCCAGCCTGTTGTTCCTGCCGATGCTGGCGAGCGGGGAGGTGTTCGGGCGCGGTGTCTCGGGCGCGGTGCAGCCGGTCGGCGTCTCGGTCACGGTGGGCGCCTTCCTGTTCGGGGTCGGCATGCAGCTGGGCGGGGCCTGCGCGTCCGGCACGCTGTTCGTCCTCGGCGGCGGCTCGACCCGGATGCTGGTCACGCTCGCCTTCTTCATTGCGGGCTCGCTCTTGGGCTCGATCCACTTCCCCTGGTGGGCAGCGACGCCGGACTTCGGGCGCATCTCGGTCTTGAGCGAATTCGGTCTGCCGGGCGCGATCGCCCTGCAGTTCCTGGTGTTCGGCGGGATCTTCTACGCCACCCGCCGGCTGGAGATCGCCCGCCATGGCGAGGCCGCCTCGATCCTGAGCGCCAAGGACACCGGCGGCATCCGTTGGCTGCAGGGTCCCTGGCCGCTGATCTGGGGCGGCGTGGCGCTGGCGGTGCTGAACGCCCTGGTGCTCGCGGTCGGCGGCTTCCCCTGGTCGGTCAGCTTCGGTTTCGCGCTCTGGGGCGCCAAGATCGCGACCGCCTTCGGCGCCGATCTGTCGCAGACCACCTTCTGGGGCTGGTCGTGGGCGCAGAACGCGCTGCAAGCCAGCGTGTTCGCCGACACGATCAGCGTGATGAACTTCGGCATCGTCCTGGGCGCGCTGCTCGCCGCCGGGCTGGCCGGCAAGTTCGCGCCGGTCGGACGCATCCCCTGGAAGTCGGTGCTGGCGGCGGCACTCGGCGGGCTGTTGATGGGCTACGGCGCCCGGCTCGCCTACGGCTGCAACATCGGCGCCTACTTCTCCGGGATCGCCTCGGGCTCGCTGCACGGCTGGCTGTGGCTGCTGGCCGCGCTCGCCGGCAACGCCGTCGGCGTCAAGCTGCGGCCCTGGTTCGGGCTGGGGCGCTAGGCGCAGACTCTGTGCAGGTCCTGGACGCCGGCCTTCGCGGGTGCGATATGCGGGGACGAGGTTAACCCGCCGATCGGCCCCCGAAAGCCAGCAGTTATGCACGACGACGATTACCTGACCCCGGAACAGACCCCGCCCGAGCAGCAGATCGAGCAGCCGCGCGTGCGCGCGCCGGAGATCGACCGCCCGACGCTGGAGTGGTTCAACGTCGACCGGCCGCTCAAGCTGGCCGACCTGCGCGGCAAGCTGGTGATCCTGGATTTCTGGGCGTCCTGCTGCATCAACTGCATGCACGTGCTGCCCGCGCTGCGAAAGGTCGAGGCGGCCTATCCCGAGGAAGTGGTCGTGATCGGCGTGCACTCGCCCAAGTTCGCGGCCGAGCAGCGCCCGGAGAACGTGCGCAAGGCGATCCAGCGTTACGGCATCGAACATCCGGTCGCCAACGATGTGAACTTCGAGCTGTGGCAGGAATACGCCGTGCGCGCCTGGCCGACGCTGGTATTCATCGGGCCCGAGGGGCACGTGATGGGCCAGATGTCGGGCGAGCCGGACGCCGAGCGGCTGCTGACGGCCGTCTCCGAACTGGTCGAGCAGTGGGACACGCAGGAGCTGCTGTCCCCCTCCCCCGCGCCGGGCGCGGAGCAGCCGCGGCCCGAAGGCGCGTTCGCCTTCCCCGGCAAGCTGAAGCCGATCCCCGACGGCGACCAGACCTGGGCGCTGGCGGATAGCGGCCACCATCAGATCGTCGTGCTGGACGACCAGGGCCACGAATTGCGCCGGTTCGGCACCGGCCAGCCGGGCTTCGCCGACGGCGAGGCCGGGCGCGCGGCGTTCAACACACCCCAGGGGCTGTGCGCCGACGCTCAGTTCGTCTACGTCGCCGACACCGGCAACCACGCGATCCGCCGGATCGAGCTTACGACCGGGCAGACGATCACGCTCGCCGGGACCGGCGAGCGCGGCATGGTGGTCGACGACGACGAGCCGTCGCTGGCCGCCGCGCTGGCCTCGCCGTGGGACCTCGAGGTCGACGGCGACATCCTCTACATCGCCAACGCCGGCACCCACCAGCTGCTGCGCCTGGACGTCGCCGCGCGCGTGCTGCGGCCGCTCGCCGGCAACGGCGGCGAGGACATCGTCGACGGCGAGGCGCTGGACGCCCAGCTGGCCCAGCCCAGCGGCCTCGCGCTCGACCGCCGGCAGCAGCTGCTGTACTTCGCTGATTCCGAAACCTCCAGCGTGCGCGTGCTGGCGCTCGGTAGCCGGGAGGTGGTGACGCTGGTCGGCGAAGGGCTGTTCGACTACGGCTGGGACAACGGCCCGTTCACGCTCGCCAAGCTGCAACACCCGATGGGCGTCGCGCTCGCCAGCGGCGAGGTCCTGGTCGCGGACAGCTACAACCAGAAGGCCCGGGTGCTCGACCTCGCCGCCAAGCGGGTGAGCGACCTCGACGACGGCTTCGACTGCGCCGACGACGAATGCTTCCCGCCCGCCGAACCCGCCGGCATCTGGGCCGACGGCCCGGACCGCGTGCTGCTGTCCGACACCAACAACCACCGGGTGCTGGAATACCTCCGCACGGAGCGGATCTACCGTACCTGGGCGGGGTAGATCGCTTCGCCTCGATGCCGCGGTTGATTCCCCTCTCCGCCGATGGGGGGAGAGGGAGGGACCCGCGCGCCGCAGGCGCGTGGGAGGGAGAGGTGGCTCGCACGGCAGCGATATCTGCACCCCGCCGAAGCCGCAGCGCCGCGGGAGCTGCAATGCCGCGGGCAACCTCCTCTCCCTGGCCCTCTCCTCCCACCGGAGGAGAGGGGATAAGTTAGGGACCGTACCTGCGACCGCGCTATCGCCGCCGGCGGGTCCGTGCTATCGCCCGCGCCATGCTCTACGGCCTGCTCGACTCATCTTTCCCGGTCGCCGCGGCGATGGCCGTGCTGGCCGGCATCGTGCGCGGCTTCGCCGGCTTCGGCTCGGCGATGCTGCTGGTGCCCTCGCTCTCCGCGCTGTACGGCCCGCAGGTGGCGATCCCGATGCTGGGGATCATGGAACTCGCGGTCGGCGGGCAGCTCTTGCCCAAGGCGATCAAGAGCGCCGAGCCGCGCACGGTCGGCTTCCTGTCCGCGGGCGCGCTGGTCGGGATTCCGCTGGGCGCGGTGCTGCTGGTCCTGGTGCCCGCCGAGCCGATGCGCTGGGCGATCTCGGCCCTGATCCTGGTGGCGGTCGCGCTCTTGGCGCTCGGCGTCGGCCGCAAGGGGCCGGCGCGGCGCAACGGCACGATCTTCACCGGCGGGCTCTCCGGCCTCACCACCGGGGCGGCCGGCATGGGCGGGCCGCCGGTGGTGATCTATTTCCTGGCCGGCACCGACGCCGCCGCCTCGATCCGCGCGACCCTGATCTGCTTCTTCATCTTCACCACCGTGTGGCAAGGCGCGGTTTATATCGCCAACGGCCTTTTGACCTGGGAGGTCGCGGCCAAGGGCGCGCTGCTCTACCCCGTGTTCGCCCTGGGCGCGATCGCCGGCACGCGCCTGTTCACCGGCTCCAAGGAAAAAACCTACCGCCGTGTGGCGCTAGCTCTCGTCGCCACGGTCGCGGTGGTGAGCGTGCTGGTGTGACGGGCGCCGTAGGGTGGGTTCGCGAAGCAACCCACCGACCTGCGGTGCCGCCTGATCCGCCGCACGGTGGGTTGCCGCTTACGCGGCGAACCCACCCTACGGCCTGTGCACGGCCGTCGTTTCCTGGTGCACGACGCGTGACACCCGACGACCGGATCGGTTAGACGGGCGAACCTTCGCCCACCCCACCCGTTCGCCCGTACGGCATGCACAAGAACCCCTACCTGTCCGTCGCAAGCGTCATCCTGGCCGCCGCGCTGACCGCGCTCGGCAACGGCATGATGGCGACCTTCGTGCCGGTGCGCCTGAACGCCGAGGGCGTCGGGCAGGACCAGGTGGGCATGGTGGTGACCGCCTATGCCGTCGGCATGCTGCTCGGCTGCGTCTATTCCGGGCGGTTCGTCCGGCGGGTCGGGCACATCCGGGCGTTCACCGCGTTCGCCGCGATCGGCACGATCACCGCGCTTCTGATGCCCACCTACGTCGCCGCGTTCAGCTGGACGCTGCTGCGCGTGGCGGGCGGCTTCTGCACCACCGCGATGTTCATGACCGCGCAATCCTGGCTGAACGAGGTCACCTGGTCCGAGCGGCGCGGGCGGATCATGTCGCTGTTCTACCTGTCCTACACCGTCAGCCTGGGCTTAGGAGCCCTGATCATGAACCGGGTGGACGCGGGCTCGTCCGTGCCGCTGATGATCCTGGCCGGCCTCTACGCCGCGGCGGTGGTACCGGTCGCACTCACCCGGCTGGAGACCCCGCCGCCGCCGGAGCGGATCGCGGTCAAGCTGTTCGAGGTCTACCGCGTCTCGCCGGTCGGACTGGTGGGCGCCTACGTCTCCGGCTCGCTCGGGATGACCATGCTGGGCGTGGGGCCGATGTACGGCAACGCGATCGGGCTTTCGGGCCAGGACATCGCGCTCGCCATGGCGGCCCTGCAGCTCGGCAACCTCGTGATCCAGTGGCCGCTCGGCTCGCTCTCCGACCGGACCGACCGTCGCCTCGTGATCGCGGGCGCGACGGCGGCGATCGTGCTGGTCTCCGCGGTGCTGCTGTCCGCCGGCGCGGCAGTCACGCTGGTCGCGCTCGTCGTGCTGTTCGCGGTCTGGGGCGGGCTTGCGGAGAGCATCTACGCCGTCTCCACCGCGCACGCCAACGACCGCACCCAGCCGGGCGACTACGTCGTCGTCTCCTCCACGATCCTGGTCACCTGGGCAACCGGCAGCACCGTCGGCCCGATGATCGCGACCGCCATGCTGCGCGCCTTCGGCCCCGACGGCCTGTGGCTGTTCTTCATCGCTGTCGGCGCGGCGTTCGCCTTCTTCGTCGTCTGGCGCGCCCTCAAGCGCGAGCAGCCGGACGAAAGCCTACAGGAAACCTTCCGCGCCCTCCCCGCCTCCCCGCGCCCGCCGGAGTGGTCGCCCAGCGACCGCGCGGAAGTCGAGGCGGGTTCGGACGCTTACGACGTGATGGGGGAGGCACAGGAAGAGCGCGGGTGAGTGCGGTTAAGGGTCACCACAAAGGGCACGAAGGACACAAAGAAGTACAAAGCTAGGTTAAGCGCCTAACCGCTTCACCCTGAGGAGGCCCGACAGGGCCGTCTCGAAGGGTCCTGGCCCGAAGGCAAGCTACACACGCC
>CAYRCO010000120.1:0-4456 GCA_964422775.1 uncultured Rhodovibrio sp.
AGCCTCCGTCTGCTGCCCGACGGACGGCTGGTCAGCGCCTCGGACGACCAGACCGTGCGCCTGTGGGACGCGCAGTCCGGTGCGCCGCGGGGGGTCGTCCGCGGTCCCGCCGGTCCCCGGGACGAAGGTGCGATTTACGCGCTGGCGGCGCACGGCAAGTATCTTGTGACCGGCGGCCGTGCGGGCTGGACCTGGGGAGACAAAAAGCCCTTCCTGCGGTTCCTCGCGACCTCGGATCTCCGGCCAGTTGGCCTGCTCAGCGGCCTATCGACCCCGATCGGCGCGCTGGCCTTCGATCCGGCCGGTCGACACCTTGCGGTCGGTCTTTACGGACCTGACGCTGGGCTGCGCGTTTTCCGGCTCGGCCAAGGTGCGCCGGTGTTGAAGGATCGAGGCTTCCCGGCGGGCCTCACCGATATTGCCTTTCTCGACCGCACGCGCCTGGCGGCCGCGGGTGGTGACGGCCGCATCCGGGTCTACGACATCGATACAGGCCGCTTGGAGCGGCTGGCCGACGTTCCGGCCGGCCGTCCCTGGCGAATTGCTGCGAACCCGGTGAGCCGGGGATTCGCCGTCGGCCTACGGGAGCACGCGGCCGTCGCGCTCTACGACAGCATCGGTTCACAACCGCGCCTGCTGCGCGTACCCGGCATCCGATCGGACGGATTTCCGGTGGTCGCCTGGTCACCGGCCGGACACCGCATCTTCGCCGTCGGTCGGGCCGACGCTACGACCCGCGACTGGGCGATCCACAGCTGGTCCGCCGGGGGCCGCTACCAAGGCGGCTGGGTCACCGACAGCGTGCTCCCCACGGCCCTTGTGGGCGCGGCGGATGGCGGCGTTTTCGTTGGAGATGCGGCGGGCGGTCTGCGGCGCATCGGACCGAACGGGCGAACTGTCTATCTTAAACGCCCCAACGCACCGAACTTCCGCAGCGCCGCGATCTACCCCCTGGAACTGTCGGACGACGGGGCGTCGATCTCGTTCCCGCTCGACACCGCCGGGGCGCGCGCAACCTTCGATGTGCGCGAGCGGGAACTTCGAGCCGCCGCAGCGTCCGCGCGCCGATCGGCGTTCCCCGATACGCGCATAAGAGCGACCGACGACGGTCGCCGTCTGCAAATTGACGGCAAGGCCGTCGCGCTGGGATCGGGCGAGCGGGCCTTGTCGGGGGCGCTCGGACCGGACGGCCGCGTGTTCGTTTCGACCAATTTCTATCTTCGCGCGTACGACGGCGGGCAGTTGCTGTGGCGACAAGCGTTGGCATCCGCCGGTTGGGGGGTCGCCGTCAGCGAGCGCGGTGATTTTCTGGTGGTCGCACGCGGGGACGGGATCATCCAGTGGCGCTCCCGGAGCGACGGAGATCTCAGGCTGTCGCTATTCGTCACCCGCGATCTGTCCGACTGGGTGCTTTGGACCCCAGCCGGATTCTTCGACCACAGCCCGGCGCGACAGGGCGGCCGCGGCGGGGCGGAGCTGATCGGCTATCACCTGAACAACGGTCGCGGTGCCGCCGAATTTCTGCCGATCGAACGCCTGTACCGGCGTTACTACCGAAGCGACGTGGTGTCGGCCGCCTTCCGCGGCAAACGCAGCGATCGGGAGATCGTGGAGAAAGCCCTGACCGCGCTCGACGAAGCCGCCGTGCAGGCGCGCGAGATCCGTGCCCCGGCGCTCGGCATCTCGGAAGTGTGCGGGATCGACATGCACGGCGCCGCCGCGGGCTGCGTCCGCCCGGACACCCAAACGGCGACTCGCGGCGCCCTGCCCGTCCTCGACGTCGCGGAACGACCACCCAGGCATGTCGAACTGATCCTTGCGATCACGGACATGGGAAGCGGCGTCAGCCGCGTCGACGTCCGACGCAACGGCGCCAGCGTCGCGTTCCAGTACGCCGGCCACGTCAAGGCCTCCGAGACACGGACGGTGCTACGCCAACGGGTCGAACTGCTACCGGGCGAAAACGTGATCACCGTACGCGCCTTCGACCAGTCCGGCGATGTCGCCAGTGACAAGAAGACGGTCCGCGTGATGGGGGCGGCTGACACACCGGAGCGGCAGACCGTTTACGTCCTTTCGGTCGGCGTCCGGGATTACGACGCGCCCGAGGATCAGTTGGATCTTGCAACCGCGGACAACGATGCGCGGGAAGTCGCGCGGGCGTTCCGCGAGGCCGGTCGCCGCGGCGTCCTGTTCGATCGCAGCGAAGTGCTCGAGCTCATCAACGCCGAGGCTACGCGAGCAGGTATCAACGCCGCTATCCAGTCGATCGCCGGGCGGGCGGACGCCAGCGACACCGTAGTGATCTTCTTCGCCGGACATGGCAACGTCATCGACGGAAATTATTACTTTGGCCCGCACGATCTCGCGACGGGCCAGGACGATCTGATCGCGGAAGTGCAGCAAGGCCTCGTTTTCGACGATGTCGCCCTGCGCGGACTGTTCCGCGAGCGCGGCATGAGCCAGGACGACCTGATGACGGAGATCGCCGGGATCGGCGCGGAACGGGTCATCATCATTCTCGACACCTGCTATGCCGGTGGTTTCTCCGGCATGACGATGGCGCAACGAGACGACATCGGCGCGACGGTCGCGCAACGGGTGGCGCGAGAGACCGGCAGGTTCGTCGTCGGAAGCGCCCGCGGACTCGCCAACGACTACGACGGGAAGGACTACCCGGACGGCATGGGGCACGGGCTGTTCACCTCGGCGCTGCTAGAGGCGATCGACGGTCAGGCCGATACCGACCGGGACGACGAGATCAGCCTGGTCGAAGCCGGCCAATACCTGAAAATGCGAGTCCCGGCTGTTGCCCGGCAAAAGCAGCTCGACGCCCCGCAGCAAACCCCGGTGGCCAGTTTCCTGGGCGACCCGTACTTCCCTCTGATCGACGTCAAATCGCGGGATTGAACGCGATGGCTACCCGAAACGCCTGCGGCTTCATGCCCCCTACCGTTAACGTCTTAAGCCAAGGAATGCCGATCATGCGTCCGCCGTTCCATCAATGCGCCTATGCGCTGTTGCCGGCATTGTTCATCACAACGGCCGTGTCGCTTGCGCTGCCCAGTGACGTGCACGCGCAGACCCAGCACGGTGACACCGTCATGTTCGACCGACCGCCGACCATGAGCGAACTCGAAGCTTTGTTCGGCGATCGCCACCAGCCAGAACGCCGCGGTATCACACGGACAAGAAAGCCGGTGCTTGGAAGTGGGCGGCCGTCCCCGTCCAACGACGCGGCCAACACATTCGGCGGCCAGACCGCCTCGACCGCTCCGCCGCCCGGAACGAACGCGCAAGCACCCACGGGGAAGAAACTTGGCTTCAACCTGCGCTTCAGGAACGCCAGCGCCGAGATACTTCAAGCCCACGTGCCCTACCTCGACAAGGTGGGCGCCCTGCTGACCCGGAACGACGGGATCCAAATGACCATCGTCGGTCATGCCGACGCGACCGGGGACGCGCAATACAACCTGCGCCTTTCCGAACGCAGGGCGCAGTCGATCCGCAATTACCTGATCCAGGCCTGGCAGGTCGACGCCCGCCAACTTGAGGCGCAAGGCCATGGGGAATCGCGCCCGTTACCGGGGCTGTCCCCGTACGATCCGAAAAACCGGCGGGTCGAGTTCGTGCGCCGTTAGGGCGGGATGCTGCAAGGTAAAAGCGCCTTGTCCGACCTTGCCGCGCGATCGTGCGCCCCCTACCCGTCCAACGTCACGATCTTGCCCGGGTTCAGGATGTTCGTTGGGTCCAGCGCGCGTTTGATCGCGGCCATGGTGGGCAGCAGGTCGGGGTGTTCCTGTTCCAGCAGGTGCATCTTGCCGTAGCCGATGCCGTGCTCGCCCGTACAGGTACCGCCCATTTGGAGCGCCCGGGCGACCAGCCGGTCGTTGAGCGCGTGGGCGCGGGCCATCTCGTCGGCATCCTCGGGGTCGACGACCAGGACGAGATGGAAGTTGCCGTCGCCGACGTGGCCCACGATCGGCGCGATCAGGCCCGAGTCCTCGATGTCCCGCTTAGTTTCGGTGATGCACTCGGCGAGCCGGGAGATCGGTACGGCGACGTCGGTCGGCCAGCCCTTGGCGCCCGGCTTGAGCGCGATCCCGGCGTAGTAGGCGGCGTGCCGGGCGGCCCACAGCTTGGAGCGCTCCTCCGGCCGGGTCGCCCAGGCGAAATCGGTGCCGCCCGCGGCCTGCGCCAGTTCGCCGGTGCGCTCCGCCTGCTCCGCCACGCCGGCCTCGGAGCCGTGGAACTCGAAGAAGATCGTCGGCTGGACCGGGTAGTCGAGGCCGCTGTAGCGGTTGCAGGCGTCCATCTGCACCTCGTCCAAGAGTTCCATGCGCGCCACCGGAATGCCGGACTGGATCACCATCTGCGCCGTCTCGACCGCGCCTTCCAGCGTGGGGAAGGCGCAGACGGCCGAGGAGATTGCCTCCGGCTGACCGGCGAGACGCAG
>CAYRCO010000120.1:4466-8989 GCA_964422775.1 uncultured Rhodovibrio sp.
GAGATCAAGTTGCGTACCGGCGTCCGACACAGCGACCGCCCCGTCGATGTCCTGGAAGGCGCACACGGCGGAGGACACCGCCTCCGGGATGCCGTGCAGACGCAGGCGCACCTCGGTGATCACGCCTAGCGTGCCCTCGCTGCCCACCATCAGCCGGGTCAGGTCGTAGCCGGCCGAAGACTTGCGCGCCCGACCGCCGGTGCGGACCACGCTGCCGTCGGCCATCACCACGGTCAGGCCGATCACGTTCTCCCGCATGGTGCCGTAGCGCACCGCGTTGGTGCCGCTCGCGCCGGTCGCGGTCATGCCGCCCAGGGTGGCGTCGGCGCCGGGGTCGATCGGGAAGAACAGGCCGGTATCGCGCAGGTGCTCGTTCAGCTGCTTGCGGGTGACGCCGGCCTGGACCGCGCAGTCCATGTCCTCGGCGTTGACCTCCAGCACCTGGTTCATCCGCGACAGGTCGAGGCAGACCCCGCCCGCCAGCGCCGCAACGTGCCCCTCCAGCGAGGTGCCTACGCCGAACGGGATCACCGGCTTGCCGTGCCGGCCGCAGATCGCGACCAACTGGGCCACTTCTTCCGTCGTCTCCGGAAAGGCGACAGCTTCCGGCGGCTGGCCCGCGTGGTAGCTCTCGTCCTGGCCGTGCTGGTCCAAGAGCGCCGCGGCCGTGCTCAGCCGGTCGCCCAGCACGTCGGCGAGCTCGTCCAGCCAGCCGCGCTTCAAGGCGGCGTCCGCGTTCATGGGCCTTGTCCTCCCGTCCGTCTTGTCCGCGGCTTCGCGCCGCTTTCGCGTTGGCAAGCCGACTTCTCCTCTCCCTTTGACGGGAGAGGCCGGAGTCCGCGCGTCGTTGTGGCGCGTGGGCGGGTGGGGGTGGAATGCCCGCCCTTCGCCGGAAAGGGCCCTGACCCTAACCCGCTCCCGCGTTAGGGCGAGGGAACCCGCAGAGACGCGCGCTACACTGGCCGGTCAGCGTACCAGCCGGCGATTAGCTCTGCATCCGCGCCGTCCCCTCCGACCGCCAGCGCCGCGCGCGAGGTCGGCAAGGGCGGTATGAGTTCGCGCTCGGGCAAATACACACTGCGCGGCCCTAGGCGCACGCCCGCATGATCCCGTCGCGGGCCTGAATCTCGCCGTGAAGGTACGGCGGGCGCAAAGCGGATGGCCGGAAGTACGCCCACAAGCAGCCAGTATCGTGGCGCCCTCGACGACATCTGCCCTGTTTGCCCCGCTGAACTGCCCGGCGATAGTCTACCAGCCGCGGCTGGTGCAGCCTTCTTGGCTGGACCCTTTCGCGGCAGCCGTCCGCAGGCTTGCCGCCGGCATGCGGACGGGAGCGAATCGGTCTAAGCCGGACCGGCATTAATCGTGCGTTGCGCGCGATCTTTTTGGCAAGAGCGCGCGACGCGGCCGCGATCGGCGACAGCTGCCCAGACCAGCGCTTGGCTGTGGTCAAACGGCGCTGACGGGCGCTGGCGCGCTCAGGCCGCGCGCGCCTCGGCGGCGGTGTCCGGGTCGGTCTCGCTGCGGCTGGGATAGAGCAGCTGGTCTGCCATCTTACGCGCCAGATCGCGGCCGAACGCGCTGTGCACCGTGCTGCGCAGTTCGGGCGAGCGGCGGACCAGCTTCTCCAGGGCGTCGCGCTGCCAGGCCAGCACGACGATCTCCGGGCTGGCGACGATCGCCGTGGCGGTCGCCGGGGTTTGCGCCAGGAAGCCGATCTCGCCGATGAACTGGCCCGCCCGGCCTTCGGCGACGGGCAGCCCGTTGACCTCGATGCGCAGGCTGCCCTTCAGCACCGCGTAGACATGATCGGCGCGGCGCCCCTGGTCGGTCAGGCGGGTGCCCTGGGGCAGGGTTTGCCAGGTGCCCGCGCGCATCAGCCGGCGCACTTCGCCCACGTCCATCGACGGGAAGGCGATCTCGAACAGCTTGCGCTCGTCCGGCGTCAGATGCTCGAGCCGCCTAGCGTGCCAGAGCACGGCGGCCTGCACCACGTTGATCGCCACGAACAGCCCGTACCAGCCAAGGATCGTCCAGGACACCGGACCGCCGTAGCTGAACTGGTAGGCGATGAAGAAGCTGTAGGCGGCGAGCGCCATCAGCCGCAGGTGCAACAGGTCCCGGAACAGATAGGCGAGCGCCACCATCAGGAAGCCGGCGTGCACCAGCCCATCCTGCGGCAAGTGACTCCAGATCGACGACATGGCGCACGCCCCCGAGTGCAAAATCGGTGAAAGCCGAACCGGCTTTCACCGATTTTGCTCTAACTCATTGACGATAGGGCAAGATCAAGCTGAGCCGTGACTCCGCGTTTCAGCATCTTACCCTGGCCGCGCGATCCCTGACACCGCGCAAGGCGACATGCTTCTACACGCCTTTTGGCGTTCCGACCAGCGCCCCAATCGGCAAGGCGGGCATGCAGTTATGTCTCGGGTGAGCCGGTCGCGGCCGACCCGGTCCCGGCGCGGCGTCGTATTACGGGCGCTTGCGCCGGCCAGCCCATACCGGCCAAACGATCGGGCGATCGGCCTCCCTAGTTCCGCATCTGCGCCATCATCTCCGGCAGCCAGAGCGCGAGGCCGGGAAAGGCGACCAGCAGCACCACGCCCAGCACCAGGATCAGGAAGAACGGCAGGGCGGCCTTGGCGACCTGTAGGATGTTGCGGCCGGTGAGGCCCTGCAGGACGAACAGGTTGAAGCCCACCGGCGGGGTGATCTGCGACATCTCCACCACGACCACGAGGTAGATGCCGAACCAGATGCGGTCGATCCCCGCCGCCTCCACCACCGGCAGGATCACGGCGGTGGTCAGCACCACGAGCGAGATCCCGTCCAGGAAGCAGCCGAGAACGACGAAGAACACCGTCAGCGCCGCCAACAGGCCGTAGGTCGAAAGCCCCTGCACGGCGATCCATTCCGCCAGCATGCGCGGGATGCCGGTGAAGCCCATGGCGCTGGTCAGGAACGACGCGCCCGCCAGGATGAAGGCGATCATGCAGGAGGTGCGGGTCGCGCCCATCAGGCCGTCGGCGAACGACTGCCGGGTCAGGGTGCCGGACAGCCAGGACAGCAGCAGCGCCAGGAACACGCCCACCGCCGCGGCGTCGGTCGGGCTGGCGATGCCGATATAGATGCTGCCGATCACGCCCAGGATCAGCAGCACCACCGGGATCAGCCGGCGCGCCTGCCAGATCTTTTCGCCAAGCGGCATCCGCGGCTCGCGCGGCGGCGTGCGCTCCGGGTGCAGCAGGCTCCACAGCACGACGTAGCCCATGAACAGCAGCACCAGCACGAGGCCCGGCAGGATGCCGGCGACGAACAGGCGGGCGATCGATTCCTCGATCGCCACACCGTAGACGATCAGAATGATCGACGGCGGGATCAGCAGGCCGAGCGTGCCCGAGCCCGCGAGCGTGCCGATCGACATCGTCTCGTCGTAGCCGCGCTTGGTCAGTTCCGGCAGGCTCATCCGCCCGATCGTGGCGGCGGTGGCGGCCGAGGAGCCGGAGACGGCGGCGAAGATCGAGCAGCCCAGGATGTTGACGTGCATCAGCCGGCCCGGGATCCGGCCCATCCAGGGCGCCAGCCCGCCGAACAGGTCGGCCGACAGGCGGGAGCGGAACAGGATCTCGCCCATCCAGATGAACAGCGGCAGGGCCGCGAGCGCCCAGGAGTTGGACGCGCCCCAGACGGATGTCGCCAGCACCCGGCCGATCGGCGCGCTGGTGAACAGTTCCATCGCGACCAGCCCGACACCGAACAGCGAGAAGGCGACCCAGACGCCGCTGCCGAGCAGGGCGAACAGCACTACCACGAGCAGGATGCCGAGCCCGACGTCGCCCATCTAGCGGCGCCCGCCCCGCGTTTCGGTTTCCTGGGACCGCGGGTCCCGGGTGCGGTCGGACGCGCGCTCGCTCTCGGCGACATCCTCAAGGATGCCCACGTTGGCGCGTTCGTGCGCCGGGGTCTCGCCCTTAAGCGCGGTCACCAGCTCGTCCAGGAGCGCGATCGTCAGCACCGCCCCGCCCAAAACCAGCGCGCCCTGCGGGATCCAGAGCGGGACCGCCACCATGCCGGTCGACATGTCGGCGAAGCGGTAGGATTCCGCGACCAGGCCGAAGGTGTACCAGGTGAAGAAGCCGGCGATCGCAAGGCCGACCAGGATACACCAGACCTCAACCGCCTGCCGGGCCTTCGGCCCCAGCAGCTGAATCACCAGCGTGACCCGGATGTGCGCCCCGCGCTTGAGGGTGTAGGCGAGCGCGAAGAAGGTCGCCGCGGTCAGAAAGAAGCCGGCGAAGCTGGCGTAGGACGGCACCACCAGACCGAACGGCGCGCCCAGGACCATGCTGGCGATACTGTCGATCAGGTTCGCCAGCACCTGCGCGAGCACGATCAGCGCGATCGCACAGATGAACGCCGCGGCGATGGCGCCGGAGAGGGTGTACAGCCGGTCGAGGAAGGTCCGCATGACGCCGCGGAGCGTGGCCGGAACCGGCCGCCCGTGCAAGAGGGCGCATGCG
>CAYRCO010000121.1:0-8827 GCA_964422775.1 uncultured Rhodovibrio sp.
GGCAGGAGGTATGGGTGTTTAACCCTGGAGGTCGGCGCTTAGTTCTGCGCCTCCTGCCAGCGCTTGATCAGCTCGTCGTACTTGACGGTCTCGCCCTGGGGCTTCTCGTTGTCGAGCTTCGGCTTGGGGGCGCCCGGCTGGTTGAACCAGTACTCCGCGGAGCGCTCCTCGTTCAGCTTCGGCCCGCAGACGTCCTGGGCGCCCGCGCGCTCGATGCGGGACATCACCTGGTCCTGCTGCTGGGCCAGGCTGTCCATCGCCGCCTGCGGGGTCTTTTCGCCGGTCACCGCCTCGGCGACGTTCTGCCACCACAGCTGCGCCAGCTTCGGGTAGTCCGGCACGTTGGTCCCGGTATCCGTCCACTGCACGCGCGCCGGGGAGCGGTAGAACTCCACCAGGCCGCCGAGCTCGTCAGACCGCTCGGTAAAGGACTCGTGCCGGATATCGCTGTCGCGGATCGGCGTGAGGCCCTCGTGGGTCTTCTTCAGCGAGGTGGTCTTGGCGGTCGTGAACTGGGCGTACAGCCAGGCCGCCTTGCGGCGCTCGACCGGGGTGGACTTGAACAGGGTCCAGGAGCCGACGTCCTGGTAGCCCAGCTTCATGCCCTCTTCCCAGTAGGGACCGTGCGGCGACGGCGCCATCCGCCACTTCGGGTTGCCGTCCTCGTCGGTGACGGGCAGGTCCGGCTTCGCCATCGACGCGGTGAAGGCGGTGTACCAGAAGATCTGCTGGGCAACCTGACCCTGGGCCGGCACCGGGCCGGCCTCGGAGAAGGTCATGCCGGAGGCCTGCGGCGGGGCGTACTTGTCCAGCCAGTCGATGTACTTGCGCAGGGCGTAGACGCTCGCCGGCGCGTTGGTGGCGCCGCCGCGCGCGACGCTGGAGCCCGCCGGGTGGCAGTCCTCGACGCGGATGCCCCACTCGTCGACCGGCTTGCCGTTCGGCAGGCCCTTGTCGCCGGCCCCGGCCATCGACAGCCAGGCGTCGGTGAAGCGCCAGCCGAGCGACGGGTCCTTCTTGCCGTAGTCCATGTGGCCGTAGACCTTCTCGCCGTCGATCTCCTTCACGTGCTCGGTGAAGAACTCGGCGATGTCCTCATAGGCCGACCAGTTGACCGGGACGCCCAGCTCGTAGCCGTAGCGGTCCTTGAAGCGCTGCTGCAGTTCTGCGTCCTGGAACCAGTCGTAGCGGAACCAGTACAGGTTGGCGAACTGCTGGTCGGGCAGCTGGTAGAGCTTGCCGTCCGGCGCCGTGGCGAACTCCGTGCCCATGAAGTCGTCGATGTCGAGCGTGGGCAGGGTCACGTCCTTGCCCTCGCCCTCCATCCAGTCGGACAGCGGGACCACCTGATTGTAGCGGTAGTGCGTCCCGATCAGGTCGGCGTCGTTGACGTAGGCATCGTAGATGTTCTCACCCGAGTACATCTGCGTCTGCAGCTTCTCGATGACGTCGCCTTCCTGGATCAGCTCGTGGGTCAGGTCGATCCCGGTGATCTCGGAGAAGGCCTTCGCCAGCGTCTCCGACTCATACTCGTGGGTGGCGATGGTCTCGGACACCACCTTGATGTCCATGCCGCGGAACTCCTCCGCGGCTTTGATGAACCACTCCATCTCCTCCATCTGCTCTTCCTTGGAGAGCGTGGAGGGCTGGAACTCTTCCTCGACCCACTTGCGGGCCATGTCCATCCGCTCTTCGAACGACTTATCCTGCGCGTTCGCGGTGCCCGCGGCGAGCGCCACGGACGCGGCGACCGCGCCGGTCGTTGCGAGGAGGCGGAAACGGGCCCAGCCGGACCCGTCCGCGGTACGGGATTTCATAATGTGAAACCTCCCCGGTTTCGTTGCGCCTTCCGTGTCTTACGTTTCGGGACCGCGGGGCCGGTGCGCCGCCGGAAGGCTTGATCGGCGCATCGCCCGCGTCCGCCGGAGGTGCCGTCTGGCGCCTTCGACGAAGGATCGTCCCTGTCGTCTCTGCCCTAAGGTTCCGGGTGCCCGTCTGTCCTGTCGCGCGAGCGCCCGTCTAGCCCCAGCGCAGAATCACAGCCATGCCCACCGCCATGATCGCCAGCGGCACCCAGAGCGTGATGTCGGTGAAGAACATCCACGCCAGGTGCAGCCAAGCGCCCGACAGCAGGCTGATGAAGAAGCGGTCGCCACGCGTGGTCACCAGCGGCAGGAAGCCCTTGCGCGGCACCGTCGGGTAGACGACCTCCCACACCGTCATCCCGCACAACAGCACGAAGATGGTGACGAAGAAGACCGCCGTGTGCGGGGTCCAGGCCATCCAGCTGAGATCCATGGCGTACCCTTTCTTCTTCCTTTGGCTTGCGCGCGCGTCCGGGCCCGCGGCCTAGACGCGGCCCAGCGCGAAGCCCTTGGCCATGTAGTTGCGCACGAACCAGATCACGATCGCGCCCGGCACGATGGTGAGCACGCCGGCGGCCGCCAGCAGCCCCCAGTCGATGCCGCTCGCCGAGACGGTGCGGGTCATCACCGCGCCGATCGGCTTGGCGGCCGTCGTGGTCAGGGTGCGCGCGAGCAGCAGCTCCACCCAGGAGAACATGAAGCAGAAGAACGCCGTCACACCGATGCCCGAGCGGATCAGCGGCAGGAACACCAGCACGAAGAACCGCGGGAAGGAGTAGCCGTCGATGTAGGCGGTCTCGTCGATCTCCTTGGGCACGCCGCGCATGAAGCCTTCCAGGATCCACACGGCGAGCGGCACGTTGAACAGGCAGTGCGCCAAGGCCACCGCGATGTGCGTGTCGATCAGCCCGAAGGTGGAGTAGAGCTGGAAGAACGGCAGCAGGAACACCGCCGGCGGCGCCATCAGGTTGGTCAGCAGCCAGAAGAAGAAGTGCTTGTCGCCGATGAACTGGTAGCGCGAGAAGGCGTAGGCCGCCGGCAGCGCCGTCACCAGGGAGATCACCGTGTTCAGCCCGACGTAGATGATCGAGTTGATGTAGCCCTCGTACCAGTCGGGCGTGGTGAAGATCTTGACGTAGTTCTGGAACGTCAGATCGTGCGGGAACAGCGTCAGCCCGCCCAGGATCTCCTCGTTCGGTTTCAGCGACATGTTGATGAGCCAATAGATCGGCAGCATCAACAGCACGAGATAAACGGTGAGCGCGATCGAGCGCTTCTGCATTTTCATGGCTTACGGCGCTCCTTTCCCGATGCCCTCGAGCGCCCGGTAGAACACGTAGCAGAACACCAGGATGATCAGGAAATAGATGATCGAGAAGGCGGCCGCCGGCCCGAGGTCGAACTGCCCCACCGCCAGACGCGTCAGGTACTGGCTCAAGAAGGTGGTCGAGTTGCCGGGCCCGCCGCCGGTGACGACGAACGGCTCGGTGTAGATCATGAAGCTGTCCATGAAGCGCAGCAGCAGCGCGATCGTCAGCACCCCGCGCATCTTGGGCAGCTGGATGTAGCGGAACACCGCCCACGAGCTCGCACCGTCGATCTTGGCGGCCTGGTAGTAGGCGTCCGGGATCGCCTGCAGCCCGGCGTAGGCCAGCAGCACGACCAGCGGCGTCCAGTGCCAGACCTCCATCACGACGATCGTGAGCCAGGCGTCGATCGGGCTGTTGGTGTAGTTGTAGGGGATCCCGATCCCGTTGAGCGCCCAGCCGGCGAGCCCGATGTCCGTGCGGCCGAAGATCTGCCAGATCGTGCCCACGACGTTGAACGGGATCAAAAGCGGCAGCGCTACCAGCACCAGGCAGAGCGACACCTGCCAGCCGCGCCGCGGCATCGCGAGCGCGATCGCCACACCCAGCGGCATCTCGATCGCGAGCACGGTGAACGAGAAGATGAACTGGCGCTGCAGCGCGCCGTGCAGGGCGTCGGAGTGGAGCATCTGCTCGAACCATTCCGTGCCCACGAAGAAGTAGCTGCCGCCGAGCGCGTCCTGCAGCGAATAGTTCACCACCGTCATCAGCGGAATGATCGCCGAGAAGGCGACCAGCACCGCCACCGGCAGGACCAGGAACCACGCCTTATGGTCGGGCCATCTATCCATGGCTGCTCATCTCTCCTCCCAGGGCGCGCCGCCTTCTCGTCGCGTGCCGGGCATGGCCGGCCTTGGGGCAGCGTCGCGTGCGTCGGTCGTCGGCCGTCAACGTCGTCGCAGTCGTCGGGTCGTCGCAGTCGTCGGGTCGTCGCGGCCGCGGGCGGACCCGGGCGGCTCAGCCGACCAGCTGGCCGTCGGCGTAGAGCCGGGTCCAGTCGGGCGGGAACTGCAGCGTGCCGTCCTCGCCGGGCGGCTCCGCGTCTTCCGGGATCTTCACCTTGAGAAGCTCACCGCCCAGGCGGACGGTCAGGATCTGGAAGTTGCCCAGGTCATCGACCTGCTCGACGCGCACGGGCAGACCGCTCTGTCCGCGCGTGTCGAACGACAGGAACTCCGGGCGGATGCCCAGCTGCAGGCGCCCCGTGGCGTTGTGCGCGCGCTGGGCGGTGGTCTCGTCGAGCGGCACGCGACCGCCGTCCACGATCGCTTCCTTGCCCTCCAACTGGCAGTCCAGCAGGTTCATGCCGGGCGAGCCGATGAAGTAGCCGACGAAGGTGTGGCTCGGCCGCTCGAACAGCTCCTGCGGCGTGCCGACCTGGACCACTTGGCCTTCGTACATCACCACGACCTTGTCGGCGAAGGTCAGCGCCTCGTTCTGGTCGTGGGTGACGTAGACCAGCGTGCTTTCGGTCTGTTCGTGGATCTGTTTCAGCTTGCGGCGCAGCTGCCATTTCATCTGCGGGTCGATCACCGTCAGCGGCTCGTCGAACAGGATCGCCGCGACGTCGGCACGGACCAGCCCGCGGCCGAGCGAGATCTTCTGCTTGGCGTCCGCGGACAGGCGCGCGCCCTTCTTGTGCAGGTCGCCCTCGAGGTCCAGCATCGCTGCCACCTCCTCGACCCGCTGCTTGACGTAGGTTTTGTCGAACTTCCGGTTGTTCAGCGGGAACGCCAGGTTTTCCGCCACCGTCATGGTGTCGTAGATCACCGGGAACTGGAACACCTGGGCGATGTTGCGCTGTTGCGGGGGCAGGGCGGTCACGTCCTGGTCGTCGAACATGATGCGCCCCTGGCTCGGCTGCAGCAGGCCGGAGATCACGTTCAAGAGCGTGGTCTTGCCGCAGCCCGAGGGGCCCAGCAGCGCGTAGGCGCCGCCGTCTTCCCAGACGTGCTCCATCTCGCGCAGGGCCCAGTCGCTCTCCGCCTGCGGGTTGGGCACGTAGCTGTGGGCGACCTGGTCCAGGACGATCCGGGACATCGATGGACCCTTCCTACTGCGCGGCCTGGCGGGTCTTCTCGCGCACGGGCGAGGCGACCAGCCAGCCGTCGGTGTCGAATGCGTAGACGTCGCGCGGGTTCACGAAGACGTCGATCTGTTGGCCCAGGTCGAACCTGTGCACGCCCTCTTCCTGGCAAACCCAGTCGTGCTCCTCGCCGAAGTCGACGTGGATGAAGGTCTCCGAACCGGAGATCTCGGACAGCGTGACCGAGGCCTTGAACGACAGGTCGTCCTCGCGGTTGCGCTTGACGTAGAGATGGCTGGCGCGCGCGCCGAAGTGGTAGTGGCCGGGCGCCAGCTTGGCGAGGTGGCCCTGCAGCGGCAGCCGCACGTGGCCCGCCAGCACCGCCTCGCGGTTGCCGTTGCCGTCCTGCCGGACGTCGCCGATCGCGTAGTTCATCGGCGGGTCGGAGAACGACCGGCCGACCTGCATCGAGGCCGGGTGGCGGAACACCTCCGTCGTCGGGCCCTGCTGCAGCACCTGGCCCTCGTGCAGGACCAGCGTGTTGCCGCCCATGATCAGCGCCTCTTCCGGCTCGGTGGTGGCGTACACCACGATCGCGCTGCGCCGGGCGAAGATCTCGCGCAACTCGACGCGCAGTTCCTCGCGCAGTTTGTAGTCAAGGTTCACCAGCGGCTCGTCGAGCAGCAGCAGCTCGCTGTCCTTGACCATCGCGCGGGCGAGCGCCGTGCGCTGCTGCTGGCCGCCCGACAGCTCGCCCGGCAGGCGGTCCAGCAGGTGGCTCATCTTCAGCGTCTCGGCCGCCTCGCGCACCTTGGTTTCGACTTCCGCCGCCGCCATGCCGGAGCGGCGCAGCGGGGAGGCGATGTTGTCGAAGACGGTGAACGAGGGGTAGTTGATGAACTGCTGGTAGACCATCGCCACGTTGCGCTTACGCACGGGCGTCCGGGTCACGTCCCGGCCGTCCATCTCGATCTGCCCGTCGGTCGGTCGGTCGAGGCCGGCCATCAACCGCATCAGCGAGGTCTTCCCGGCGAGCGTGGGGCCCAGCAGGATATAGAAGCCCCCCGGGTTCAGCTCGGTCGAGACGTCGGCGATGTGGGTCTCGCCGGCGACCTTCTTGGTGACGTTCCTCAGCGTCAGCGTCATTTCGCGGCCACCCCCTGGCTGCGCGCGGATTTCAGGCGGGCACCGGCGCCCGTCTTGGCGCCGCCGGTCTCGCCCAGGTGCGCGGCGAGCGCTTCCTGGGTGGCTTCGGACAGATGCAGGCCGAGCTTGGTGCGCCGCCACAGGATATCGTCGGCGGTACGGGCCCACTCTTCTTCCTGCAGATAACGCACTTCCGCGCCGTAGAGTTCGTCTCCCAGGTGCGGGCCCAGATCGTCCAGGCTCTTCGCGCCCGAGAGGAGGCGTTCGGTGCGCGTGCCGTAGGCGCGGGCGTAGCGCCGGGCCATGTGCGCGGGCAACCAGGCGTAGCGGCGCTTCAGGTCGGCAAGGTAGCCCTCGAAGTCGGCGTCTTCGATGTCGCCGCCGGGCAAGGCGGCGTGCTCGGTCCAGGCGGGGCTCGCCGACCGGCCGCGCTCGCCCAGCAGCGGCAGTAGCTTGTCCATGGCGTGTTCCGCCAGCTTGCGGTAGGTCGTGATCTTGCCGCCGAACACCGACAAGAGCGGCGGGGTGCCGTCGCCGCCGTCGCCCTCGCTGTCCTGCTCGATGCCGCCGTCGACGTCGAAGACGTAGTCGCGGGTCACCGCCGAGACGTTCTCGTTGGCGTCGTCATACAGCGGACGCACGCCGGAGTAGGTCCAGATGACGTCCGCCTTGGTGACCTGCCGTTGGAAATAGCGGTTGGCCGCCTGGCAGATGTACTCGGTCTCGTCGGCGTCGATCTCGACCTGGCCGGGATCGGACTCGAACACCTTGTCGGTCGTCCCGAGCAGCGTGTAATCGCGCTCGTAGGGGATGGCGAAGACGATCCGGCGGTCGTCGTTCTGCAGGATGTAGGCTTGGTCGCCTTCGTACAGCTTGGGCACCACGATGTGGCTGCCCTTGACCAGCCGCAGACCGACCGGCCGGTTCACGCCGGTGACCTGACCCAGCACCTGGGTCACCCACGGGCCGGCCGCATTGACGACCGCGCGCGCGGTGAACTCGCGGTCCGCGCCGCCGGCCCCCACGGCGTCCAGGGTGACGTGCCACAGCCCGTCGTCGCCGCGCCTTGCGCGCCGGCAGGCGGTGCGGGTCAGCACCTCCGCGCCCCGTTCGCGCGCGTCCTGGGCGTTCAGCACCACGAGGCGGCTGTCCTCGACCCAGCAGTCGGAATAAGCGAAGCCCTTCTTGACCTCGTCGTTCAGCGGTTCGCCGTAGGGGTCCTTGGTGAAGTCGACCCCGCGCGAGCCCGGCAGGCGCTTGCGGCCGCCCAGATGGTCGTACAGGAACAGGCCCAAGCGCACCATCCAGGCGGGGCGCAGCTTGGAGACGTGGGGCAGGACGAAGGTGAGCGGCCAGATGATGTGCGGCGCGTTCGCCAGCAGCACCTCGCGCTCGATCAGCGCCTCCCGGACCAGCCGGAACTCGTACTGTTCGAGGTAGCGCAGGCCGCCGTGGATCAGCTTGGTGCTGGCGGACGAGGTCGCCTGGGCGAGATCGGCCTGTTCGCACAACACAACCGACAGGCCGCGGCCCGCGGCGTCGCGTGCGATGCCGGCGCCGTTGATGCCGCCGCCGATCACCAGCAGGTCGACCGGCGCGTCGCTGGAGCGCGGGCCGGTCGCCGTCCCACCGTTGCCGGCGGGCGCGCGGACGGGCACCGCGTGCGGTCGTTCACTCACGTTACCTCCCAACGGGCGGGATCGCCCGTTTGGCCGCGTCGGTTGCCGGGGCGGATGCGCAGCTTTCCGGACTGGCGCACCGGGGGCGGTTATGTCTGCCCTCTGTCGCCGCCGGCTGCGGCGAACGCGCCCGGCCGCCGTGTTGTCCGGCGATTTCCGATGCGCGCGTTCGCCGCACCGTAGGGGATTTGGGCCGGCGGCGCAACCCGGTGTGGTTCGCAACTGAAAATCGACGCGCCTTCGCAGCTGCGGAAACGAACAATTACGAAAGAGATCAGCGGTTTTCCGCCCGTCAACCGGTCTGTTCGCACACCCAGATGTTCATTTGCGAACGTTTGGCGTGGGGTCTGAACGCGCGCCGCGCGGGTACGGCTAAGTGAATTTTAACGCGCCGGCCGGCACGCTGTTCCCCCAACAGACAAGATGGCGCCGGGCGGGAGGCCATTTCCGCGCATGACGATCTCTTACCCGGTGAGCACCGAGGTTTGGTAGCGCCCGCGCCTGCGCCTGCGCGGGCGGGTCCCCTGCAAGCCCCGCGGACCACGCTTGCCAGTCGAGCGCAGGCGGCGCGATGGGTCAACTTTCGCCTGAGACCTTGCTAGTGGTTCACCCCCAACGGATGGTACCCGCTGGCGGCAGGAGCACCTCCAACACCGGCCAACGCCCGCCGACACTGCGACGGCAGGAGGTGTGAAGGTTTCTTGGATGTCTGCCGAACGCAGGTGTAGCCACGCGGCACGATCG
>CAYRCO010000122.1:0-8750 GCA_964422775.1 uncultured Rhodovibrio sp.
GAGGGCAAGATTCAGCTGAAACGTGATTCCACGTTTCAGCATCTTGCCCTGGGTCTAATCCTTCAGTCCGGCCGAGGCGGGCGGGCCCTTCATCACATCTTCGGCGGTCTTGCAGATCGCCTTCAGGGTGAACGGCTTGGTGATCACCTCGCAGATCAACTCGTCAAGGTTGTGCGCCCGCTGCCGCTCGGCGGAATAACCGGTCATCAAAAGTACCGGCAGATCCGGCACGTCGCGCGCCACCTTGAGGGCGAGCGCGATGCCGTCCAGGCCCGGCATGACGATGTCGGTGATCAGAAGGTCGTAGCGCGCGCCGGTGTCGAGCAACTCGAGCGCTTCCAGCCCGTCCTCGACCTGCTCCACCGTGTGGCCGCGATGCTCCAGCGCGCGCACCACGAAAGTACGCACGGCCTCGTCATCCTCGGCTACCAGGATTCGTGCCATCGCCGCCACTGTCTTCGGTCCCGCAAGCGCCCGCGGTCCCGGTTATCATGCCGTGATCCCGCCCAAGGGAGGACGCGTCTCTCCATCGAAACACCATAGAGCGGCACGCCGATTAACTTTCACTTAACGGTCGCTTGCGCGCAATCAGCGCATATGGGCAACCCCGTAAGACCAGCCGACCGCGGGGCCGAGCGCTTTGATAGCGCCCGCGAACCTAAGGGTCGCTCGGCTCGGCGAACGACAGCGCGAACTCCCGCGCGGTCTCCGGCGGGTTTTCCCGACGGGTTTCGAACCCGGCCGACTGTCCGGCTTCCAGCGTCCGTTGATCCGTCTGGACGCGCCAGCGCGCCACTTCGTCGCCGGCGGCATCGAACAGCGCGACTTCCAGCGGGGGCAGCCGCCGACTCTCGGCGGTGGTGTTGAACACCCGCCCCTCGATGATCAGCAGGCTGCCGCCATCGACCAGACGGCGCGTGCGGGTCACGTCGCGCAGTTCGAGGCCGGCGCCAAGGGCCGGCACCTCCACCCCGGCCAGCTTGTAGATCTGCGCGGCTTGGGGCACCTGCGCCACGACCTGCTCGCGGAACGCCCAGCCGCCCGCAAGCACGCCCGCGACGACCAGACCCAGCAGCAGCCAGCCGAGCACGAGAGCGCCCCGCGCGCCGCGGCCGTCCGCTTCGGGTGGGGTGTCGTAGGGGCGGTAGCGGCTGGCCCGAAGGGTCGTCTCGAACTCGCCCACGCCGCTTGCGCGCAAATCGGTCCGGCTGTCGTCCGGCGAGGCATGGGTGCGCAGCACCCGCTCGTTGCCGGGTTCCGGCCCCTCGCCCGTCGCGGGCGGCGGCCCCGCCGTCTCACGCTCGGCCGGCCCACTTTCGGCCGACGCAGTTGCCGCGGCCGCCGTTTCCGCCGGTTCGGGGCGCGCCGGGTCGGCCGACGGGGCGGCTTCCGCCCGACCGTCGTCCGGGCTGGCATGCCAGGTGTGCTTGCACTTCGAACACCGCACCGAACGGCCGCGCGCGCCCAGTTTGCCCGCGTCGATACGGAAGCTGGCGCCGCAGGAGGGGCAGGCGAGGATCATCGTGGACAACGGCTCGGATTTCCTTGGAGTTGCTCCGTTATAGGCGTGCGGCGCGGGTCGGCGCAAGCGACCGCAGCCGACCCAGGCTGTCGGGCTCGTGTCACCCGCATTCAAGCCCCGTCGCGCAGGCTGCGGCGGTCCGGATGAACAGGGCGCTAACGTCCACTGACGCGGGCTGCCGGACGGCTGCGCGCGCAGGTCCGGGCGCTTTACGCCGGTTCGCGCCGTCGTGCATGCTCGCGCCCGAGGGGTAGGGGCGTTACGCAGCCGCGTGAGGAGAGCGGGTTGGTCCGGTTTGAACAGGTCAGTTTCAGCTACGGGCCGAGTGCGCCTGTCCTGCAAGACGCCAGCTTTCATCTGCCGCCCGGATCGTTTCACTTCGTGCTCGGCGCCTCGGGCGCGGGCAAGTCGTCGCTCTTGCAGTTGATGTACCTGTGGCAGAAACCGAGCAGCGGACGGATCAGCCTGTTCGGCCGCGACGTCGCGCAGCTGACCCGGGCCGACAAGGCGCTGATGCGCCGGCGGATCGGCGTGGTGTTTCAGGACTTTCGCCTGCTCGACCACTTGAGCGCGCGCGAGAACGTGGCCCTGCCGCTGCGCGTGGCGGGTCGCTACACCACCGGCCTGGACGAACACGTGCGCGAACTGCTGGCCTGGGTCGGCCTGGGGGATTACCTGGACGCCCTGCCGCCCACCCTCTCGGGCGGGCAGCAGCAGCGCGTGGCGATCGCCCGAGCGGTGATCGCGCGGCCCAGCCTGCTGCTCGCCGACGAGCCGACGGGTAACGTGGACGACCGGATCGCGCTGCGCCTGCTCTACCTGTTCGAGGAGTTGAACAAGATGGGCACCACGGTGGTGATCGCGACCCACAACGAAAACCTGATCGAGCGATTCGGCCATCCCACGATCCGGCTGGCCGGTAGCGATTCCCGCCGTCCGGCGATCGCCTACCCGCCCGCCACGGCTGCCCAGGACCTGCCCGCGTGACCGCCGTCCGCGCCCCGCTTAGCCCTGCCCCCGTGACCCATCGCCGGCCCGACCCGTGATCCTCGCCCGCCAACGCGACGTTCCGCTGGACAAGGACGCGAGTGCGCGCTTCCTGCCTTGGCTGATCGCGTTCATGGTCTATCTGGCGACCCTGGCGCTGGCCGCGGCGATCGCGGTGTCCAACGTCACCCAGGCCTGGGACAGCGGGCTGGCGGGCAAGCTGACCGTGCAGGTCCCGCCGCCGACGGAGGACGGCGCCGTCTCGCAGACCGACCGGATCGATGCCGTGCTCGACGCGCTGCGCGACACACCGGGCGTGCGCGACGCGGAACAGCTGAGCGAACAGGAGATGGCCGAGCTGCTGCGGCCCTGGCTGGGCGAGGCCGCGGGCAGTGCCGATCTGCCGCTGCCCGCGCTGATCGCGGTCGAGGTGATCCCCGAGCGCGCGCCGGAGCTGTCCAGCCTGCAGCGCCGGCTGGACCGCGCGGCCGCCGGGACCCGGGTGGACGATCACCAGCGTACGCTGGGCCGGCTGCTGGAGGTCGCGCGCACGCTGCAGCTGCTGGCGGTCCTGGTGGTGGCGCTGGTCGGCGCGGCGGCGGTGGTGACGGTGGTGTTCGTCACCCGCACGGGCCTGTCGATCCACCGCAACGTGATCGAGCTGTTGCATCTGATCGGCGCGCACGACGCCTACGTCGCCCGGCAGTTCCAGCGCCACGCGCTGCGCCTGGGCCTGACCGGCGGGCTGATCGGGCTGGCGCTCGCAGCCGCCACGCTGTGGGCGCTCACCCGCTGGGTCGGCCAGGAAACGGGGGCGATCGTACCCGAGCTGACGCTGAGTGAGACGCAGTGGCTGAGCCTGATCGCGGTGCCGCTGGCGGCGACCCTGGTCGCCATGCTGACCGCACGGATTACGGTGCTGCGCACGCTGGCGAAACTCAGTTAAGGGACGATCGGGTAGACTGACGCGACGGCTGAAGCCGTGCGACGCGGACGGGGTGGCGCTGAAGGCCATGGCGGGCACGATGAACGACGAACAACAGCAGCGGGAGCCGGCACCGCAGGACGACGCCGGCAACGGGCGCGGCCGCCGGGGGCGCGGTTGGCGGCTTCTGCTGGCGACCGGGGTGGGGGCGGGCGTGCTGCTGGGCGGGCTGGTCGCTGGCTTCCTCGTCTTCGTCGCCGGCCTGCCGGACCAGGTCGCAGAGCCCGCGCGCCGGACCGACGCGATCGTCGTGTTGACCGGCGGCAGCGGCCGGGTCAGCACCGGCCTGCGGCTGCTGGAGCGCGGCCGGGCGGACAAGCTGTTCGTCTCCGGTGTCTACAAGGGCGTGGACGTGAGCGAGCTGCTGCGGGTCTCGCAGCAGGCGCCGCGCTGGCTGACCTGTTGCGTCAAGCTGGGCTACGAGGCGGAGACGACCTACGGCAACGCGGTCGAAAGCGCGGCCTGGGTGCGGGGCAACAATTTCGGCTCGGTCCGGCTGGTCACGGCGGCCTATCACATGCCGCGCAGCCTGCTGGAATTCCGCCGCCGGATGCCGGAGGTGACGATCGTGCCCCACCCGGTGTTCCCCGATCACGTCAAGCAGGACGACTGGTGGCGCTGGCCCGGCAGCGCGCATTTGCTGGTGGGCGAGTACGGCAAGTACATGGTCGCCCGGCTGCGCACCTTCCTCGCCGGCCCCTTGCAGGCCGCCGGGGTGAGCGGCTAGGGGGAGCGGCCCGACCGGGTCCGCGGTCTCCTCATCCCACCCTCGCCGGAAAACGCCGCATGGTTTTTCTGCGCTCGCTCGCGTTCAACATCGTCTTCTGGATCTGGACCGTCAGCGTGCACGTTCCGGGACTGGTGCTGCTGATTCCCGGCGTGCCGCGGCTGTGGATCATCGCGGCCGGGCGCTTCTGGATCCGCGGTGTGATGGGGCTGCTGCGGGTCGTGGCCGGGATCGGCTACGAGGTGCGCGGGCGCGAGAACTTGCCGGACGGGCCCTGCCTGATCGCGTCCAAGCACCAGTCGGCCTGGGACACGCTGATCTTCAACCTGATCCTGGACGACCCCAGCTTCGTGCTGAAGCGCGAGTTGCTGTTCGTTCCTTTCTTCGGCTGGTACCTGAAGCGCTACGGCATCGTCGCGATCGACCGCTCCGGCGGCTCCAAGGCGCTGCGCCGAATGGTGGCGGAGAGCAAGCGGATCACCGAAAGCGGGCGCAAGCTGATCATCTTCCCCGAAGGTACGCGCGTGGCGCCCGGCGACAGCAGGCCCTACCACCCCGGCGTGGCCGCCCTGTACCGCGAGCTGCAGCTGCCGGTCGTGCCGGTGGCGCTGACCAGCGGGCGGCACTGGGGCCGGCGGTCGTTCCGCAAGGTGCCCGGCACGATCCGCCTCGAGTTTCTGCCGCCGATCCCGCCGGGGATCGACCGCAAGGCGTTCATGAAACGGCTGGGCGACGATCTGGAGGGCGCGAGCGAGCGCCTGCGGGCCGAGGAGGAACGGGCGGCCGGCGCACGCTAAAGGCCCAAGCCGGCGTGCCGATGGCTTTCGACGACGCCCCGCGGCGCTTGTGGATAATTTTGTGGAATCCTGGAAAGAATCCGTGGACTCAGCGCCTTGAGGCGCATTCTTGAAATCCGCCCAGACGTGAACTTTTCCAGAACATAACTTGACTCCCCCGCCCGGGCGGGTAACTCTCCACGAACGGGCGGAAAACGGCGCGAAACCGCGCTTTTTGACGCAAATGCCACCGATCCACCGCGGGCGTGGAGACGAGTTGGATGGTCGACCTGGCGCCGATTTCCCAGCGCATCTGGGACATGAAGTACCGCCTTAAGCAGGCCGACGGCACGCCTGTGGATAACTCGGTGGAAGACACCTGGAGCCGGGTCGCCCACGCGCTCGCCGCGGCTGAACCGGCGGACCAGCGGGAAGCCTGGGCCGACACCTTCTATCGGGCGATGCAGGACTTCCGGGTCATGCCGGCCGGCCGGATCGTCGCCGACGCCGGCGCGGACCGGGACGTCACGCGGTTCAACTGCTTCGTCATGGGCACCGTGCCGGACACGATGGACGGCATCTTCGCCCACCTGCGCGAGGCGGCGCTCACGATGCAGCAGGGCGGCGGCATCGGCTACGACTTCTCCACCCTGCGCCCGCGCGGCGCGCCGGTGCAGGGCGTCGGGGCCGACGCGAGCGGGCCGGTGTCGTTCATGGACGTCTGGGATTCGATGTGCCGGACGATCATGTCCGCCGGCTCTAGGCGCGGGGCGATGATGGGGTGTCTGCGCTGCGATCATCCGGACATCGAGGAGTTCGTCGACGCCAAGCAGGACGCCAGCCGCCTGCGCATGTTCAACGTCTCGGTGCTGGCGACCGACGCTTTCATGCAGGCCGTGCGCGAGGACGCCGACTGGCCGCTGGTGTTCGGCGGGCAGACCTACCGTACGCTGAAAGCGCGCCGGCTGTGGGACCGGATCATGCGCGCGACCTACGACGCCGCCGAGCCGGGCGTGATCTTCATCGACCGCATCAACCAGAAAAACAATATGTGGTATGCGGAGGAGATTGCGGCTACCAATCCCTGTGTTACGGGCGACACCTGGGTGCACACGGCCAACGGGCCGCGGCAGGTGCGCGACCTATGCGGGCACCCGTTTACCGCCCGGATCGACGGCGCGGACTGGCGAAGCGACCCGCGCGGATTCTTTGAAACCGGCCGCAAACCGGTACTGGCCTTGACCAGCACCCGCGGTCAGACCCTGCGCCTGACCGCCGACCATCCGGTGCTCCGGATGCACCGTCGTACGCGCTACAGCCGTGAAACCGAATGGGTCGCAGCCGGCGCCCTTAAGCTGGGTGATGAGATCGTGCTGAACGATCACCGCCGTCAAGCTGATTGGCCAGGACCGGGGACGGCCGCCGAAGGCTATCTGATCGGTCTGCTCCTGGGAGACGGCACGCTCAGGCAGGACAAGGCGGTGCTGTCCGTCTGGCAGCCCGCAAGCGCAGTGAACGGCGCGGCGGCTGGCAACGGCATCGACGCGGTCATGCGCCATGCCGAGGCATGCGCCCGTACCTTCCAGACGCGAAGCGACTTTGCCGGCTGGCAGGCGGTGACGGGGCGCAACGAGTATCGGATGGCGCTCGGCGGCTTGCGGGACCTAGCCGGATCGCTTGGTCTTCGGCCGGGCGCGAAGAGGGTAACCCCTGCGATCGAAGCCCAGGGATCGGACTTCGCGCGCGCTTTCCTGGGCGGCCTGTTCGATGCCGACGGCACGGTCGGCGGCACGCAGACGAAGGGTGTCAGCGTTCGCCTCGCGCAGAGCGACCTCGGCGATCTGCAGGCAGTTCAGAGGATGCTGCTGCGCCTGGGGATCGCCGCCAGCATTTACACCGACCGCCGCTCGGCGGGCGCCGCGCGTCTGCCGGACGGGCGCGGCGGCACCCGCTTGTACCCGACCCGCGCGCAGCACGAACTGGTGATCGCCGGGGACAACCTGGGACGCTTCTCGGCCGAGATCGGCTTCCGCGACACCGACAAGCAGACCCGCCTCGACACAAGACTGGCCAGCTACCGGCGCCGGCTGAACCGGGAACGCTGGACCGCGAAGGTGGCCTCGGTCCGGCCGGACGGCGAAGAGCCCGTCTACGACTGTCACATTCCCGGCCGCCACGCCTTTGATGCCAACGGACTCGTTGTCCATAACTGCGGCGAGCAACCGTTGCCGCCGTATGGCGCGTGCCTGCTGGGGTCGATCAACCTGGCCCGGCTGGTCTTGCAGCCGTTCACCGCCGAGGCGCGGCTCGACACCGACGCGCTGGCGGAGCTGACGCACACGGCCGTACGCATGCTGGACAACGCGATCGACGTCTCCCGCTTCCCGCTCGACGCGCAGCGGCGGGAGGCGTACGACAAGCGCCGGATCGGCCTGGGTGTGACCGGACTGGCGGACGCGCTGGCGATGGTCGGCCTGACCTACGGCGCGCAGGACGCGGTCGCCGCGACCGAGAGCTGGATGGCGACCCTGCAGCGCCACGCCTACCTCGCCTCGGCCGATCTCGCGCAGGAGAAGGGCGCGTTCCCGCTGTTCGACGCCGAGCAGTACCTGGCGGGCGAGACCATCCGGGAGCTGGACGCCGACGTCCGGCGGGCGGTCGCGGACAAGGGCATGCGCAACGCCCTCGTCACCTCGGTCGCGCCCACAGGCACGATCTCGCTGTTCGCCGATAACGTCTCCAGCGGGCTGGAACCGATCTTCTCCTTCGAATACACCCGCAACGTCCTGGAGCCCGACGGCAGCCGGACGCGGGAGACGGTGCAGGACCATGCCGTGCGCCTGTACCGGTCGATGCATGGCGAGAATGCCGAGCTGCCGGCGAGCTTCGTCGACGCGCAGACGCTCTCGCCCTCGGCGCACCTGGTGATGCAGGCGGCGGTGCAGAAGTACGTCGACAGTTCGGTCTCCAAGACGATCAACCTGCCGGAGGAGATCTCCTTCGAGGCGTTCAAGGACGTCTACCTGCAGGCCTACGACATGGGCTGCAAGGGCTGCACCACCTACCGCCCGAACCCGGTGACCGGCGCGGTTTTGGAGACCTCCGACAGCCAAAGCACCGACGCGGACGGCCGCGGCAAGGCGGAGACCGCGCCCACGCCGGCCGCGGACGAGCCGACCCCGGAGCGCGCGCCCGCTGAGGCCGAGGCCGGCGACCCGTCGGTGGTCTACATGACCCAGCCGCTCGACCGGCCGGAGGTGCTGCCCGGGCGCACCTACAAGCTGAAATGGCCGGAAAGCGACCACGCCCTCTACATCACCCTGAACGACGTGGTGCAGGACGGCCGGCGGCGCCCGTTCGAGATCTTCATCAACTCCAAGAACATGGAGCACTACGCCTGGACGGTCGCGCTCACGCGCATGATCTCGGCGGTGTTCCGGCGCGGCGGCGACGTCTCGTTCGTGGTCGACGAGCTCAAGGCGGTGTTCGACCCGCGCGGCGGCGCGTGGATGGGCGGCAGCTACAAGCCCTCGCTTCTGGCCGCGATCGGGGAGGTGATCGAACAGCACATGATCGACATCGGCTTCCTGCCCGATCGCCAGAACATCGCCGGGGAAAAGGCTCAGCAAGCCCTGCGCCAGGCGGTCGGCGCCGCCCCGCCACGGCAGTGCCAGCGCTGCGGCCAGGCGGCCGTCGTCCAGCAGGAAGGCTGCGACATCTGCACCGCCTGCGGCCACTCGCGGTGCGCGTGAG
>CAYRCO010000123.1:0-8708 GCA_964422775.1 uncultured Rhodovibrio sp.
TCGTGTGCCTGCCAACATTTCGATCGTGCTTCTACCGCCGAAGTCTCCAGAACTGAATCCTGTTGAGAAGGTCTGGCAGTATCTACGCCAGACATATCTCTCGAACCGTATTTTCGAAAGCTACGATAAGATTGTCGATGCCTGCTGCAACGCTTGGAATATATTCATGGAAATGCCGGAAACCGTTACCTCGATAAGCTATCGTAGCTGGGCTGCGATAACGACATCTCCATGACCGCTGGTATCAGTTATCTAAGACTATCGGGTTATCGGCTGGGGTTACTGATAAACTTCAATGTCAAGCGTCTAAAGTCGGGCATTCATCGTGTCGTTTTGTGAATGATTCCGTGACCTCTGTGCCCTCTGTGGTGACCCAAATATTTAAGGGTCGTCCGGGTCGCGGCCGGCGTCTTGGGTGGGGCCGAGGCCGATGGCGGCCCAGTCCTTGTCGCCGTGGCCGCGGGCGCTGAGACCGATTAGACGGTCGCGCAGCAGGCTGGCGAGCGGCATCGGCACCTTGGCCTGCCGGCCGGAGTCGAGCGCCAAGCCGATGTCCTTCAGGCCCAGGTCAGCCTTGAAGCCGGCGGGCTCGTAGCTGTGCCGAGCGATCTGGCCGCCGTAGTTCTTGTAGGCCGGGCAAGCGAACAGCGTCTCCGTCATCTGGGCGTTGACCTGTTCGCGGTCGATGCCCTGCCGTTCGCAGAAGGCGTAGGCCTCGCCCATCGCCTCCATCGCGCTCGCCAGCATGAAGTTGCCGGCGAGCTTGACCACGTTGGCCGCCGCGACGTCGTCGTTGCCGTAGTCGTAAAAGCCCTGGGCGAACGCCTCGCAGACCGGCCGCGCGCGCTCCTTGTAGCTCTGCCAGCCGGACCAGGTGACGAACAGCTTGCCGACCTCGGCCATGTCCGGTCGGCCGAACACCGGCGCGGCGAGATAGCCGACCTGCCGCTCGGCGTGGGCGTCGGCCAGCTTGCGCGCGGTGTCCGGGTGGATGGTCGACATCGAAACGTGCAGGCCACCCGGTCCAAGCGTCTCCAGCAGCCCGCCGACGCCGAGCGCGACCTCTTCCACGGCCGCGTCGTCGGCCAGCATGGAGACAACGATGCCTTGCGGCTGCGCGGCGTCCATCGGCCGCTCGGCCTTGCGCGCGCCCTGGTCGAGCAGCGGCTGCATCTTGTCCGCGGAGCGGTTCCAGACGGTGACGTCGAAGCCTGCCTTGAGCAGATTCGCCGCCATCGGCCGGCCCATCGCGCCCAGGCCGAGGAAGCCGACGTGCGTGGCGCTCATCGATCCTCCCTTGCTCGTGTGTCCCTGGCTGTTGCTGCCACCGGCGCAGGTGGCGGCGGCTCGGCGGGCGCGCAACCGGTCGCGCGTTAACGCGCTCGCCGGGCGAAACGTCGCAGCAGCGCCTTCTCCGCCTCGACCGCCGCGAACAGCAGGGCCGCGCAGCCGGCGATCGCACCCCACGCGCCGAGCGACAGCGGGGCGGTGCCGAACAGCGTCTGCATCGCGCCCCAGTAGGTGAACAGGCCCTGCAGCGCGATCACCAGCGCGACCGAGATCAGCGCCGGGCGGGCGGTCGTGAGCGCCGCGCGCGACAGCGCCGGACCCGCCAGGCGCCGGGCGCTGAACAGGTAGACGATCTCGCCGGCGACCAGCGTGTTGACCGCGAGCGTGCGCGCCTCGTCGATCGCCATGCCGGCGTCGCGGGCGAGGGCGAACAGCCCGAACACCGCGAGCACCAAGAGCGCGGAGACGAACGCCACCCGCCAGATCAGGAAGCCGGAGAGGATCGGCGCGTCGCGCCGGCGCGGCGGCCGGTTCATCACCCCCGGCTCGCCGGCCTCGAACGCGAGCGCGAGGGCGAGCGTCACGGCCGTCACCATGTTCACCCACAGGATCTGCACCGGGGTGATCGGCAGGAGCGTGCCGAAGGCGATCGCCGCCAGCAGGGTGAACGCCTGGCCGCCGTTCGTCGGCAGGATGAACAGGATCGCCTTCACCAGGTTGTCGTAGACGATCCGGCCTTCGCGCACGGCCGCGGCGATCGAGGCGAAGTTGTCGTCGCCCAGCACCATCTCCGCGGCTTCCTTGGCCGCTTCGGTGCCGCGCCGGCCCATCGCCACGCCGACGTCGGCGCGCTTGAGCGCCGGGGCGTCGTTGACGCCGTCGCCGGTCATCGCCGCGACCGCGCCGCGCGCCTGCAGCGCGCTCACCAGCCGCAGCTTGTGTTCGGGCGTGGTGCGGGCGAACACGTCTGTGTCCTGCACTGCTTGGGCCAGCGCGGCGTCGTCCAGCCGGTCCAGTTCGTGGCCGGTCAGCACCCGGGCGTTGGCGCCGATGCCGAGCTCGCGCGCCACCGCGCCGGCGGTCGCGGCGTGGTCGCCGGTGATCATCTTGACCGCGATGCCGGCGGCCTTGCAGTCGGCGACTGCCGTCTCCGCCTCCGCGCGCGCCGGGTCAAGCAGTGCGAACAGACCGAGCAGCGTGAAGCCGCCGCGTTCGATTTCGGCGAAGGTCAGGCCGTGGACGGCGTCGTCCGCTGGCCGCTCGGCGACGGCCAGTAGGCGAAAGCCGGCGTGCGCCAGTGCATTTAAGCGCTGGTGCCAAGCCTCGGCGTCGATCGGGGCGTCGCCGGCCGAACCCCGGGCTTTGGTGCACTGCGCCAGCACTTGTTCGGGTGCGCCCTTCAGCCAGATCACGCGCGCGCCCTCGGGGCGCTCGTGCAGGCTGGCCATGAACTTGTGCACGCTCTCAAAAGGAATGGTGTCGTGCCGGCCGTCCGGATGCGCCGGCGTGAAGCCGCCGGCGGCCCGCGCCTTCAGCGCCAGCGCCTTGAGCGCGCCGTCGACCGGGTTGCCGTTGAGGCGCCGGTCGGTCGGATCGTCGGGATCGGGCGTCAGCTCCGCGTCGTTGCAGGCGTCGCCGGCGCAGATCGCGTCGGCAAGCGCCGGATCGGCGTCGAGCGCCGCCGGCGAACCGTCGCGCGTGATCGCGCCCTCGGCGCCGTAGCCTTCGCCGCTGACGGCGTAGGTGGCGTCCAGCGTGGCCACCCGGCGCACGCTCATCTCGTTGCGGGTCAGGGTGCCGGTCTTGTCCGAGCAGATCACCGTGACCGCGCCCAGCGTCTCCACCGCCGGCAGCCGGCGGATGATCGCGTTGCGCTTGGCCATCGCGCCGACCCCGATCGCAAGCGTGATCGTCATGATCGCCGGCAGGCCCTCCGGGATCGCCGCGACGGCGAGGCCGACGGCGGCCAGGAACATCTCGTCCAGGCTGTAGCCGCGCACCAGATAGCCGAAGCCGAAGGCGAACACCGCCAGCGCCAGGATGCCTGCGGTCAGGTAGCGGCCGAACACCGTCATCTGCCGCAGCAGCGGCGTGGTCAGGGTCTGCACCTGGGAGAGCATGCTGGAGATCCGGCCGATCTCCGTCTCGGCGCCGGTGGCGACGACCACGCCGGTGCCGCGGCCCGCGACCACCAGCGTGCCGGAGTGCGCGATACCGCGGCGGTCCCCCAGGTCGGCGTCGGGCTGAACCGGCTCGGTATCCTTGTCGACCGGCACGGATTCGCCGGTCAGCGCGGCTTCCTGGATCTGCAGCGAGCGGGCGCGGATCAGGCGCAGGTCGGCCGGCACCTTATCGCCACTCGCCAGATGCACGAGATCGCCGGGGACGAGGTCCTCCGCCGGCACCTGCTGGCGCTGGCCGTCGCGGGTCACGTTCGCCTGCGGGGAGAGCATCGCCGCAATCGCGGCCAGTGCGTTCTCCGCCTTGCCTTCCTGCAGGAAGCCGATCAGGGCGTTAATCAGCACGACGCCCAGGATCACCCCGGTATCGATCCAGTGGCCGAGCGCGCCGGTGACCGCGGCCGCGCCGAGCAGGACAGCGATCAAGACGTTGTTGAACTGCTGGGCGAAGCGCTTCAGCGGCCCGCGCCGCGCGGCCGCGGGCAGGCGGTTGGGCCCGTGCGCCACCAGCCGGCACGCGGCCTCCCCGCCGCTCAGCCCGTGCTCGGGATCGCTGGCGACGGCCGCAAGGGCGGTCTGGATCGGTTGCGCGTGGAGCGGAAGATCGCGGTTGGGGGCAGGCTGCGTGTCGGGCATGGCGGCGGTCCGTCTTAGGTGCGCCGCAGCATACCGATCGACGATCTATCTTGCACGCATGCGAAAGAGGGAGCGGGTATGCACAGGGCGTGGGGCCGGGGAAGGCTGCGCGGCAGCTTCTCCTATCCACCCTGAAGGCGACGCTGCACGAACCCCGGCCGACCCGTAGGGCGTGCTTCGACACGCTGGCGTGGCCGCCAGCTACTCAGCATGAAGCTATGGTTTAAGTGTCTGAATAAACTAAGAGCTTCATCCTGAGTAGGACGCCGAAGGCGTCCGTGTCGAAGGATCCTACACGGGTATTTGCGAGCCGTGCAGACGTCTCCTCGACGTGATAGATACCCGCTGTAACCGGGCGCGGCCTCGGCAAGAGACGTCTGGACCTGCCCACCGCTCCCTACAGCGTCATCTGCCGTGCACGTGTGCCGCGTTCGATGGCGGCGGCCTCGAGGCGGCCGACGGCGAGTTCGTGGCGCAGCATCTCAAGCAGACGCAGTTCCTCCTGCGAGGCGAAGCCGTCGGCGGCGGCGATGTCGCAGGCGAGCGCGTAGGCGGTCTCGACCAGCTTATGCGGTAGGGCCGCCCGGATCGTCTCGATCGCGGTGTCCAGCCCGTCGTCGCCGCGCAGCAGTTCGGCGCAGTCCTGTGCGTAAGTCGACAGCTTGTCGCGGTCGAAGTCGTGGAACACCGGCCAGTGGCTGACGACGTTGCCGATGTGCTCCAACTCGTCGTCGCTCATCTCGCGGTCGGCGGCGGAGACCAGCACCATGGTGTAGATCAGGGCGGCGTGGTGGTCGATCGTCATGTCGGGAGCGGCTCGCGGGTCCGTTGACGGGAATGGCGCACTAGCTATCGCCCGCGCCGCCGGGCCGCGTCAATGCGGCATCCAGGCCGGCGCGCCGCGCTATACCTCAGGTGAGCGGGCGGTCCGAATTCGCCGCCCGCGGGACGGGGCGTCGCGCGGCCGGGTCAGATGATCGCCTTGCGCACGCGCGCGGACACCGCCTCGCTGACCACCACGGTGGCCAGGATCAGCACCAGGATCATGGTGACCTGCGCCCACGCGAGCGTGTTCAGCGAGTTCTGCATCTGCAGGCCGATGCCGCCGGCGCCGACCAGACCGAGCACCGTGCTCTCCCGGATGTTGATGTCCCAGCGGAACACGGAGATCGCCCAGAACGCCGGGGCGACCTGTGGCCAGATGCCGTAATTCAGCACCTGCCCGCCGCTGGCCCCGGCGGCTTCGACCGCTTCGATCTGGGCGCGGTCGGTCTCCTCGATCGCCTCGTACAGCAGCTTGCCGATGAAGCCGATCGAGCGCAGCGCGATCGCGATCACGCCGGCGAGCAGTCCCGGACCGACGATCGAGACCAGCAGCAGCGCCCAGATCAGCGAGTTGATCGACCGCGAAGCCACCAGCACGAACAGCGCGACCGGCCGGATGAAGGTCGCGCTCGGTGTGGTATTGCGCGCCGCCAGGAAGGCGACCGGGGTGGCGATCGCGATACCGCCCAGGGTGCCCAGCGTGGCGATGTTGATGGTATCCCACAGCGGCATCAGGAGTTCCGGCAGATAGGAGATCCGCGGCGGGAACATCCGGCCGCCGATGTCGACCGCCTGGCGGGGCGCGTCATAGACGAACGCCCAGATCGTGCGTTCGGTCATGATGTTCCAGCACCAGACGATCAGCGCGACCGCGAGCAGCCAGCCGACCCATAGCGCCAGGTGGGCGCGCGGCTGGCGCAGCCGCCAGACCGGCGTGTCGGCTTCGGTTCGCGCCATCACTGCACCCACTTGCGGATGTGGCCGGACAGGTACTCGGTGGCGAACACGAGCCCGATGATGATCAACAGGATCGCGCCCGCGCTGTCGTACTCGTAGCGGTCGATCGCGGTGTTCAGGGTGGCGCCGATGCCGCCCGCGCCGACGATCCCGATCACCGCCGATTCGCGGAAGTTGATGTCGAGCCGGTAGAGCGACAGGCCGATCAGCCGCGGCATCACCTGCGGCTGCACGGCGTAATTGATGACTTGCGGCCAGGAACCGCCGGCCGCGCGGACCGCCTCGACCTGCGCCATGTCGATCTCCTCGATGTTCTCGGCCAGCAGCTTGGCGAGGAAGCCGATGGTGGCGAAACTCAGGGTCATGAAACCTGCGAACGGGCCGAAGCCGAACATCGCGACCAGGAAGATCGCGATGATGACCTCCTGCAGCGACCGGCTGACCGCGATCACCGACCGGCAGAACAGGTAGATCGGCGGCGGCGAGACGTTGCGCGCGGCGCCCACCCCGAACGGCACCGACAGCGCGATGCCGAGCGCGGTCGCGGTGACCGTCATCACCAGGCTTTCGATCAGACCCTCGCGAATGTCCTTCGCCCGGGAGAAGAAGTCCGGGACCAGGAAGCCCTCGACGAACTGCCAGCCGCGGTCCAGCCCCTCCCAGACGCGCTGCCAGTCGACCTCCAGCGTCCAGCCGGCCAGCAGCAGGTAGGCGGCCATGCCGGTGAAAATCGCCCGGCGCCAACCGGTGTGCTTGAAGATCTGCGGCGGGCGGCGCCAGCGGGTCGGAAACGCGCCGTAGGCGTTGGTGGCGGCGGCGGCGTCATCTTGGCCGTTCGGCCGGGCGGACGTCCCGGTCATGCCAGGCCCGCCATCCGGTCGGCCTGCTCGCGCTCGGCATCGGCGTCCTCGGCCGCGGCCTTGCGCATCGCCGACCAGTCCTCCTCGCCGTAGATCTGCGTCAGGGCGTCGGTATCCAGTTCGTCGGGCGCGCCATCGAACACCACCGATCCCTCGCGCAGGCCGATGATCCGGTCGCTGAACTGCTGGGCCAGCACGACGTCGTGCATGTTGATCACCGCGGGCAGGTCGAACTCGCGGCAGACGTCGGTGATCAGCCGCATGATGGTGCGCGAGGTTTTCGGGTCGAGCGAGGCGGTGGGCTCGTCGACCAGCAGCAATTCCGGTTCCTGCGCCAGTGCCCGCGCGATCCCGACGCGCTGGCGCTGACCGCCGGACAGCGCATCGGCGCGGCTGTTCGCCCGGCCCTCAAGCCCGACGCGCTGCAGCAGGCGGAAAGCGTTGGCGATATCGGTGCCGGGGAAGCGCCGCGTCCAGCTGCGCCAGAACGGGACGTAGCCGAGCCGACCGGTCAGCACATTCTCCATCACCGTCAGCCGCTCGACCAGCGCGTATTCCTGGAAGATCATGCCGATCCTCCGCCGTGCGCGGCGCAAGGCCGGCTTGTTCAGGGTCGTGAGGTCCAGGTCGTTCAGCAGCACCCGCCCGGAGGTCGGCGTAACCAGCCGGTTGACGCAGCGCACTAGGGTCGACTTGCCGGCGCCCGACGGCCCGATCAGCCCGACCACCTGACCTTTCGATACGGTGAAATCGATGCCGTTCAGGGCCTTGTCGCCGGACGGGTAGGTTTTCGTCAGGCCCTCGACGCTCAGCATGGCGGAAACTCCCTGGTCGCGCACCGCGGACGGGCAAGTGGTCAGCGGTCACCCACGCGCCCATTGGCCCTGGACGATGGGTGCGGACGCGAATGAAAGCAACGTCAACCGGATAGGTAACCGGATAGGTAACCGGATAGGTAAAAGTAGGCGGGCCCTGCGGTACCGGGCCGATGCGACGCGGCGACCGGACAGGTGGGACGGCTTACCGCCGCCTGTCCGGCCGCCTTCGGGGTCAGCGCCGCTTACTTGCAGTCGTAGGTGACGTCGTTGCCGGCGTCGATCTTGCGGATGACCTCCCAGTCTTCCTTGAAGGAGATCTCGATGAACTTGTCCTCGTTGAACTCTTCATCGAGGCCGGTGCCTTCCCAGTCGAAGCTGAAGAAGGCCTCCTTGATGTCCTCCTGCAGCGACGGCTTCAGGTTGTAGACGGTGCCGTAGCCGGTCGTCGGGAAGGTCTGCGAGGTGTAGATGACGTTGAAATCGTCTTTCTCGACGACGCCGCGGTCGATCATCCGCGCCTTCACCGAGTTGGCGATCGTGGCGACCTCGTAATCCTGGTTCGCGACGCCCAGGATCGAGTTGTCGTGCTTACCGGAGAACTGCACCTCGTAGTCCTCGCCGGAGATCAGGCCGAACTCCGCCTTCATCAGCGCGGTCGGGGCCTTGTAGCCGGAGTTCGAGGTCTGCGAGGTGTGGGTCAGGGTCCGGCCCTCGATGTCCGACACTTCGTCGATCCCGGAACCGGGATAGGTGATGATCTCCATCTCGTAGCCGAACGAGCCGTCGTCGGCGGCCATCATGGCGAACGGCCGGAAGCCGGCGCAAGCGACCGCCAGCGGGTTGGAGCCGGTGTTGAAGCCGGCGACATGCAGGCGCCCGGCGCGCATCGCCTCGATCTGGGCGGCGTTCGACTGCACCGGGAAGAACTGCACCTGCTTGCCGGTCACTTCCGCCATGTGATCCAGGAACTCCGACCAGACATCGCGGTAGACGGCCGGGTCCTCGACCGGGGTGTAGGCGAAGATCAGCGTATCCGGATCGATCTGCTCCGACGGGTCGCTCGGGATGTCGGCGATCAGGTCACCGTCCTTGTCCTCGTAGCGGTCGCCCAGCTCGAACGCGGAGGCGGGTGCCGTGGCGGC
>CAYRCO010000124.1:0-315 GCA_964422775.1 uncultured Rhodovibrio sp.
GATCAAGGTAGGGGGCGAATGAAAAAGCGAACAGAAACGGAAGAGAAAAACCGAATAGGGTTTCGACCGCCGACCGTATGCCGCACGCGCCGGCGCCGTGCCCGCGACAGCGGCTGCCGGCATGCGCACAGGGGCGTTGGCGCGAGGCCGGGTCGCCGGCCGGCCTGAGTCGGGAAACCGCGGTCGGCGAATCGGGCATGTCCCACCGCTGCAACGGATATCCGCGGTTGCGCAACGGATGTCTGCACATCTGAATCGGCGGTCTGCAGGTTTGAATCGGAAAACCGCGGACGCGTAACAGATATCGACACGTTT
>CAYRCO010000124.1:325-627 GCA_964422775.1 uncultured Rhodovibrio sp.
GGGAATATGCGGTTTGGAATCGGGGATCTGCAGTTTCGAATCCGCAATCCGCGGAGCCGAATCGGTTATCTGCAGCCGGCATGCGCACACATCGCATGCGTGTTACCGTAAAATGCATGCGATCCGCGGCAGGGCGCATGCACGCAAGTTCGCGAGACAATTGGGTGCCCCGCGGTCGGACTCGAAAGTCACCCGGGACAGACCCTCTCGGTTGGCGCCACATGCCAGCGGGCGGCCCGGGGTCGAGGCCCGGCACACGCCAGCGAACGCGGCCGGTTGGCCGGGGACACGTCTGGTGCTGG
>CAYRCO010000124.1:637-4150 GCA_964422775.1 uncultured Rhodovibrio sp.
CGGACGCGGCGACCGACAGCGGCATCCTTCCGGGACCCGTGCCAGGCTGAACATCGGCGCGTCGCCGATCGAGGTCACTGCAGCATGCGCGTCGCGCCGGCGTGCGCCACCGCGGCACGCAAGGCGGCGCGCGCCCCGCGCAGGTCGCCGCTGCGCGCCAACCGCCGGGTCAGGAGACGCCAGGCACCCGGAGCGAGCGGCAGTTCGTGCCCGGGCGGCCAATCGAGTTCGGCCGTCAGGCTGGCGGCCAGCCCGGCGAGCGCGGTCTCAGCGTGGCGGCCGGTGGGCCGGCCGATCCGCACGCGCCTCAGACGATTGCGCAGAGGGCCCGGCAACTGGTCGCCGTCGTTGACCGCGATGATCCAGGAGACCTGAGACAAATCGCACTCGGCGATCAGGCAAGGATCAAACCAATTCCGCGCCGTGTCCGGCTCCAGCATACCCAGAAGAGTACCGCAGGCGTCGCCGTTCTGGCTCGCGCGGCACTTGTCGAGCTCGTCGACCAGGATCAGCGGATTGGCGATGCCTGCTGTCTTCACCGCGAGCAGCGGCAGCGCTGGCTGCGCGGACGACCAGCCGCGCGCGGTGCCTGCCAAGAGCCTGTCGTCGCTCGCGCCGCCGGCGTCGAGCGTGCGGAGTGTCACCGCGCTGAGCCGCGCGAGCGTCGACGCGAACGCGGTCTTGCCGCAGCCGGGCGGGCCCTCGAGCAGCAGCGGACGGAAATGCAGCCATGGCCGCCCCGCGAGAGCTTGCAGGCGCAGCTCCCCGCGCACCGCGTCCACCGCCTCGCCCATCCACGGGAAGCGTGCCGCCAGGAGGTCGGCGAGCGTGTCCGCCGCGAGCGCCGTGCCGGCCAGCGGCAGCGGCCCGCAAAGGTCGGCGTACGCACGCGCCAATCGGCGGCCCTCGCCGGACCCCGCGTCGCCAACCGCCGAGAGCACGGTCATGCAGGGTCGCTCGTCGGCGCCAGGATCCGTCGGGTAGCCAATGTCCGCGTCCGTCGTCGCCGCTGCCTGGTTGCCGTCGGCACCGCCACCCCCGCGGGCCACGACGGCGTCGCCTCGAAGATCGCCGGCTGCCTCTTCGGGGAGAAACAGCGACAGCTCGTCGACGCCGCGAGCGACGTTGTACAAGACCGGATCGATGTCCGCCGGCGCGGGCGGCGCGCTGAGCGCGGTCGCGCACGCCCGGGCAATATCACGCTCCAGCGGCGTGCCGCGCACGCACACCGCCGCGGCGTGGTACAGTCCGACCTGGCTTTCGCTTAGAGACACGTTCGGGTTGTCGGCGCGTGCGCGCCGAACGGCGTGCAGATGGGCCAGCGCAAGCAGTCGGCCGGCCTCTCGGTGCTCCTGACCGGCCGCGACCACCAGCCAGCCCAGCGCGACCGGGTCCGGCCGGCGACCAGCCCCCGCCGAGCGGGCGCTCAGCGCCGCCAGCAGGTACGCGGACTCCGGCTCACCGTCGGCTTCAGCGGAGAGCTGCGAGGCGAGGCCGCCCTCACGCACGGGCGATCGAGCCCGAAGCTCGGCGAGCTGGCAGCCGACCCGCGCCGGTTCACGCATCAACGCGACCGGATCGACGCAACGCCAAAGGGTGTGCAGGTCTTCGATCACGGGGACCTCGATCGTCGTCGGGCAAGCGGTGGGGCGAGTCGCGTCGCTCTTTCCCAGCCCGGCCGCCCGACATGTGCGAGGGGCCGGATCCCGCGCGCGGCGGGGGCGCGCGTGGGAGCGACGTTCGTGGCGGCATCGCTGCCGCGCATGCGCTCAAAGCACGCGAGTGCCTTGGCAACCCCGGCCGCGTGCGCCTTCACAACGGATCGGCGATCGCGCGATGACGGGTCCAGGCGGCCTCCCCGCGTTCGCGTGCGAGGGCGTCTGGTACCGGGCCCGGCTCCATCCGCAGCCGGCATGTCGCTCTTTGGGCTCGACCCGTTGGCGTAGGGAGCTGGCGGGTCCGCGATCGGGTTCCGTCGGTGGCGGTCGCCGATCGTCGGGACGAAGAGCGGCAGGATGGAGATCGGCGTGTCCATCCGGTGAGGTCCGCCCGCCCGCGCGTGACGACCTCGGCGTTCTAATGGAGCCCTGACTCGGTGGCCTGCGCGGGCGCGGTCTCCAGAAGCAGGTCGATAACGGCCTCGATCTGCGCCTGCAGATCCTCCGCCCGGCGCGCCGCCGCGTCGCGGGCGGCCTCCGTGGCGGTCGGGTCCGCGGCTTCCGCGCGCAGCCGGTTGCGGTGCCTTACGACCTGGCGGCGCACGCCCGCGAGGGTGTGCACGGTCGCCAAGCGCGCATGCAGGGCGGTTTCGTCCGGGACTTGGCGGATCAGGCTCGCGCGCGCGATGCCGGCGTCTCGGTGTTCCATCGGTGCTCTCCTCCGCGGGTGGTTGAGCGATCTCGGGGAAATTGTGACACCTTTCCTACGAAGAGCCCAAGATCCTATGCGCGGATCTGGCAACGTAATGGACGGGCTCAAGGGCCCTTGCGAGAAAATGCCGGCGCATGGACTTCGGGCAGACCCGCCGTCCATGGCGCGTCCGTACGCGATCCCGTGGTGTTGGTGGAGAGGATGGGCGGATTCCGCCGCGCGTTGCGGCCGGGTTGAGGCCCGGATTTCCGATCGCGCGTCCAGCTGCGGGGCTCGGTCATTCGTCGGCGTCCGCGGCACGTCGGAGGTCGCCATGCCACGGCTGAAGCCGAGACATGGCGACAGTCGTGGCCTGTCTCACAGCCGACCGGGAGACAGCTGGCGAGACGCATTCGGGCGCGGTGCAGCAGGTTGAGGCCAACGTCGCGGCCGCGTCGGAGCCAATACCCGGTCATATTCGCTCCGACTGCATGACGATGACCGAGCGTTCGCACCCCGGGTCAAAACGCGCGCTATCGCGCAAAGCGTTCGAGTGGTTGGTGCCATTCGAGCGGCCACAAATCGGGCAAACGCTATTTGCGCCATACAGCGCGACGGACTCCTCGACAGTCTCGAAGCGATATCCGCTCCCGGAAAGCACTTTCGCCGAATACGACGTCGACTGGGAAGGCGTGAGCGAACGACCGACAAGCTCCGCAGCCTCGGGCGAGCGACGCGTATGCCGAGGGGCCGGCCGAGGGAGCGCGCGCCCGGGGCCCCGAAACTGTGACACACAGGTGTTGCACACGTCTCAGCGGCCGGCTATAAGTCATTGAGAGACAGGGCATTTTTTAACTGGCTGAGAATCCTGGTCCCCCAGCCAACTTCTCCTGTTTAAACGTCTGTTCCTGAACATCGTGACCGGCGCTTCAGGCGCGATCTTAGACGATGTCGCCGATTCAAGGCGCCTGCATAGGCCCGACGACATCGTGCATTGTCGCCAGGCATTGGAGATGCTGCCGATCCGCGCGGCGGAAGGCGGCCAAGCGCCCGTGCGACGTCCTCCAGCGGGGCGTTCCGCAAGCAGGTACGACCAAGGTCGCTCATCTGCAAGCCGACGTTGCGGCTGGCCTTACACCGCGTTCGGATCAGGAGACCGCTTGC
>CAYRCO010000124.1:4250-8626 GCA_964422775.1 uncultured Rhodovibrio sp.
CGGCCCCGGTTGTCCGGAGTTGGCCGGGTGATCCCGCGCCGGGTGATCCCGCGAGGGCAGATCGGCGGACGTGCAACGCGTTCGCGCACCCCACGACTCCGGCGACGGTAGCTCACACTCTGTTAACGCCTCGCGCTTAACCCTAAAGCGAGCGCCATTCTGCGGTCCGGGCATGCCGCCCGCGCGCCACGTCCTGGCCGGATCGCTTACACGAAGGAAGGTGCGGCTCGATGATCTACACTCTTCACCACATGCGTCAGCGCATGCTGGAGCCCCTCAACTTCGCTGCGGAGACCGGGCAGATGATGCTGCAGCCGGCCGCGAACTTCTTCGCGCCGGCGCGCTTCGCCCAGGCCTCGCTGGAGATGGTGGGCCGTGTCACTCGCACCTACGCCAAGCCGGACTTCGGCCTGGACATCGAGGAAACGGTGGTCGACGAGAAGCCGTTCTGCCGGCTGCTGCACTTCGCCAACCGCTACGGCAAGACCGACGGGCGCAAGATCCTGCTGGTGGCGCCCTTGTCCGGCCACCACGCGACCCTGCTGCGCGACACGGTCGACGCCTTCATCGAAGAGGACGAGGTGCTGATCACCGACTGGACCTGCGCCAGTCAGGTGCCGCTCAGCCGGGGTGACTTCTGCCTCGACGAATACACCGCCTATCTGATGGATTTTCTGCGCCAGACGCACGAGATGGCGGGCGACCAGGGCTTCCACACGGTGGCGGTGTGCCAGCCGACGGTGCCGCTCTTGGCCGCTGTCTCGCTGATGGCCCAAGCCGGCATGCCCCAGCAGCCGCGCAGCATGACCTTGATGAGCGGTCCGATCGATCCGGCCGCCGCGCCGACCGAGGTCACGGAGCTTGCCGGCCGCCACTCCATGGAGTGGTTCGAGAACAACGTCATCCATAAGGTGCCGCTGTCCCATCCCGGCGCCGGTCGGCGCGTCTATCCCGGATACCTTCAGCTCGCCGGGTTCATGGCGATGAACCCGGACCGGCACCTGGAGCAGCACGCCAACCTGTTCTACGACCGGCTGCGCGGCGACCACGCCTCCGCCCAGCGGCTGACCGACTTCTACGACGAGTACCTGTCCGTCCTGGACATGGACGGCGCGTTCTATCTCGAGACGATCGACCGGGTGTTCAAGCGCCGCGAACTCGCGCTCGGGCAGATGTCTTGGCACAACCAGACGGTCGACCCCGCCGCCGTGACCGAGACCGCGACCCTGACGGTCGAGGGCGGCCGCGACGACATCTCGGCCCCCGGCCAAACGGCCGCCGCACACGATCTTCTGCGCAACCTGCCGGAGTCGAAAAAGGCGCATCACCTGGAAGAGGGCGCGGGCCATTACGGCTCGTTCGCCGGCAAGCGTTTCCACACCTCGATCCTGCCGCGGATCCGCCAGTTCATGGACGAACACGCTTAACGGTCGCGCAGCGGTAGGGTGGGTTCGTGCAAGCACCCCACCGATCGGGTGCCAGCGCACAACGCGCCGCTTGGTGGGTTGCCGCTAAGCGCGGCGAACCCACCCTACATATCTTCGAGCAGGCGCCACCTGAACCTAATACCCGCCCTCGGCCTCTGCCGCGAGTTCGGCGAGCACCGCGCGGTCGCCTACCCAGCGCCGGCGGGCGGCCCAAGCTTCGGCGTCGGCCGTGCCCACGCTCGCCCGCCGCGCCGTCTCGACCACGTCGAGGAAGGTCGCGAGCGCGCCGTCCGGCAGCGCCGGCAGCGCGGCGACCACGGCCACGCCCCAGCGCACGTAGCCAAGCTTGCGCGCGCTATCCCAGTCCCGCGGCGGCGACATCGCCACCGAGCGCAGGTTACTGGTCTTGTCCGCCACCTTGATCAGCTGGGCCTGCGGGCTCTTGCGCGCCGCCTTTTCCACCTGCAGGCGACGGCGCTGGGCCCGCGGCGTGCGCGGCGGATCGGTCAGTTCGCCCACGAGATCCGCCACGGTATCGCCGAACGCCCCGCGGATCTCGGCGTCGACGACCGCGCAGTCCTCGATGCAGTCGTGCAACCAGGCGGCAGCGACCGCGGCATCCGTGCCGCCGAAGGCGCGGGTGAGAGTCGCCACCTCGGCCAGATGGACGACGTAGGGTTCACGCGCCGCGCCCTTCCGGGTCTGCCCGGCATGGGCGTCGATGGCGAAGGTTTGCGCCCGCGCCACCAGGTCGGCGACCGGCGATTGGGTCTCGGATTCGGTCATGCCTGTCAGAGATAGGGCTACTTGATCAGCGGTGCCAGCCTGCGGAAGGCGTCGGTCCCGGCGCGCTCCAGCCATTCGAACACGACCATCTCGCTGGTGGCGACCTGACAGCCCAGGTCCCGCAGCCGGTCCAGGCCGGCGGTGCGGTCGCTTTCCCGCCGGGAGCCGACGGCATCGGCGACCAGGGTGGTCGCGTAGCCGGCCGCCGCCAGTTCCGCTGCTGTCTGCAGCACGCAGACATGGGTCTCGGCGCCGCAGACGATGGCCTGCTTGCGCCCGGCCCCGCGTGTCTCGAGCGCATCCCGGAACGCAGGCTCACGCATCGCGGAGAAGGTCATCTTCTCCACGACCGCCCCCTCCGGCAGGTAGTCGGCGACCGCCTCAACCGTGTGACCAAGGCCTTTCGGGTATTGCTCGCTCGCGATCACCGGCACGGAAAGCTGTGCCGCCGCGCGCAACAGGAACTGAACCCGCGCGCTCAGGCCCTCGGGATCGGCCAGGACGGGCACCAGCCGGGCCTGCATGTCGACCACGACCAGCAGCCCTTCTCGGGCACTTAAAAGCATTGTCGCTCCAATTCGGTGTTGGAAAAGAATCGTTCGCGTCCGGCGGGCGGCAAACAACCTTGTTGAATGCTAGGCGACAACATGCCCCCGGCCAAGGCCGATAGCCCAGCGAAAACCGCAGCACTGCTAGGCTTTCGATTGACAGCGCGGCTTGACTTCCGATACATAGCGGCCACCTGAAAGGCGGACCCAGCACGCAGGCAATCTCGCTCGCGTCCTACCCGTTTAAAGAACAATCTGCATGAGTTTTAAAGACCTCGGTCTTAGTTCCGAAGTTCTCGATGCCCTGTCCGACAGCGGCTATTCGAGCCCGACGCCGATCCAGGAAAAGGCGATCCCCTACGTCCTCATGGGGCGCGACGTTCTGGGCTGTGCCCAGACCGGCACCGGCAAGACCGCCGGCTTCGTGCTGCCCATGATCGACGTGCTCGCGGAAGGCCGCGCGAAGGCGCGCATGCCGCGCTCGCTGATCCTGGCCCCGACGCGCGAACTCGCCGCCCAGGTGGGCGAGAGTTTCGAGCGGTACGGCAAGTACCACAAGCTCTCCAAGGCGCTCCTGATCGGCGGGTCGTCGATGAGCGAGCAGGAAGCCAAGCTCGACCGCGGGGTCGACGTGCTGATCGCGACCCCGGGCCGGCTGCTCGACCTGTTCCAGCGCGGCAAGATCCTGTTGGCCGACGTCAAGATCCTGGTGATCGACGAGGCCGACCGGATGCTCGACATGGGCTTCATCCCGGACGTCGAGAAGATCGTCGGCCATCTGCCCAAGATCCGGCAGACGCTGTTCTTCTCCGCCACGATGCCCAACGAGATCCGGCGCTTGGCCGACAAGTTCCTGATGAACCCCAAGGAAATCTCGGTCGATCCGCCCGCGTCGCCGGCGGAGACGGTTCAGCAGGGGCTGATCCGCCTGCCCGGGCACGACAAGCGCAAGGCGCTGAACACGCTGCTGGACCAGGAAGACGTCTTGAGCGCGCTGGTGTTCTGCAACCGCAAGCGCGACGTCAGTGCGCTCAACAAAGCGTTGCAGAAGCGTGAATTGGCGTCCGGCGAACTGCACGGCGACATGGCGCAGTCGATGCGCATGGAGACGCTGGAGAAGTTCAAGAACGGCGAGATCAAGATCCTGGTCTGCTCCGACGTCGCCGCGCGCGGCCTCGACATGCCCAAGGTCAGCCACGTCTTCAACTACGACGTCCCGAACCACGCCGAAGACTACGTGCACCGGATCGGCCGTACCGGCCGCGCCGGACGGTCCGGGAAGGCGTTCATGCTGGCGACTCCGGCGGACGGCAAGTCGCTGGCGGCGATCGAGCGGGCGATGAACCGGGCGATCCCGACGGTCGAGTTGGATCGGATCCGCATCCTGAAGCCGGAAGAGGTCGAGGGCGAACTGCCTGCCGCCGAGGAGAAATTCGGCGAGACCGCGGACGCCAACACGGCCGACGGCGGTCGGCAACAGAACGCCGATCAGGGCGACCAGGACGGCGGCACGTCCAAGAGCGGCAAGCGACGCCGCCGCGGTGGGCGCAGCAAGTCCAAGAAGCAGAGCGATACGGACCAGCAGCCGCAGACCGCCGACGCGCAAACCGCCGAC
>CAYRCO010000125.1:0-5733 GCA_964422775.1 uncultured Rhodovibrio sp.
AGTTCAAGGAGTTCCGCTCGCTTGACGCCGGCGGGCCGCTGACCAAGAACGCGCTCAAGAACGGCGACATCGATGTCGCGCGGATGTTCACCACCCAGGGCGCGATCGACGAGAACGGCTGGGTCACGCTGGAGGACGACAAGAACCACATCCCGGCCCAGAACCTGATCCCGGTGATCCGGTCGGACGCCCTGACCCCTGAGATCGAGGCGGTGCTGAACGAACTGTCGGCGGCGCTGTCGACCGAGGCGCTGACCAAGCTGAACGCCAAGGTCGGGGTCGACAAGATGGACCCTGATGCGGTCGCCGAGGAGTGGCTGAAGGCCGAGGGGCTGATCTAACCCAACCTCGAGGCCTTAAAGCGCCGCACGCCGATCCGATCCAAAGTCCAGGCGGTCCAAGACGCCATGATTCGCTTCGAGCAGGTGACCAAGCGTTTCGCCGACGGCACGACCGCGGTGGACGCCCTGGACCTCGAGATCGCCGACGGGGAGACCGTGATGCTGGTCGGCCCGTCGGGCTGCGGTAAGACGACCAGCCTCCGGCTGATCAACCGGCTGGAAGAAGCGACCGAGGGACGCGTCCTGGTGAACGGCCAGGACGTGTCTAGGGCCGATCCCACGCAGTTGCGCCGTGGGATCGGCTACGTCATCCAGCACGCCGGGCTGTTCCCGCACCGGCGGATCGACGGCAACGTCGCGACCGTGCCCCGGCTGCTCGGCTGGGCGCGGGATAAGATCGCGCCCAAGGTCGACGACATGCTGGAGACCGTCGGCCTGGACCGGACGGTGACCCAGCGCTTCCCCCACCAGCTGTCCGGCGGCCAACAGCAGCGCGTCGGCGTCGCCCGCGCGCTCGCCGGCGAGCCGCCGGTGCTGCTGATGGACGAGCCGTTCGCCGCGGTCGATCCGATCGTGCGCGCGCGCCTGCAGCAGGAGTTCCTCGACCTCAAGAAACGCGTGCGCAAGACGATCGTGTTCGTCACCCACGACGTCGACGAGGCGATCAAGCTGGGCGACAAGATCGCGATCCTGAAGGAGGGCGGCCGGCTCGCCCAGTACGGCCGGCCGGTCGACGTCCTGGCGCGCCCGGCCGACCGCTTCGTCGCCGACTTCGTCGGGCGCGAGCGCACGCTCAAGCGCCTGGCGCTGATGACCGCCGACAGCCTGGAGGTAACCGCCGGCAACCCGGTCGATCCCGAGGCGGACGCCGAGCGCGTCGGCGCAGCGGCCGCGGAGGCGGGGCAGCCGTGGGTGCCGGTGGTGGGCGGCGACCGGCGGTTCCAGGGCTGGTGCGACAGCCGCCGGCTGGTGAACGGCCACACCGCGGGCCAGGTCGTGGGCGGCATCGATATCGCCACCGTCGGCCCGGGGGACACGCTGCGCACCGCCCTCGACGCCGCGCTCTCGGCGGAGAGCCGGTCGGTCGTGCGGGTCGACGAGGCCGGCAACTACCTGGGCGTGATCACGCTCGACCGGATCGCGGAGGCCGGGCATTGGAGCTGATCCGCTGGTCCTGGGTCACCAGCCACCTGGACGATATCGGCTGGCTGTTCGTCGAGCACATCCAGCTCGCCAGCCTGGCGCTCCTGTTCGGCTTCGCGATCGCCTTCCCGATGTCGCTCGCAGCACTGCGCTGGCCGCGGCTCTACGGCCCGATGATCGGCTTTACCGGGGTGTTGTTCACGATCCCCTCGCTCGCGCTGTTCATCCTGCTGATCCCCTATACCGGGCTTTCCAAGGCGACCTCGCTGATCGGGCTTACGATCTACACCCTGCTGATCCTGGTGCGGAACATCGTGGAGGGTCTGCGCGGCGTCTCCCCGCACGTGATGGACGCCGCCAAGGCGATGGGCCTGACCCGCACGCAGCGGCTGTTCCAGGTCGAACTGCCGCTGGCCTTGCCGATGATCATGGCCGGCATCCGGATCGCGGCGGTGACCACCATCGGCCTCGTCACCGTCACCGCCCTGATCGGCCAGGGCGGCCTGGGCCGCCTGTTCATCGACGGCTTCACCCGCGACTTCGCCACGCCGGTGATCGTCGGCTTCGTCCTTTCGGTCGCGCTCGCGGTCGTGGTCGACCTCTTGCTCGTACGCCTGCAGAGCGCGCTCACGCCCTGGCACCAGGAGGCGGGGCGGTAGCAAAGCGTGTCATCACGTCCGCTTGTCGCCGAGGTCCGGCCGAAGCGCTCGCAGAGCACCGTGTCGTGCGATGACCCGAGGCCGCCCACATCCGTCAAAGTAGACGCGGCGGGTGCAACCTGAAGACGCGCCGCGAAACCAGACGGATACGTCGACCGGCCATAACCCTGCTGTCGCCGACGCTAGCCCTATCGACGTGCTCAGGAAAGCCGGGGCCAGCCGGTGCGGCGGGTCGATCTGAAGCGACCGTGGCTGTGAAGGTTTGTCGGGGACCCCGCAGAGGCCGCTAATCGGCGCATTCCATCCCAGAGGCGCTCTTGTCGATACGGACGGGAAGCCTTCGCAAATTTGAACCCGAAATCTAAGCCGCCGAGCTATGCGTATAGAGGGTCTCAAGCCGTCATGGACGGATACGCCAAAGCTCGAACTGGAAATCAAAATGGCTGAACTCGCTTTCCCGCTTTTTAATCTGGTGATCCTTGGGTCGTTCCTCGGCTGGGGTATTACCGAGTACGTAAGAAGCGACGCGCACCGCGCCGAGTGAATCAAAGAGGGCACTCCGGGTTAAAACCCGGGGGCCCTCCTTTATCGGCTACAAGTTGCTGTAGACGTTCTTGCTCACGTGCAAGCAGACGCGGTGTCGGCCGGGCGAGCATCTCGCTGGTTACCGCTTGGAATGGTTCGATCTTGCCCTGACTGGTGGGGCACACGCGCTTTCTTAAAGCGACCGCGCGATGCCGGTTCCCGGCCCATTTCAGCCACCGATCAGCGACCGAAACGCGGCGGCCCGTCGATCGAAGCCGGTCGCGCCATCGATAGCTGAAACCGGAGCCGCAAGGCGCCGCTTGCTCGCGCCGCTGCATTGCACGCCCGCCGGTTAACCCCCACCCTCGCGCCCGGTTACCCGTCCGAACCGCCCGAGGGAGCGCCCGCATGGCGAACGCCAGCCACAAGAAGGTTATCTACGCCGCACTCGCCGGGAACGCGTTGATCGCGGTGACCAAGTTCGTCGCCGCCGGGATCACCGGGTCCTCGGCGATGCTGGCGGAGGGGATCCACTCGGTCGTGGACACCGGCAACCAGGGGCTGATGCTGCACGGCACCGCGCGCGCCAAGAAGCCGGCGGACGACAAGCACCCGTTCGGCTACGGCCGGGAGCTGTACTTCTGGGCGTTCGTGGTGGCGATCCTGATCTTCGCGGTGGGCGCCGGCGTCTCGCTCTACGAGGGCGTGGTCAAGGTGCTCGACCCGCATCCGGTGACCAACCCGCTTGTGAACTACGTCGTGCTGCTGCTCGCCATGGGCTTCGAGGGCTGGGCCTTCTCGGTCGCCTATAAGGAGTTCCAGCAGATCCGGGGCGAGCGCGGGATTCTCCAGGCGGTGCGGGAGGCCAAGGACCCGACCGTGATCACCGTGCTGTTCGAGGACACGGCCGCGCTCTCGGGCCTGGTCGTGGCGTTCCTGGGCGTGGGCACGGCGCACCTGTTCGGCTGGCCGGTAATGGACGGCGTCGCCTCGATCGTGATCGGGGTGATCCTGGGCCTGACCGCGTTCTTCCTGGCCTACGAGACCAAGGGCCTGTTGGTCGGCGAGTCCGCCCTGCCCCACGTCACCGCCGGCATCCGCGGCGTGGTGCGCGAGGAGGCCGACGTCGAGCGGCTGAACCAGGTGCTGACCCTGCAGCTCGGCCCCGACGACGTACTCGCCACCGTCAGCGTGGAGTTCGCGGACGGCCTGCCGACCGGGCGGATCGAACAGACGATCGCGCGGCTCGACAAGGCGATCAAACGCGCCCAGCCGGAAGTCACGCGCGTCTACATCGAAGCCGCGACGGCGTGAGCGGCCCACGACGGCCGGGCCCGCTTATGACCTGAATCATTTGCCCTTCGAAGGCTTTCGGGTAGGCGAAGGAGCTTCTGCCGGCAGGCGCGGGCGGTCCCGCGAGGGAACATGCTTGCTCCCGCAGCCGTTCGCACCCGCAAACGCAACCCCGAACGCCGCATGCACGCGAGGAGGGGCGATCCGATGGCCGTCGACGCCGATCCCAACACCGCCGCGCAGCCCGCGCCCAGCGCCAAGACCGCGCCCGCCGGCTACCGCTGGCCGCCGCGCGTCGGCCTGCACCCGGGCGTGGTACTGGCGCTTTACCTTGCCGCCGCCGTCGCGCCTGTGGCGATCGCCGCCAGCCTGCCGCTCGAACCGCGCCCGTTCTGGGACGAGGTGGCGAGCGCGATCGGCCTGTCGGCGCTTGCGATCATGTGCCTGGAGTTCATGCTCTCCGGGCGCTACCGCACGGTCTCCGGGCGGATCGGCATCGACCTTACGATGCGCTTCCACCAGCTGGTCGCGCACTCGCTGGTCGGCTTCATGCTGATCCACCCGTTCGTCTACTCCACCCCGATGGGCTATGAGGTGCCCTGGGACACCGGCGGCCAGATGCGCCTCGGCCTGGACACCTGGTCGATCGCCACCGGCGCGATCGCCTGGGGCCTGCTGGTCGTCCTGGTGGTGACCGCGATCGGCCGGCGGCTGCTGCCCTACACCTACGAAAGCTGGCGCGGCGCGCACGCGGTGGGCGCGGTGGTGGTGACCGGGCTGGTCGCCCACCACGCCTTCGCGGCCGGGCGCTACAGCGGGCAGCCGGTGATGATCGCCTTCTGGGCGGTGCTGCTGACCCTGGCCGGGCTGACGCTGCTCTACGTCTACCTCATCCGTCCGATCCAGCAGAAGCGCGCACCTTACGCCGTGGAGAGCGTGACCGCGGTCGCCGCGGATACCTGGGAACTGCGGCTCAAGGCCAAGGACGGCGACGGCGCCCACAAGTCGCTGCGCTTCCAGCCGGGGCAGTTCGCTTGGGTCAAGATCGGCAAGCATCCCTTCCGGGTGCGCGAACACCCCTTCTCGATCTCGACCGCGCCCGAGCAGACGCCGGAGATCGGCTTCACGATCCGCGAGAACGGCGACTTCACCAACCACATCGGCGAACTGCAGCCGGGCACGCCTGCCTATCTGGACGGGCCGCACGGCAACTTCGTCCCCGATGCCGAGGAGATCCCGACGGTCTACGTCGCCGGCGGCGTCGGCATCGCGCCGATCCTGAGCCACCTGCGCGCCTTCGCGACCGAAGGCGACCGCCGGGCGATCACGCTCATCTACGGCAACCGCACGCTCGAGCACATCGCCAGCAAGGACGAACTGGACCGGCTGGCGGCGCAGCTGAACCTGACCCTGCGCTACGTCCTGCAGAATCCGCCGGAGGACTGGGACGGTCACACCGGCATGATCACCCGCGAGGTGCTCGACGCCTGCCTGCCGCGCACGGGCCGGGCGCAGGCGCGCTACTTCATCTGCGGGCCCGGCGGCATGATCGACGCCACCGACCGCAACCTGCGCGATTCAGGCGTGCCCGCGCACCGGATCATCTCCGAGAAGTTCGACTACAACTAAGCCCACGGGAGCGGACCGCCATGCGCCAACAACTCGTCCTCGCCGTGTTCTGGGGCACCAACGTCCTGGTCATCCTCTCCGCCCTCGCCTTCGCCCTGCGATAGGCGCGCCGCGGCCAAGCCTATTCCCCGCCGCCACTGGGC
>CAYRCO010000125.1:5833-8557 GCA_964422775.1 uncultured Rhodovibrio sp.
GCGTGCGAGACTGCAGAAGGATACATAAAAAGGCCCGCTTCCCTGGAAAGCGGGCCTTCGACGTCGACGGGTGCGCCGGTCAGGTGACGGCGGGCGCCTGCTCGACCGCCGTTTCCAGGTCGTAGAAGCTGGGCTGCACGGCCGTGGGCACGTTGCCGCGGCCGATCTCCACGGCGAGCTGCGGGCCCGCGCCCTGGGCGATCGCGACCAGCACGTCCTTGGTCACGTGGTAGAAGCGCCCGTCCTCGTCGACGACCTGGGCCAGGCGGTTGGCCAGCGGCCCGACGAAGCCATAGGCCAGGAACACGCCCAGGAAGGTGCCGACCAGCGCGCCGCCGATCATCTTGCCCAGCACCTCCGGCGGCTCGTTGATCGAGGCCATGGTCTTGATCACGCCCAGCACCGCCGCGACGATGCCCAGCGCCGGCAGGGCGTCGGCCGTCGTCTGCAGGGCGTTCGCGGCCTTCATGTCCTCGTGATGGTGCTTTTCCAAAAGCCGGTCGATGTAGTCGTCGATCTGGTGCGGATCTTCCAGGTTGAGCGTCATCATGCGCAGCGTGTCGCAGATCATCGCGACCGCGAAGCTGTCCTTCAGGATCTTCGGATAGGTCTGGAAGATCGGGCTCTCGGCTGGCTGCTCGACGTGCTGCTCCAGGCCGAGCGCGCCCTTTTTCTTGTAGACGTTGGCGAGCGCGTAGAGCAGGCACAGCAGGTCCTGGTAGTCCGCCTGCTTCCACTTCGGGCCCTTGATCACCCGCATCACCCCGGCGATCGCCTGCTTCACCGTCTTCATCGAGTTGGCGATCAGCAGGCCGCCGATCGCGGCGCCGCCGATCATCATCATCTCGAAAGGCAGCGCCTTCAGGATCACGGACATCTTGCCGCCCGCCAACAGGTAACCGCCGAACACCCCGACCAGGACGATGCCCATTCCACCGATTGACAGCACGTCGCCACTCCCTTCGCGCCTATCGTCTCGCTTAATTGCCGCGGTTTCGCGGCGCGCCATTCGTGCACCGGTTGGATTACCTTTAGATTAAAACGACAGGCCGGTCGGGGCCGATGGCGCGGCCAGTATCCTTTTGATCGCGCCGCGCGGCCGGGCCTATACGCTTGTCGATCTGGTCAGGCAGGACGCGAAAGACGTAGTTTTAGTCAAATCTGGTTGCGCGGTCACTCGGCCCCACCCGACCGGATCCGCGACGCCCGACGTGCCAGCCAACCGAACGCCCCAACTGCCCCCCAAAACCGAACGCCCAAACTGAACGCTTAAGGACGCCCACCCGCAATGACCCGAGCCGCCCGACATGACGCTTCCGCCCTCGTGCTCGTCGTCGACGACGACGCGCTGGTGCGCGACATGGTGGCGGCGAGCCTGACGCGGGCGGGCTACCGCGTCGTGCTGTCGCCGGACGGCGCGGCGGCGATCGCGCGGCTGGGCCACGAAACCCCGGACCTGATCCTGACCGATCTGTTCATGCCCAACTGCGACGGCATCGAATTGCTGCGCTCCAGTCGGCTGAGCCGGGCGGACGCCCCGGTGATCGCGATGTCCGGGGGCTACGCCGGGCTCGACATGCTGGGCGCTTCGCAGGCGCTGGGCGCCGACGCGGTGATCGCCAAGCCGTTCATGCCGCGCGACCTGGTCGCGCTGGTGCGCCGGACGCTCGCCCGTTCGGCCGCCGCAGGCCTGCGAAGGGCGAACGGTCCCGCCGGCCCGGAAGCCGGGCCCGGCGGCGCGCTCGCGAACGCCTGCCGCTGAGTCCCGACCACGCCGTCGGCCGCGGGCGTTGATTCCACCCCCCGCGCCGTGGTCAATAAAGCGGGCGGGACCGCTGCCCGCCGGGCCCCGGAAACGGCCCCGGCGCGCGATCCTGCGCGCACTCACGCCGGCCCAAGCGGGGGAAGCCACGCCATGATGAAGCCCTGGGACGTGCTTGCGATCCTGATGTACGGTCTGGTCGCCGCGCTCGCGGCACTCGCCGCGGAGCGCACCAACACGCTGGATGTGATTTTCTGGGGCATCTTCGGCGTGGGCGCCGCACTGTTCCTGGCGGGCCTGTTCAAGCGCCTTTTCCTGGCCCGCGCCCGCGCGCTCCCGGAAGAGATCGCCGAGGTCGCCGAAGTCGAGGCCAGCCGCCTCACCGCCTCGATGACCATGGGCTTCCTGCTCGCCGCCATCAGCGCCGGTGTGCTGTACGTGGTGTAGGCGGGCTTTTCGGATCCAGTCTAGATAACAGCACACGCGCACCCGGGAGGATTCGAACCCCCGACACCCGGTTCCGAAGACCGGTGCTCTATCCGCTGAGCTACGGGTGCAGCTGGGCGCGCCGCGCGATCGCGGCAGCCGATCGCGGCGGGTCGATGCGCGGCCCGGCGGCGATCGGTCGTGCGATTGCTGCGACTGAAGAGTGGTGGGCCTGCTAGGACTCGAACCTAGGACAAGTCGATTAAGAGTCGACTGCTCTACCAACTGAGCTACAGGCCCAACGCGGGGCGGGTGATAGCAAGGCGGGCCCGTTTTGTGAAGGGCTGTGTTCGCCTTGCCGGCCGGTTTTTGCGCCCCCGCCCGATCCGTGGTCGCGATCCGCGCCGAGGCGCCGCGCCAACGGGCAGATAAGGCCGGGGACGGCCGGCGGCAAGGGCGGACGGCGGGGCCGGTACGGCGGCCGGCACGCGGCGTCCCGCCCCGCGCGCTTGGGCGCACGGCGGATCGGCGCGCGG
>CAYRCO010000126.1:0-3966 GCA_964422775.1 uncultured Rhodovibrio sp.
GCTTGCGGCCCTCGATCGAGAAGCGCGACGTGCCGTCCGGCATCACGCCCTGGCCCTGGGTGCTGCGGATCGACTGGCACAGGTTGGTCTTGGGGTTGAGGCAGTACTCGCACTCCCGGCACTCGGGCGTGTAGAGCGGGATCACGTGGTCGCCCTGCTTCAGGTGCCGCACCTCCGGGCCGACGTCGACGACGACGCCCGCGCCCTCGTGCCCCAGGATCGAGGGGAACTGCCCCTCCGGATCGGCCCCGGAAAGGGTGTAGGCGTCGGTGTGGCACAGACCGGTCGCCTTGATCTCGACCAGGACCTCGCTCGCCTTCGGCCCTTCCAGGTCGACCTCGGTGACTTGCAGCGGCTTGCCGGCCTCGTAAGCGACCGCGGCGCGGGTTTTCATGGCGCGTGTGCTCCCCAGTGAACGGTGGTCGACGTCTGAGCGTACAGACTCCCAGCCGCCGGCACACCCCGGCGCGGCCAGAAGCGCCGCTCACTGAGCCAGGAGCGTCAGGGGGAATTGTTCCCTCTCCGCCACTGGGAGGAGGGGCTTAGTTTAAGGGTGATGCCCGTCACCACGCCGGCAGCGGCTCCGGGCGGAAGGCGCGGCGGGCGGCGGGGGCGGTGTCCGGGACGCCGGCCCAGCGGACCAGCGAGAGCTCACCCTCGGCGTTCTCGACCACGGCGCTGCAGCTGTCGACCCAGTCGCCGCAATTGACGTACAGCAGGCCGTCGGCGACTTCCGCGCCGGCGTGGTGGATGTGCCCGCAGATCACGCCGTCACAGCCGTGCGCGCGGGCTTCGCGCAGCAGGTTGGCGCGGTACTGCGCGATCAGGCCGACGCGCGGCAGCACCCGGTCCTTGAGCGCCGCGGACAGCGACCAGTAGCCGAGCCCGACGGCCGCGCGGCCGCGGCCGACCAGTTCGCTCGCGCCCACGCCAAGGAGGTAGGCGGTGCAGCCGGCAACGTACTTCGCGCTCGCCCGCGGCAGATGCGGCTCCTGCCGGTCGCCGTGGATCACCAAGAGCCGGCGGCCCTGGGCGGTTTCGTGAATGGTATGCGCCACCACCTCGATCCCCGGCAGGTGCCGGCGCACGCCCTTGCGCGCGTGCAGCTCGGGGTCGTGGTTGCCGGGCAGATAGACCAGCCGGGCGCCGGCGCGCGCCTTCTGCCGCAGCGCGCGGATCACCTGGGCGTGGCTGCGCGGCCAGTAATAGCGCCGGCGCAGACGCTTCAGGTCGAAGATATCGCCCACCAGGTACCAGGTGTCGGCGTCGTGGCTTGCCAGGAAGCTCAGCAACTCCTCCGCCTTCGCCAAGCGCGAGCCGAGGTGGAAGTCGGAGAGAAAAATCGTGCGGTGGTGCTGACGCTGCATCGGGCCCCCTGGGTGGCCGGGAAGGGGTGGTCGGCCCGGCTGCCGGTGACACTATAGCCGACCGGTTTCTGCCTGCTAAATGGTTTGCCGCGCCGCAGCGGCAATCCTTGATCGCTTCGCCGATTTGATGGCCCGCGTCACAGGTAGGGCAGGAACAGCCGCGCGCCCGCGTCACGCAGCTGCTGCCATTTCGGCCGCTCGGCGAGCGCGTCCATGTCCAGCCGGCGGGCCACCGCGATCTTGTCGTCGATCAGGCGGTCGACCTCGGCCGTGAGGTGCGTGTCGTAGGTCTCCAGGTCGAGCTCGAAGTTGAGCCGGTGGCTGCGCACGTCCCAGTTCGAGCTGCCGATCAGGCAGAACCCGCCGTCGACCGTCATCAGCTTGCTGTGGTCGAACGGCTCGGGTGCCAGGAACATCGTGTAGGACGCCCCGGCCAGCATGCCGAGGTTGGCCCGGACCGCCCAGTCGACCAGGCGCTTGTTGGTGCGCTCCGGGATCACGATCTCGACGTCGACCCGGCGCAGCACCGCGACTTCGAGCGCCATCTGCAGGTGCCGGTCCGGCAGGAAGTACGGGGTAACGATCCGAATCCGCCGCCTGGCCTCGACCAGGGCCGTGCCGAGCAGCGTTTCCAGGCTGCCCATATCCTCGTCCGGGCCGCTCGCGATCCCGCGCGCGGAGACTTGGCCGACCTCGGACGTCTCCGGCCACCAGCGGTCGTTCGACAGAATCTCGCCTGTCGTAAAGCTCCAGTCGTCGGCGAACGATTCCATCAGGTGACGCACCGCGGGGCCTTCCAACTCGGCGTGCGTGTCGCGGATCTGCGGCGGCTCGGCCATCGTGTCGTCGGAGATGTTCATGCCGCCCGTGAACGCGCGCCGGCCGTCGACGATCAGCAGCTTCTTGTGGTTGCGCAGGTTCAGGAACGACATGCGCCAGGGCAGCCAGAAGTGCAGGAAGCTCGCCACCGGCACGCCCATCCGGCGCAGGCGTTTCACCATCGGATAGCTGAGGTAGCCGCCGCCCACCCCGTCGATCAGCACACGCACCGTGACCCCGCGGTCCTGCGCGGCGGCGAGCGCGTTGGCGAACGCCCGGCCGGTGCGGTCGTCCTGGAAGATGTAGGAGGCGAGCGCGATGCTCTCCCGCGCCTCCCCGATCGCCGCCAGCATGGCGTGCGCCGCCTGATCGCCGGTGGCAAGCGGCCGCACGGCGTTGCCGGCGGTCAGGCGCCGGCCGGTGACGCGCCGGCCGACCTCGGCGATCCAGCCGACGTTGACCGGAACTTCCGGTTCCGGCCCGGCGCCCGGCTCCGGCGCCGGCCGGCCGGGCCGGTACAGATAGGACAGCTGGCCCGCCTTGCGCGCGATCCGGTTGATCCCGAAGGCACCATACAGCGCCGAGCCGATCAGCGGCGACAGCCAGGCGATGCCGATCCAGGCCACAGCACCCCGGCTGTCTTCCTTCGAGAGCAGCGCGTGCCCGGTCACCCGGGCCGCCGCGGCGACGTGCACGATCCCGAGCAGGATCCAGAAAAGATCGCTCATCCGATCCGCCGCGGAGCTGTCAGAAAAAGCCCGTCCATTACCCGGTTAGGTGGGCACGCGGGAGCGCCCGTGCAATCGGGCGAAGGCTGCGAAAGCTCGGCGCGCGGACGGCGCCAGATGACCGGTCAGGCACCCGTCGACCCGGGCGCCGGCGCGCCCTGTTCACGATGACGCGAAGAGGTTATCAAAGACCGACAACGACTTAGCAGCCGGCTTAAAGCCGGCGTGTCGAAGCATGCCCGCCGGATCTCGACGGGCCCTGGCGCCGGCTACAGCTCCAGTTCGCGGTCCAGGTCGAGTTCGGTGTCGGTGTCGTCGATCACCTCGCCCTGGCCGCTCAGCCCCTGGGTGTGCGCCTCGCGGGTGTCGTCGCTCACCACCTTGAGCAGCTTGGCGCGCTCCACGCGGACCGCCTCGCCCTTGTAGCGCGCCGGCCGCTCGGCGAGGCAGGCGCCCTCCAGGCGGAAATAGTAGCTGTAGGCGTGGTCAGGCTCGTCGAACACGCGGGCGTCCATCCGCCCGTCGTCCAACTCGAAGCGCACGACGTATTTCACAGGCCCATCCTCCCCGGAGCGTTCCAGCGTTGTCCGCCGAATTTGCTGACACTCGCATCGTCCCGCCAACGCCGGCGCGCGTCAAACCTCTCGCGCGCCGGCGTTGGCAACCGAAGCGATTCCGCGTGGACCGCGCGCCCGCCGGCCGTCTCAGCGCTGCTGCTGCACCGCGACGATCAGCTGGCTCAGCTTGTGGTTCACCGCGCCCATCAGCACAAGCGCCGACAGGAACACCGAAATCGCGGCGACCCAGCCGGCCGGCACGCCTGCCGCGGCCATCGCCAGCGTCGCCACCACGATCGCGATCGCGAAGCCGGAGAGCCAGGTCGCGTCGACCTTGAACTGCTCCTTCATCAACTCTTTGTAGTTCTGCGCCGCCTTGCTGCCGGTGCTCGCGCTCGAACCCTGCGCTGTCTTGGTCGCCATCGTCTGTTCCCCCTCTGGCTTGTCCGTTTGTGGTGCGAATGCTCTTGGTGCGAATGCTCTTGGTGCGAATGC
>CAYRCO010000126.1:4066-8536 GCA_964422775.1 uncultured Rhodovibrio sp.
TGGTGCGAATGCTCTTGGTGCGAATGCTCTTGGTGCGAATGCCGGGCCGGCCGGCCCGTTAGCGTTGTTTCAAGCCAACCGTCTCTCAGTCAACAAACCGCTTTGCGGGTGACAGGCGGCGGGCTCGACAGTCCAGGCGTACATACGCGCCCCGGTGCGCGGGGCTTCAACGCGAGTCCCCGGCGATCGCGACCAGCCGGTCGTGCAGTGCGTGCTTGTCCGCCTCCTGCCCCAGGTGCAGGCCGATCGCGTGCAGCAGGTCACGCTTCTTGCCGCTGGCCGCCTCCGCGCCCGCGGTCGCCTTCAGTTGCGCCAGACCGTCGGCCCCGGCGCGGTACAGGTATTCCCCGCGCGTCAGGTTCTGATCGGCGGTGAACGCCATGAAGCCGGCGTCGGCCAGCGTCCAGCTCTTGGTGAACCACAGGGTCACCAGCATCTCGTCCTGCAGGCGGAAGTCGACGGAGTTGCGCAACAACCCCGCCTGCACGGCCACCACCTCGCCCGGTTGCATCTGGTCTCCTTTGCGCGTCGCGACGTATCCGGGTCGCTCAGGGCGCGCCCGGAACGCTTGCGCAGGTAGCACCCCGGACCCGCCCCGGTCCAGGCGGTTCAGTCGCTGCGGCTGGCCTGCAGGTTCAGGGTCTGGCGCAGCTGCTGCGGCGCGCCCATGCCGAGCTGCTGGATTTCCCGGAAGGTGACCGGCTGCTGGGGCTCGGCGGTCAGGGTCAGGGTGCCCGCCTGCTCGACGAACGTCGCGATCGGCTCGCCCAGCTCGGCGAGCTGCATCTGCCGGGCGGTCTGGCGGATCATCTGCGCCTGGTTGCGGCGCACCGTCTCGGGCGACTGGCCGGTCTGCTGCGCGCGCATCTCCGCAAGCCGGCTGGCGACGCCCCGGTTCGCAAGGACCAGCCGCAGCCCGTCGAGCGCGGCCTGCCCCTGCACCGCCTGCGGGTCCCGCCGCAGCTGGTCCGCCAGCTCGCCGACCGCCGGGATGCCGACCACGCGCCCGCTCAGGCTAAGCCGCGCCACCTCGCTCAAATCCATCTCCAGCGTCTCGATCGCGAAACGGCCTTCTTCCGGGTGGTAGGACAGGGTGAGCCCGCCGTCGCCGCGCAACTCCCGGTAGCCGAGCGCGGCCAGGAACGGATAGCCGGCCTCCGGATGCGTCGCGTCGGCGTAGCCGCCGGTATAGGACAGGTCGAAGGTGATCGCGCCGTCCTGCGGTGCTTCCAGGGCGATTTGCAGGGCTTCCAGCGCGGCGATCCGGCGGCCCTGCTCGATCACCTCCATGCCGTCCAGCTCGACGGCGCCGATGCCGTCGCCGCGCAGGGCGGCCACGATCTGCGCGGGGTCGGGATCGTCGGTCTGAGCGTTCAGGCGCTGCAGGTCGTCGACGTCGGCGTCCTGCACCCGCAGCCGGTCGACCAGCACGCGCCGCACCGGCCCCGCGTCGCCGCCGCCGGCGCTTTGGGCGATCGCGAGCGCCTGGATCTCCAGGTGCCGCAGCCGGCCCTCGCCCAGCCCGCGCAGGCTGACCCGCTCGGCGCGGGAGGTGCCTTGGGCGTCCTCGGCGTCGAGCCCGCGCAGCTTCGCCCGGCCGAGCGACCCGATCCGATAGTCGTCGGTGAGCGCGACCTCGCGCCCCTGCCCGGCCGACACCGACAGCGTGCTGCCGCGGCTTTCCACCACCGCAGCCTCGAAGTCGAACCGGCCGACGGACTCGAGCAGATCGCCGTCGAACGCGACCCGCTCCAGGCTGAGGCGCTGGGCGCGCACGGTGACCGGCTCGGGCGTGCGGTCGGTCTTGAAGCGCACGGCGTGCAGCACCGCGCCGTCGCGCCCGTCGGCCTCGATCCGGCCGTAGGACAGCTCTGTGCCGGCGGGCAGATCGGCCCGCCAGGCGTCCAGCGCCTGCTTAAGCTGCCGGTCGGCGTAGGCGTCCAGCCCCAGCCCACCGGCCGCCACAGCCAACCCGAACCCGCCCGCGACGGCGATCACCTTGCGCATCATGGAACGCTCCCTGTCGGTTCCGACTCGCCGCCGCCAGGGTCACCGATCACGCCCCCGCTGGCCAGCGCGCAACGATGACGATTGTCGGGCGCGGACAACGAGCAGACACGAAAAAGCCCGCCAAGCGTTTGACTTAGCGGGCTTTTTACCAGCCGTAATCGTTGGTAGCGGGGGAGGGACTTGAACCCCCGACACCGGGATTATGATTCCCGTGCTCTAACCAGCTGAGCTACCCCGCCCCAGAGTGCGTCGCCGCGTGGGGCTGATTCGACGCTGCAGGGAATCCGCCCCGCTCTGCGCGCATGCGCGTATAGGGCGGCGGGCTTTGCCCTGTCAAGCATCGGGCGAGGCCCGCTGTCATCCGACGAGATAGGCACGCGCCCGCAGGCGGCCAACCCCTCGGCGACCGCCCACAGCCGCCCGGCTTCAGGCCGGGGTCGCGGCGCGGTCCGGCACCACGTCAGCGGGCGCGTTGGCGGCCGTCAGATCGGCCGAATCGATCCAGCCGCCGCCCAGCACCCGGGTGCCGTCGTAGCAGACCGCCGCCTGTCCCGGCGAGACGCCGTACTGCGGCGTCTCCAACCGCAGCGTCAGGCCGCTCGACCCGACCTCCGCGACCGTCGCGGGCTCGGCCGGCATCGCCGAGCGCAGCTTGACGCCGACCGGCCGGCCGACCGCCGGCGCCTCGCCGTCCAGCCAGTTGAGCTCGCGCACGTGCACCAGATCGCGGGCGAGCGCGCGCTTCGGCCCGGCGACGATCCGATTGGTCTCGGGGTGGATCGCGAGCACGTACATCGCCTCGCCCATGTTGCCGAGCTTGAGTCCGCGGCGCTGACCGACGGTGAAGTTGATGATGCCGTCGTGCCGGCCGATCACGTTCCCGCTACGGTCGACAATCTCGCCCGGATCGCAGGCGCCCGGGCGCAGCTTCTCGACCACACTGGCGTAGTCGCCGTTGGGGACGAAGCAGATGTCCTGACTGTCCGGCTTGTCGGCGATCTCCAGGCCGAGCTCCTCGGCCAGGCGCCGGGTCTCGTCCTTCGGCTGGCCGCCCAAGGGAAAGCGCAGGAAATCCAGCTGCGCCTGCGTGGTGGCGAACAGGAAGTAACTCTGGTCGCGGCTGGCATCGACGGCGCTGTGCAGCTCCGCGCGCGCCGCGCCGATCACCCGGCGGACGTAATGGCCGGTGGCGAGCGCGTCGGCGTCCAGGTCCTTGGCTGTCGACAGCAGGTCGCGGAACTTGACCGTCTGGTTGCAGCGCACGCAGGGGATCGGCGTCTCGCCCTTCAGGTAACTGTCGGCGAAGTCGTCGATCACGCTTTCGCGGAAGCGGTCCTCGTAGCCCAGCGTGTAGTGCGGCACGCCTAGCTTGTCCGCGACCCGCTTGGCGTCGTAGATGTCCTGGCCGGCGCAGCAGGCGCCCTTCTTGCCCACCGCCGCGCCGTGGTCGTAGAGCTGCAGGGTCACGCCCACGACCTCGTAACCCGCGCGCGCCAGCAGCGCGGCGGTGACGGAGCTGTCGACCCCGCCGCTCATCGCCACGACCACGCGGGTTCGGCTGGCCGGCTTGTCGAAGCCGAGATCGGTCATCGCTGATATCGCTCGTCTCGTCCGGGTGGCTCGTCTCGGTCAGGTCGATCGTCTTGTTCAGGTCGACCTTCTGGGCAAGCGATATAACACCGTCACCCGCGCGCGGCCACGTCCGCACGCGCCATCGCCGGGCCTACAGACGGTTGAGCACGGCGGCCAGGCGGTCGAGCGGCGACGGGTCGATGTGCAGAGCCATCGGCGCGGTGAAGTGGCCGCGCCGGGGGGTGAACAGGTTCTGCTCCGGCACGCCCCATCGGCGCGCGAGCGCGCGGGCGCCCTCGAACGGCATCACGGCATCCTGGCGGCCCAGGTGCATGACGATCCGCGAACCCGGCATCGCGGGGGCGCCATGCGGTTCCAGCAGCGGGCGGTAGCGTTCCAGCGCGCCATGCTCCCAGCCCGCCGCACGGACCGCCTGCAGCGCGCCCAGGCCCTTCGCCATCGCGCCCTCGAAGCCGACCTGCAGCATGTCGCCGCTGGTCATGCACAGGAAAAGCGCGTCTGGCTGCATCGCCGCCGGCCAGTCGCGCGCGGCCGCGGCCGCGACCTGGGAATTGAGCGCGCCCAGCGACAGCCCGCCGATCGCGACCGGGCCGTTCGAGGTCGCCCGTGCCCAGGCGATCAGCTGCGCGGTCTCCGCCACCCACGCCTGTACGAGATCGAGCCAGCCGAGCGGGGCGTGCGCCAGCGCCGGCTCGCCGCCCCAGAAGCCGGCGGCCATCCGGGAGCCGTGCCAGGGCCCTTCCGGCCGCACGACCCGGATACCGTGGCGGCTGGCCAGTTCCAGCACGGGATCGCGCTGGGCGACCAGCATCTCCGGCTCCATGCCGATGCCGTGCAGGTGGATGAAGGTGGGCGCGTCCGGCCGGT
>CAYRCO010000127.1:0-8526 GCA_964422775.1 uncultured Rhodovibrio sp.
CGATGCGGCACGCGCGGTATTTTAATTAGAAACTTACCCGCGAGCTGCTAGGAGGGCGATATGGACACGCGTGTCGATACCCCGTTGTGGCAGTTTTCGCTGGCCCTCTACGGCCGGCCGGGGGTCGACGGCGCATGCCTGTCGCTCCAGGAGCGCCACGGCCTGGACGTAAACCTCTTGCTGCTGTGTGTCTGGACCGGCCACGAGGGCATCCGCCTGTCGCGTGACGACATCGCCGGGCTCGCCCAGCGGGTGACGGACTGGCAGGCGCAGGTGGTGCAGCCGCTGCGCGCGGTACGCCGTTGGTTGAAGACCCAGGAGGCGGCACCCGCCGAGCCGGCGGAGCGGCTGCGGTCCGGGGTCAAGGAGCAGGAACTGGCGGCCGAGCAGGTGCAGCAGGCGATCTTCTACGCCCCGCTCAGCGACGGCACGCTCGGCCAGCCCGCCACCGCCGGCCCGCGTCTGGCGATGGCGAACCTGAGCGCCTATTTCGCCTGGCTCAGCCGCGAGCCTGGCGTGGCCGACGCCGCCGACCTCGCCCAGATTCTGACGGCTGCGTTCGACCAGACGCTCCGCCCGCTGGACGCCATCTGGCAGATGCAGGACGGTGGCGACGCGATGCTCGCCTGATCCGCGGGGAGCGGTCGGGCCCTTAGCGCACCACCAGCACCGAACAGCTGGCGTGGCGCACCACCTGAGAGGCGTTGGAGCCGATCAGGTAGTCGCGCAGCTCCGGGCGGTGGGAGTTCATCACGATCAAGTCGCAGTCGCGCTCCTCGGCGGCCTTGCGGACGTTCCGGTGGACCGAGGCGCCCTTGTAGATCTGCGCGTCCACCGCGACATCCTCCGGCACCTGCTCGTCGACCAGTTCCTGGAGCTCGCGCGCCACATCGTTCGCCGTCTTCTTGTCGTCTTCCGGATCGACTTCCGACGTCACCGTGATCACATGGAGTTTGGCGCCGTAGCGCTGCGCCTCGCCCACCGCCACCGGCAGCGCCTTGCGCCAAGTGCTTGGCCGGCTCGGCCGGATCGGGATCAGGATGTTCTGGAACATGGCGCACACCCTCCCGCAACAAGGATGCCACTGCGACCGGTTGCCCGGGCAGCTTAGGACGTTAACCCGCCTGTCGGAAACACCGGTATGGGCGCTGCAAAGCCATAGAGACGGGGCAGATTGAGCGGAGATGCGAGCGCACCTTCCAGCATCCTGCCCAAGCTGTCGCCCGGCGCTTAAGGCGTCGGCGGCAGGCCCAGACGGTCGTCCGCGGTGCCGAGCACGGCTTCCACGGCCTGGGCCAGGGCCAGGAGCGCGCCTTCCCGGCCGGGTTGCCCCAGCAACTGCAGGCCGACCGGCATTCTGGCCGCGTCCAGCCCCGCCGGCAGCGTCACGCCGGCCATGGTGAGATAATTGCCGATCGCCGTGTTGCGCAGGGCCAGGCCGTTCGCCTTGGCGAACGCTTCCGGCGCCTGGACCGCCTCGATCCGGGGCGGCGTCGAGGCGACCGTCGGGGTGACCAGCGCATCGCAGTCGCTGAGGCGCTGGGCGGCCGCGCGCGACAGCTCGGCAACGCGGGCGCGCCCGGCCAGCCATCGCCACGCCGGCACGTCGGCCGCCGTGTCCAGCCGCTGCCGGACCGCCGGGTCGACGGTGTCCAGCCAGCCCTTAAGCTCGGTCGACAGCAGACGGTACAGATCCGGACCGGCCAGATTGGCGGTGCGGAACACCTCGACCGCGGGCGCGAGTTCCGGGACGTCCCGGCGCACCAGCGTCGCCCCCGCCGCCTCCAACGCGACCAAGGCCTCTTCAGCGGCCTCGGCCACGCCGGGGGCGGTATCGTCCCACACCACAGTCGTGGGCACGCACAGGCGCACTCCGCTCAACGCGCGCAACGGGGCCGGCGCCGGACCCGGCGCGTCGGCGTCCAGGGCGCCGTAGCCGACCGCCAGGTCGCGGGCGGTGCGGGCGATCAGGCCGGGGGTATCCAAGAGATGGCTGAGCGGGACGATCCCGTCGGTCGGCCAGCGACCCGCCCCCATCTTCAGGCCGGCGAGCCCGGTCATCGCCGCCGGCACGCGGACCGAGCCGGCGGTGTCCGTGCCGAACGCCAGCAGGGCACTGCCTTCGCGCACCGACACGGCAGCACCGCTGGAGGACCCGCCGGTGACCCGATCCCGGTCCCAGGGATTGCGCGGTGCGCCCCAGTGCGCGTTCGGGCCAAGCCCGCCGAAGGCGAACTCCACGGTGTTGGTCTTGCCGGTGATCGCGGCCAGCTGGCGTCTGAGCTTTTCGACCAGCGGGCCGTCGCGCTCCCACGGATCCGCGGGCAGCGCCTTGGGCGAACCGGCGTAAGTGCGCCAGCCGGCCGCGGCGTAGATGTCCTTGAGCGAGACCGGCACCCCCATCAACGGCCCGGTATCGGCGCCGGCCGCGCGCGCCGCATCGGCGGCGGCGGCCTGCCGGCGAGTCTTCTCCGGCGTCCAGGCGGCATAGGCGTTGAGGTCCGGGTCGTGCGCCTGAATCGCGCGCTCGGCAAGCTCGGCGGCGGTCGTGCGCTGCTCGCCCAGGGCGCGAACGGCGCTGGCGAGATCGTAGATGGGCTCGGGCATGGCGTCGGGTCCGGCCTGAGGCGATGAGGTGGACGGGTCTGTGAACGGGTTTGCTTGATCAGCCTAGGACAAGAATGGGCCGTGCGGAATCGCCTTGGCCGCCGGGCCGACGCACGCGCACCTACGCGCCGGCATAGATCGGGGCAGCGGCGGTCGCCAGAGGGCCGACGAATCAGCCCGGCGCGGCATACGGTCCCCGATTTAAGTTAAATATATCATTTTTCGCTGCTACCTAGGCGTGCGCGCCTCGGCTGTCTTGTCGAATTTACTGGGGTATAATACCTACTTGTTGGTAATATAGCCGCCTGAGGCTGTCGTATAAGGTCACGCAGGGTGGCGGCTTTCGCGTCTAAAAATGATGCGGTCGCCTAGACGCGTCGGCTTTTGCCGAACCGGGCGAAAGAGACTGCGGCACGTGGGCCAGCTTAGGGTTCGCGTGCGCGGCCATGTGCCCATGAGCAGACGGCGGACGTCGAGCGACGCCGGTGAACAGGCCGCGCGCATCTGCGCGCAGAAGGGATACGATATGGGGGGCAACAGGCGCCGGACGTTGGAGTTGGTCTATTCGAACGACAGGCCGGCCCGCGTCATCGAGCCCGGCAAGACCGACGAGGCGCTGGAGAGCCGCGACGCCGTGGAGGAGACGCAGGCGATCGAGCGGTTCCTGACCTATCTGTACGATGAACTGCGCACGCTCGACAAACGTCAGCCTGCCCACCTGATTGGGGCGGCGATCCTGGCGCTGCGCGACGAGGTCGACGGCAACGACCACTCGCGCGGCTGATCCCCCGGAATACCCGCGGTCGTCAGGTATCGTTGCCGGTCGCAGCCGGCTGGGCGATCGCTTCCCGATAAAGAGCGCGATTCAACTCAGAGGCGCTTCGAACGGTGGATGTCTTGCCCCAACGCGCTAACGCGGTTCGCGCACCGGCCAGGTTTCCGGCGTCACGCCGGCGATCTTAACTTGGCCGGCGCGCAGGGCCGTTGTCAGCGCCGTGACCCCGGCCTGCATCGCTTCGTGGCGCAGGCGCGCGGTTTCCAGCGTCTCGATCTGCTTGGCTTCGGGCAGCGCCTCGGCTTCGGCGAGGTCGAGCACGGCTGCAAGGTATCGCGCTTTCGCCCTTGCCGCTTTCTCGATCACCGTCTGGATCTCACGCGGCGTGACCTCGACCAACGTTTCGCGGATCTGCGTGCATTCGCTGCGGATCATGCTCTGCTCAAGGGCCTGCAGATAGTCGGACAGGCGCGCCTCCCCGAATTTCGCCTCCCCGAATCCCGGCTCGCCGGTTCCCGTGGGCCTGCCAAGCGGCTCGGCGGGTCGGGTGGGCTGGCGGCTCGGGGCCGGGGCCTCGCTCTCGCTGCCCGCGAACAGGTCGGCGAACGGTCGGCGGCGGCCGCCATCGAAAATCGTCGCTGCGGTCATGGGCGCCTCGGTTTGCCTTTGGGTGAACGCCGGCCCGCGCGGACCGGCGGTCCAGGTGACCTGGCGGGCGGTCTGCCGTGTCAGCCGCCCATCGTTACGCACATGCAGGCGTCGTGCCAGCGCCCGGGTGCGGCCGCAGATCGGCCGGTCTGCGCCGCCGCGTGGCAGGGGCGCGACGTGAGCCGGCCAGCCGCGCGGCGGCCGAGGCGGGTAAATTCTGCCGGGCGTGGCTGGGTGAAATCGGCCCAGCTCGGCTGGCGGCCGGCCGGTCGGCGCCCTACATACCCGAGCGGGCAGGGCGTCCCTGCAAAGCGCTAACGAAGAACACTTGGGGAGGCCGGCCGATGGCCGATCAGCACGGCGTACCGTCCAATATCGCCGATTTCGACCTCACGATCTGCGGGCTCGACGAACTGCGCACGCACGCGCAGGCGCCGGTCACCCACGTCCTCTCGATCCTCGACCCGGAAACGCCGGTGCCCCGGGAATTCGAACGCTATGCCGCGCTACGTCAGCACTGGGTGTTGCGCTTCCACGACGTCAGTGCCCCGATCGGCGACGCCCAGGCGCCCGAGCAGGCCGACGTCGAGCAGATCCTGGCATTCGCCGCGGAACTGCAGGAAGGCGCGCCCACGGGCGCGCACCTGCTGGTGCACTGCCACGCCGGCGTGTCCCGCTCGACGGCCGCGGCGGCGATCCTGCTGGCCCAGCGCAATCCCGGGCGGGAGGCGGAAGCGTTCCGCACCGTCGCCCGCATCCGCCCCGGGGCCTGGCCGAACCGCCGGATGGTGGAGATCGCCGACCGCCTGATGCACCGCGAGGGCCGCCTGATCGAGGGCCTGCGGACGATGCGCGCGGGCGTCGGCCTTTAGGACGCCGGGCTACTTCCACTCCAGACGAGCTACTTCCATTCCAGGAAGGTGCGGAAGTGGTTTTCGAGCGCGCCTTGGATGACCTGCCGCCATTTCGGCGGGACGGCTGAGACCGTGCCGTTGGTCGGCCACAGCCGGCCGGACTTCAGGTCGCACCAGCCGCCGTAGTCGAAGTCCCGCTTGTCGCGGCCGCGCAGGATGTTGCCGTGGCCGGAGTTGGAGATCAGCAGCAGCAATTGATCGCAGGAAAAGCAGTAGGCGATCTTGGAGCGCGGCGCGATGGGTCCGAGCGCGCGCACCTCGACGTCCACGGGGCGGGGCTGCATGTCCATGGGTCGAGCTTAACGGCTTCGGGCAAGATGCTGAAACGTGGACTCACGTTGCAGCTGAATCTTGCCCTCTCTTCAAGAAGTTAGAGCGACATTCAGCCCGAAGGCCGGTTCGGCCTTCGAGCATGTCGCTCTAGCGGGTGTGGGATGCCACCGGTTCGACCGGCACGTTGTCGATCAGCCGCACGCCGTCCAGCCAGGCGGCGACCAGCAGGCGCGCCGGCCGGTCCGCGTGCTCCAGCTGGGTCAGGTCGTCGGCCGCGCGCAGGTCGAGGTAGTCGATCGCCTCGAACCCGGCCCGGCCGAGGCGCGCGCGCCCCTTCGCCAGGATCGTCGATGCCGAGCCGCCTCCGGCACTCAGCGCTTCGGCGCTGTCGCACAGGACCGAATAGATCTCCGGTGCCCGGGCGCGGGACTCCGGGCTCAGTCGGCGGTTGCGCGACGACAGCGCCAAGCCGTCTGGCTCCCGCACGGTGGGGACGCCGTCGATCTCGACCGGGATGTCGAGGTCGCGCACCAGGCGCTGGATGGTGATCAGCTGCTGGTAGTCCTTTTCGCCGAACGCGGCGACGTCGGGCAGGCACTGCAGCAGCAGCTTGGTGACCACTGTCGCCACCCCGGCGAAATGCCCGGGCCGGTGCGCCCCCTCCAGCGGCTCGGTCACCTGGGCGACATTGACGCTGGTGGAAAAGCCCTGCGGGTACATCTGCTCCACGCCCGGGGCGAACAGCAGGTCGCAGCCGTTCGCGGCCAGCTGCTCGCGGTCACCCGTCTCGTCGCGCGGATAGGCGGCGAGATCGTCCGGCCGGTCGAACTGCTTGGGATTGACGAACAGACTGGCGACCACGTGCTGGCAGCGCCGCCGGGCGTGGCGGATCAGCTCCAGATGGCCGTCGTGCAGCGCACCCATGGTGGGCACCAGCGCCACGCTTTCACCGCGCGCCCGGATGGCGCGTACCTGCTGGCGCAGGCCACTCACGGTGCGTACGATCTCAAGCGCGGATGGCTCGACGGTCTGCATCGCGGCTCGGGTCATCGGCGTGGCCTCGCTGTTGCGCGGGCGGGATCGGATGCGGCTGCGCGCGCTAGCTCTGGCGCGGCCGGGTTACGTGCGCGGCCTCGGGGAAGCTGCGCTCGCGCACCTCCTGAGCGTACTGCCGGACCGCGGCGTCGATCGTCTGGTCCAGACGGGCGTAGTGCTTGACGAACCGGGGCGTCTTCTCGCCGAACAGGCCGAGCATGTCCTCGCTCACCAGCACCTGGCCGTCGCAATCCGCCGAGGCGCCGATGCCGATGGTCGGGATCTTGACCGCCCGGGTGATCTCGCGCGCCAGCGGCTCGACCACGCCCTCGACCACGATCGAAAAGGCGCCGGCGCGCGCGATCGCGGTGGCGTCGGCGCGGATCCGCTCGGCGGCGGCCTCGTCGCGGCCCTGGATGCGGAAGCCGCCCAACTGGTTCACCGCCTGCGGCGTCAGCCCGACGTGGCCCATCACCGGCACCCCGCGGGCGATCAGGAAGCGCACCGTCTCCGCCATTTCCTGCCCGCCTTCCAGCTTGACCGCGGAGGCGCCGGTCTCCGACAGCACGCGGGCTGCGGTGCGGAACGCTTGTTCCGGGCTTTCCTGGTAGCTGCCGAACGGCAGGTCGACGACCACGCAGGCGCGCTCCGCCGTCTTCGACACGGCGCGGCCGTGGTTGATCATCATCTCCACGCTGACGTCGAGCGTGGTCTCCATGCCGTAAACCGCCATGCCCAGACTGTCGCCGACCAGCAGCACGTCGGCGTGCGCGTCCAGCAGACGGGCCATCGGCGCGGTGTAAGCGGTCAGGCAAACCAGCGGCGTGCCCCCCTTACGCCCCTGCAGGTCGCGCACCGTGACCGGGCGGACGGGGTGCTGCTCGGCGTTACCAGTCGGGTCGCTCACGGGCGTTGATCCTCCCGGGTGCTACGTTGTGCGGCGGTGCGCCTGCCCGCGATGCTGGCAGAGGCGCGGACCGGCAATATGTACATACCTGTCTTTCGCGGTGCAAACACGCGGCCATTGGCGCGGGACCGGCTCGGCGCTGCGCGACCCCGGTCTCAAGGACGCTCAGGCACCTCGTCCGGCTTGGGCGGCTTGTCGTCGGTGGCCTCGGGGGCCTCGACCACTTTACAGTTTTTCACCCAGACGTCGTAGACCGGGTGCTCGAGCGCGTTGAGCGCGGGGGAGGAGGAGAACATCCAGCCGGTGAACACGGTCTTCGGCTCCCGGTCGGGGCGGATGTCGACGATCTCCAGGAACGCCTTGTTCTCCGGCGGTTCCTCCGGCGGCGCCTTCCAGCAGTGGTGCACCGTGATCTCCAGCGTGCCGAAGCGGTGGGCCGAGCCGACCGGCACCTCGAAGGTGTCGGTGCGCGCGGTCACCTTGTTCAGGCCCTGCAGGACGACGACGCTCGCTTCGATCGCCGCCGCGGGCCCGGCGAACAGGCCGGTCAGGAGCAGCGCCACCAGCAGGGCGCGCGCGGCCTGGCGCATCACGACCGCTCCCCTCCGGCGTCGCCGGAACCGCCGGTCGCCTGGCCGCCGCCGGTTTGCTGGCTGCCATCGGTCTGCTGGCCCCCCGTCTGCTGGCCCCCCGTCTGCTGGCCCCCCGTCTGCTGGCCATAGGGGTTCTCCAGCCCGTCCATCAGCGCGTGCAGCACCTCGCGGACCTGCCCTTCGTCGCATCCCATCAGGATGGCGTCCTCCAGCGCGTCCTGCGCCATCTCCCGGATCTCCTCCAGGTTCTCGTTCAGGACCTTGAGCTTGTCCCGGCAGCCGACCGGCTGGCCGTCGGGCTGCTTCCAGGTCGGGAACTGTGTCTCGCGGGTGTCCGCCATGACGGGCGATCTTTCGCGTTCGGGTGGTCTCTGCCTGCCGGAAGACAGGTAAGCGGCCGGGCCGCGCGGCACAAGCGCTTGAAATGCCCCGGCTATGTGGCGGCTTTGTGGGCGGCGAACCGCAGCCGCACGTAATCCGCCACCCAGCGGCCGTCACCCTGGCGCAGGCTCGGCTCCAGGGCGATGCGGATGTCGTCCACCAGCTGGCCGCGCTCTTCCGGCCCCACCTGGGCCAGGAAGCTCTCGGCGAAGGTCGCCAGCCAGCCGGAGATGTCCGCCGGCAGGTCGGTCGGCCGGGCGAAGCGGTCCAGCCGGTCGACCGTGAGGCCGGCCGCGGCCAGCTGTGCGCGGTACTGCTCCGGGGTCGGAAAATACCAGGGGTAGGCGCGCGTCACCTCGATCCCGCGCTGGGCGAGCGCGTTCGTGATCGCGC
>CAYRCO010000128.1:0-8483 GCA_964422775.1 uncultured Rhodovibrio sp.
GGTCGCCGCGGCCGTGGCGCTGGAGACGCTGAAGATCTACGAGGAGATGGACGTGGCCGCGCGCGTGCGCGAGCTCGCCCCGCGCCTGCAGGACGGCCTGCGCGCCTACGCCGATCACCCGCTGGTGGGCGAGGTCCGTGGCATCGGCCTGATCGCGGGGGTCGAGCTGTTGGCGCAGAAGGCGCCGCGCACGCCGTTCGATCCCGTGGGCAAGGTGGGCGGCTACCTCGACGCGCGCTGCCGCGACCACGGGGTGATCCTGCGCAACCTGGGCGACACGCTGGCGTTCTGCCCGCCGCTGGTGATCGAACCCGCGCAGATCCACCAGATCGTGACCGCGTTCGGCGCGGCGCTGGAGGAGACCTGGGACTGGGTGCAGCGCGAGGGCTTGGCGGCGGCGTGAGCCGGCTCGGCCGGGCCGATCGCGCGCGTCTAACCGGCGTGACACACGGGGCGCCGGCATCCCGACCGCAAGTGTCAGGTTTGCTTGTCACCGCTAGGTGGGCGGTGTGTCAACTCAGCGCGACAGTTTGGTCTTGGCAGCGGCGTCAACAGACGGCACACTGGGTTCAGCAAAACGGTGACGGGATGGCGCGACGGAAGCGCGCACCGGGCTCCCGAAGAGCCATCCCGGCACCACGTCAACTAAGTTGGACAGGGGTTGCACGGCGACGCACAGGACAGCGATCGGCGGACACGGCCGCGCGAGCGGGTCCTGACAGGCAGCCGGGCACGCATCCTGAAGGACACGGCGCATTTCGGGCGGTCGTCCGCGCGCCAAGTCCGCCGAGCATCGGGGCGAGGTGGCAAAATGGACTACGGGCAGTTCTTCAAGGGCAAGCTGGACGAGCTCAAGCAGGAGGGCCGCTACCGCTACTTCGCGGAGCTTGAGCGCTGTGCCGGGGACTTCCCGCACGCTCTGCACCACGGCAAGCCAGAGGTGGGTCAAGTCACCGTCTGGTGCTCCAACGACTACCTCGGCATGGGGCAGAACCCGAAGGTCCTGCAGGCGATGCACGACGCGATCGACCGCTGCGGGGCCGGCGCCGGCGGCACGCGCAACATCTCCGGCACCAACCACTACCACGTGAAGCTGGAGCACGAGCTGGCCAACTGGCACGGCAAGGAAGCGGCCCTGCTGTTCACCAGCGGCTACGTCTCCAACATGGCCTCGCTCGCCACCCTGGGCGCCCGCCTGCCGGACTGCGTGATCCTGTCTGATTCCTACAACCACGCTTCGATGATCGAGGGGATCCGGCATTCCCGCGCCGAAAAGGTGATCTGGAAGCACAACGACGTCGCCGACCTTGAACGCAAGCTGGCGGAGATCGATCCGAGCCGGCCCAAGATCGTCGCGTTCGAGAGCGTTTATTCGATGGACGGCGATGTCGCCCCGATCGCGGAAATCTGCGACGTCGCGGAGAAGTACAACGCGCTCACCTACCTCGACGAGGTGCATGCGGTCGGCCTCTACGGCCCCTCGGGCGCGGGCGTCGCGGAGCGCGACGGGGTCGCCCATCGCCTGGACATCATCGAGGCGACGCTGGGCAAGGCGATCGGCTGCGTGGGCGGCTACATCACCGGCAACGCCGAGCTGGTCGACTTCGTGCGCTCCTACTCCTCGGGCTTCATCTTCACCACCGCCCTACCGCCGCACGTCGCGGCCGGGGCGCTGGCGAGCGTGCAGCACCTGAAGGAGAGCCAGATCGACCGCGAGCGCCATCAGGAGCGCGCGGCGACGCTGAAGCGCAAGCTGGCCGCGGCCGGCCTGCCGGTGGTGCACACCGAAAGCCACATCGTGCCGGTGATGGTCTGCGAGCCGCGGCTGTGCCGGGAAGCCTCGGACCTGCTGCTGGAGCGCCACGGCATCTACGTCCAGCCGATCAATTACCCGACCGTCCCGCGCGGCAGCGAGCGGCTGCGGTTCACGCCCAACCCCTGCCATAGTGACGCGGACATGGATCACCTGACCCAGGCATTGGTGGATGTCTGGGATCGTCTGGGCCTGCGCGCGGCCGCGTAAGTCCCCCCTTCGGGCGCGATTCCCGCCTCCCTTTCGCGACCCGATCACCTCCCTGAAGGCCCGTCCCGGCACCTCCGTGCCGCCTTGTGGGACGGGCCGATTTGTGTGCGGACGAGCCGACAGCCCCTACCCGATCGCGATCTCCAGGTCGCCGACGCCCTCGACGTGGCCGTGCAGCCGGTCGCCGCGCTGGACCGGGCCGACGCCGGCCGGCGTGCCGGTCATGATCAGGTCGCCCGGCTGGAGGGTGAACAGGGTGGAGAGGATCCGGATCATCTCCGGCACCTTCCAGATCATCTGCGTCAGATCGCCCTCCTGCCGGCGCGCGCCGTTCACGTCGAGCCAGATCTGGCCGCGATCCGGGTGACCGATCCCGGCCGCGGGCACGACCGGGCCGCAGGGCGCGGACTGCTCGAACGCCTTGCCGACCTCCCAGGGCCGGCCGAGCTTCTTCGCTTCCGCCTGCAGGTCCCGCCGGGTCATGTCGAGCCCGACCGCGTAGCCGTAGACGTAGTCCAGCGCCCGCGCGGTCGGGATGTCGCGCCCGCCGGCCCCGAGCGCCACGACCAGTTCGATCTCGTGATGGACGTCGGAGGTCGCCGGCGGATACGGCATCTCCGCCGCCCCGCAGAGCAGATTGTCCGGGTTCTTCTGGAAGAAAAAGGGCGGCTCCTTGTCCGGGTCGTGCCCCATCTCAACCGCGTGGGCGGCATAGTTGCGCCCGACGCAGTAGATCCGATGGACCGGGAAAGTCCGGCTGTCTCCCAAGACCGGCAGTCTGGCCGGTGCTGGGGCCGGGATCACGGTGTCTTCGGTGGCATCGGTCGTACTGCTCAATGTCTCGCTCCCGCGTAGTAATCGATGCGTTTCTCCAGCCGTTCAACCAGCGCGGCAAGGCCCAACGCCATGGCGAACAGCAACAGGATAAGCGCCCAGAAGTGCGCCATCAGGAAGTTCTGCTGGTAGAGCTGGAATAGCTCGCCAATGCCGATGATCGACACCAGCAGTTGGCCGATCACCACACCCTTCACGCCGCGGATCACCCCCAGGCGGATCCCCGCCAAGATTTCCGGCAGCGCGGCCAGGAAGATGATCTTCAGTCGCTGCCACCGGGGCGCCCCGAATGAGTTCGCCATCTCCATCAACGACGGTGACACGTGCTGCACCCCCGCACGGGTGTCCAGCGCGATGATCCACACCGCGAACATGAAGACGGTCACGACCACGGTGGGCGCACCCATGCCGAACAGGATCATTATCACCGGTACGAGCGCCGACAGCGGCGCGGCCAGCATCATGTTCACCCACATGTTCAGCATCCGGTCGGCCGCCGGCACCAGTCCAATGAGGAAACCGAGCGCAGTACCAGCGACCAGCGCCAGAGCAAGGCCGAACACGTAAGTGTAGAGCGTGATCCAAGCCGCGCCTGCGAAACTCGGCGAGGTCAGCACGGCCCCCATCGCGCCGATCACCTCGCTGAACGGCGGAAACAGCAGAAACAGTTCGAATTGCCCGACGATCTCCCAGACGAGCAGCCAGACCACGAGCGAGCTCATCATCGGGAGCCGCCAGCCGAATAGAGTCATCGCGGCCTCACTCCACGTACTGCTTAATGCCGTGCCAGATCTCCTCAACGGTATCGAGGTAGACCGGGTGCCGGCGGATCTCGTCCGGGTCTCCGGAACGCGGGATCTCGGGTTGGATCACCTTGTTGACCCGACCCGGGCGCGGCGACAGCAGCACGATGCTGTCGGACAGGTAGACCGCCTCCTCGATCGAATGGGTGACGAACAAGAACGTCTTGCGTTCCGCCTCACGAAGTTGGAGCAGATCTTCCTGGAACTTGCGCCGGGTCTGTTCGTCGACGGCCGAGAAGGGCTCGTCCATCAGCAACACGTCCGCGTCGACCGCCAGTGCGCGAGCAAGCCCGACACGCTGACGCATGCCGCCGGAAAGCTCGTGGGGATACTTCTCCTCGAACCCGCTCAGGCCGACCTCAGCGACGTAGTGGCGTGCAATTTCCTCGCGACGCGTGCGCTGGACTCCCTGCATTTCCAGTCCGAAGGCGGCGTTGCGCAGCACACTCGCCCAGGGCAGCAGCGCAAAATCCTGGAACACGAACGCGCGCTCCGGACCGGGTCCGGATATCGGCTGCCCCTTAACGTAGACCTGGCCTTCCGTCGGCGGTAGCAGACCGGCCACGATCTTAAGCAAGGTCGTCTTGCCACAGCCGGACGGGCCGAGGAGACTGGTCAGGTGGCCTTCGGCGAAGGTCAGGTCAATGTCGCTGAGCGCGACCACGTCTTCCCCATAGACCTTGGAAACCGACGATACCTCGATGATCGGCGCCTCGGCCCCAGCGGCGGCCGCCTGCCCGGCTTGCCCGTCTTGCGCCTTCGGTTCGGCAGCGCTCATTGCGAACTCCTTTTCTCGGGCCGAAACACCGCCGTCTCCAGGCGCTGCAGAAGCGCCACGGTGAGCACGGCGAAAACGACGATCGAGACGATCGTGGCGTACATATGCGCGTAGTTGGCCACCGAGCGGTGATAGGTGATCAGATCGCCGATCCCGGTCGGCGTGATCAGCAGTTCCGCCAGCACCGCCCCAGAAAATCCCTCCGCGATGCCAAGACGGATACCCGCAAACATCATTGGGCTGGCGGCTGGCAGGATCACGGTGATGATCTGCTGGCGGCGGTTGCCCGTGAAGCTTTGGCACATCGCCACCAGCGAGGGTGGGACGTTACGCACCGCCCGATAGCAATTGATCGATATGACCGGCATCGCGAGGATCACCACTGCCACCACCTTGGATGCCAGCCCGATACCGTATACGAATGTGACCAGCGGAATCAGGGCGGCCATTGGAGCGGCCTGCATGACGATAAAAACCGGCAGGGTTAGCCATTCGACATCATGCCGAAGGCCCATCGCCACGCCGGCGCTAACACCGACGAGGAGCGAAAACCCCACCCCGATCGCCAGGGGTTTTAGGGTCTCGAGATAGGCGGCCGGCAGGGTTCCGTCGAAAACAATTTCCACAAACGCGACGGCCGTCTCGCTGAACGCGGGAAAGGCGAAATTGAAGTTGGTCCAGCCTCCGAATTCCCACAAGGCGACCAACAGAAAGATGGAGAGCAGACGCCAATGCAGGCCGCTCTTCAACCAGCGGCGCGCCAGCCGATGCAGTGGCGCGGGTATGCCGGTATAGTGGGAATCGGCCCGGTGGCCGGACGACATGCTTGGCTCCTCGATGACAGCAACGCAGCAACGGCGTTTCACGCTGTGTCGCACTGACAAAGACGAAGTCCGGGCCGATCGACGCACGGCCGACGGCCCGGACCTACAGACGCATCAGTTGATCGCGCTGCGCGCCCGCTTCAACGGCTCGAAAGTCCAGTACTGGCTGACGTCCAGCCCGCCCTCTGGCTTTTCCACCTGCCCGGCGGCCGCCAGGAAAGCCATGTCGTCCCGGACATCGGCAGGGTCGCCGCCATCCGTGGGATAGAGCCCGTCATCGACCGCGTTGGTGTAATAAGAGGTGATCCGCTCGGCCGCATCATCCGGTAGGTCCGGCAGCAGGTCGTACTGCTCGCGCAGATCGGCGACAATCGAGGGGTCCTGGTTGATATCCTGCCAGGTGCGCAACAACTCCTCGACGAATGCGCAGTTCGGCGTATTCGCCCGGGCGTTTCGGCTGAAACCGCCCACCCGGTTCGGTGTATCCGCCCACCCTGTGCGGGGTGCATGAGGGGTCGGGGCGCGGGCCTTCTGGTTACAGCTTAGGCGTGTGGGTGTTGTGGCGGCAAGCGGGATATCGCCCGCGCTCGTCCAGGTAGTCCACAGCCAAGGGGACCGCGCGCGCCCATAAGGCGCAGCGCGCGGGCGCCGCCGTGCTGTGGACCCACCTGGGCGAGGGCGCTCACGCGGCCTCCTCGGACGCCTTCGCGGCGGCGCGCTTGCGCATGGACTCGCCGGTGAGGTCCAGTCGGTGGGCGTTGTGGACCAACCGGTCGAGGATGGCGTCGGCGTAGGTCTGATCGCCGATCACGGCGTGCCAGCGGTCGACCGGGATCTGCGAGGCCAGCAGCGTGGCCCGGCGATCGTGGCGATCGTCGATGACCTCCATGAGGTCGAGGCGCTGGGCGGCGGTCAGTTCGGTCATACCCCAGTCGTCGATGATCAGCAGGTCGAGCCGGGCCAGCCGTCGTAACTCGCGCGCCAGCTTGCCCTCCACGCGCGCGGTGGCGAGCCCGTCCAGCAGCCGGGTCAGACGGGTGTACTGCACGCTGTAGCCCTCGCGGGCAGCCTGGTGACCGAGCGCGCAGACCAGCCAAGTCTTGCCGGTGCCGGTGGCACCGACGACCACCACCGGCCGGTGGTCGCGGATCCAGCGGCAGGTCGCCAGGTCGCGCACCACGGTGCGGTCCAGGCCGCGCGCGGGGGCCATGTCGAGGTCTTCGAGGCAGGCCTGCTGGCGGAACTTCGCCCGCCGGAGCCGGCCGGCGAGCGCGGCGTTGGCGCGCTCCTCGGCCTCGCGTTCGATCAACAGCGCCAGGCGCTCGTCGAACGACAGGCCGGCGGCGTCGGGCTGATGGTCCAGCTCCTCCAGCGCTTTTGCCATGCCGTACAGGCGCATCTGGCGGAGGCGGTCGATGTTGGGATGGCGCATGCGGGATCTCCTTGGATGCGGGTCAGTGGTAGTAGGTCGGGCCGCGCAGGTTCGCGTGATCCCCGACGCCGGCGGTCGCCGGCGCCGGTAGATCGGTCTGCTCGATGGTGCGCTCGACGTAGCGATAGGCGCCGATGTTCGCGGCGAGCGCGGCCTCGCAGGTCGCCTCCAGGCGCGTGGCGCCGTGCAGGGCGGCGAGCCGGATCAGGCCGCGGCCCTGACGGGCGGCCTGCACGTCATGATCGGCGTCATCCCGGATCCGCGCGTAGATCGCCGCGGCCGCGGGACCGATCGCCGCCAGTTCCTCGGCGACGCGCGCGGGGGTGTAGCTTTCCACGGCGCGGTGGTTGGAGGGCTTGTGGGCATCCAGCGTCACCCGGTCCCGGCCCGAACGCGGATCGCCCGAGGGCGCCTGCCGGCGATGGCAGGCCACGCGCTTGTTGCGGTGAAAGAACTGGATCACCTCGGGCCCGGCATGGACGTCCACCGTGCCGGCGATCAGGCGATAGGGCAGCGAGTACGCCACGCCGTCGACGCTGACGTGGTAGGTCTCGGGCACCTTGAACCGCGCCCAGCTGCCGATCACGAACGCCGCCGTGGGCAGCGCCTTGAGCGTGGGCCGCTCGATCGTGGTGAACAGCTCCCGGCGGGTGGTGCCCGGCTGGCTGGTCAGCGGGTCGTCGTTGACCCGCGCAACCAGCTCGGCGACCGTCGCGCGCGCCTCCGCCAGGGTGGCGAACACGCGGTCGCGCAGCACCGCCAGGACGCGTCGTTCGGCCTGTAAAACCCCGTTTTCGACGGATGGTTTATCGCGCGGCTTCTTGGCGCGCGCTGGCACGACGGCCGTGCCGTAGTGCCGGGCCAGCTCGTGGTAGCCGGTGTTGATCGCCGGGTCGTAGAAGCTCGCGTGGGTGACGCCGACCTTGAGATTATCCGGCACGAGACGCGACGGGACCCCGCCCAGGTGCTCGAACAGCCGCACGTGCGAGGCCAGCCAGTCGGCGCTCTGCTGGCTCCAGGTGACGTCCGCGAACAGGTAGCCGGCGTACGGCAGCACCGCCACGAACACCTGCGCCGGCCGCGCCGCGGCCCCCAGGCCCACCGTCAGCGTCATGCCGGCGTAGTCGATCTCGACCATCTCGCCCGGCGTGTGCGCCCGCAGCAGCCGGGGTTCTTTGTGCGCCCCCTGCCAATCCCGGAACCGGGCGACGAACTGGGTGTACCGGTAGCCGTCCGGTACGGCCTCCAGGTGCTCGCGCCACAACAGCTTCAGCGTGACCCCGCGCCGGCCCAGCTCGCGGGCGACATAAGCCCAGTCCGGCTCCGCCCGGCCGGACGGCGCTGGGGCCCGGGCGAACAGCTGCGCCTCCAGCGCGTCGTCCGACCAGTCCGCCACCGCGGCGTAGGTCAGCCCGGCGGCTTTCGCCCGTCGTAGATAATCCCGGACCGTCGTCCGGGGCAGCCGGCATGCCGCCACGATCTGGCGCTGACTGGCGCCGTGCTCGTCGCGGAGCCGGAGAACTTCCCTGATTTTGCGCATATCCGACCTCGGTTTCGGCATCCACGGGCCCCCTGTCCATCGTGATCAGGGGCGCACCGTAGAGCGTTGATCCCAAGGCCGCGCGCCGACCTACTCTCCTCCCGCGTGTGGGCGAATTCGCCGAATTCGGTGGGCGGTTTCAGCCGAACCAGGTGGGCGAATTCAACCGAATTCGGTGGGCGGATTCCGCCGAATTACGCACGCGACCGGGCGGACGCGGAAAATATGTTCGATGAGCTGAAAAACCAC
>CAYRCO010000129.1:0-6245 GCA_964422775.1 uncultured Rhodovibrio sp.
GCAGCGAGCCGGTCGGGAGCCCGGCGGTGGTGCGGCGGATGTCCCGCCCGCCGCCGGTCAGGCGGCTGCGCAGGCGCCCCAAGGCGCCCGTGCGGGTCGTGGCGGTTTGGGTCGTGTGCGTCTGGTGATCGCGGAGCATGCCGGCGGTTAGCATCGTCATCGTGCGTGGCCCACTTCGTCGTCTCGCGGGTTGAACGGGTACGTCCACGGCCAGCGGCGCATCCATGGCGTCGTCGCCGTTCACCTGCACATTTGGAGGCGCATGTTTCACAGGTCCAATGTCGCGTGACTCCTGCGGCCATGCATATTGTGCATGTGCGAAAAAGCCCGGTTTTCGGGACTCAGCGCGCGTTTCGGCCAATTCCGCCGACCGCCGCTTACCGCGGCGCGCGGACCTGTTTCACGGACGACGGCTAATCGTCCAGGAGCGACGCCAGCCGGTCCATCGCCGCCGACAGGCGATCCGGTGAGGCGGCGAAACACAGCCTCAGATACCCCTCGCCCGCCTCGCCGAACGCGCTGCCGGGAGCGAGCCCGACCCCCGTGCGCTCCAGCACCTCCTGGGCGTAGGCGAGGCTGTCGGTAACCCCGTCGACCTTGAAGAAGGCGTAGAACGCGCCTTCCGGGCGGGCCAGCGTGACCCGGCGCATCGCGCCCAGGCGCTGCAGCACAAGTTCGCGTCCCTGGCCGCAGCGCTGGATCATTTCGCTTGCGAAATCCTCGCCGTCGCGGATCGCCGCGAGCGCGCCCGCCTGCAGGAACGCGGGCGCCCCGGAGGTGTTGAACTCGATCAGGGAGTCGTAGACCGGGCCCATGGAGGGCGGATGCACCAGCCAGGCCAGCCGCCAGCCGGTCATCGCCCAGGTCTTGGAGAAGGAGTTGACCACGATCACCGGGTCTTCCGGGTCGATCAGCGGCAGCACGCTGGGCGCGCTCGCCGGCTGCGGGCGGTCATAGACGAAGCGGTGGTAGACCTCGTCGGCGATCAGCCAGACGCCGTGCCGTCGGCACAGGTCGATCACCGCGCGCAGGTCGTCCGCGCCGGCGGTCCAGCCGGTCGGGTTGGACGGGCTTGCCAGGAAGATCGCGCGGGTCTTCGGCCCGATCGCGGCTTCCAGCGCGTCCGCATCCAGCGTGAAGCCACCGTCCGCGCGCTTGGTGAGCGGCACGTCCCGGATCACCCCGCCGTGGATCCGCGCCGCCGACAGCGCGTTCGGCCAGACCGGGGTGAGCGCGATCATCTCGTCGCCGGAACGAAGGATCGCCTGCAGGGTCAGTTGGATGCCGTTCATGCCGGCACTGGTCAGCGACAGCCGGCCCGCGCCCGGCCGGACGCCGTGCAGGCGGCCGTGATAGGCGTCCAGCGCGTCCAGCAGTGCCGGCCAGCCGCGCTTGTGGGTGTAGAAGGTGTGGCCGTCGGCGAGCGCCTTCGTCGCCGCCTCACAGATGAACTGCGGCGTGGTCAGATCGCCCTCGCCGACCCACAGCGGAATCAGGTCGTCCCGCCCGAAGCCCTGCTGCCACAGCGCCACGATCTTGGACGGCTCCAGCGCGTCCACTTCCGGACGCAGCGGCAGGGGCGGCTGCGGCGGGGCGGAATCGGTCGGCATGACGGTGTCGGGCTCCCGGCGGTTTCACGTGCAACTGCCGGGAGCATCGACCGGCGCCTGGACGATGGCAAGGGTGGGGCGGTTGGGGTGGTGGCAGCAGCCGTTAGGCGTCCTTCGACACGGCTTGCTTTGCAAGCCTGCTCAGGATGACGTCCACTATTTATCGAGCGGGCGGTAGGGTGGATTCGCCGCGCTTCGCGGCAATCCACCGATCTGACGCCCGAACCGGCGCTCGGCGGGTTGCAAGCGCGAACCCGCCCTACGGAATTCGGTCGACGTCACACGGATGCCGTCCGACGCCCCCTCGGTCGCGCCCCTGCACCCTACCGGTTCGGACGGATCATCACGCCAAGATCGCAGCCGGCGAAGATGTGCAGGTGGAAGTGCGGGACCTCCTGGTGGGCGTCGCGGCCGCAGTTGGCGAGGATGCGGTAGCCGTCGTCCGGCAGGCCCTTGTCGCGGGCGATCTTGCCCGCCGCGCGGAACAGCGCGGCGATCTCCGCGTCGCTCGCCTCGTTGAAGAAGTCGTCTGAGGAGACGTACTTGCCCTTGGGGATCACCAGCACGTGGGTCGGCGTCTGGGGGTTGATGTCGTTGAAAGCCAGGACGTGGTCGTCCTCGTAGACCTTGTCGCAGGGGATCTCGCCGCGCAGGATCTTGGCGAACACGTTGTCGTCGTCGTAGCTGGCCATCGTCGTCTCGCTCCCTGGTTCGCGCTTGTGTGCCGCGGATAGGTTCAAGCCTGCTTCTTGCGCGCCATCTTCTCGGCGATGCCGCTCGTACCCAGACGCGCTTCCAGTGCCTGCCAGACCCGCTCGGGCTCCAGACCGCGCGCGGTCCACAGCACCAGCAGGTGGTACAGCAGGTCGGCGCTCTCGTTGGCGAGCGCGTCGTTGTCGCCGCGCACCCCCTCGATCACCGCCTCGACCGCCTCCTCGCCCAGCTTCTTGGACACCTTGTCCGGACCGGCCGCGAGCAGTTTGGCGGTGTAGGAGCTTTCCGGGTCCGCGCCCTGCCGGCTCTGGATCACCCGGTGGAGCTCGTCGAGCACGTGGGTATTGGCGCGTTCGGTCATGGGGTGTGTCGGCTCGCTTGGCGTTCGGGTCTGAAGGTCTAGAAGACGTGCGGCGGGCGGGCTGGCAGGCCGGCGTCGAGCAAGGCCTGTTTCGCGTCCGCGATTGTGTGCTCGCCGAAGTGGAAGATCGAGGCCGCGAGCACGGCCGAGGCGCCGCCCGCCCGGATGCCCTGGACCAGGTGGTCGAGGCTGCCCACCCCGCCGGAGGCGATCACCGGAATGCCGACGGCGTCCACGATCGCGCGGGTGAGCGGGATGTCGTAGCCGACGCGGGTGCCGTCCCGGTCCATCGAGGTCAGCAGGATCTCGCCCGCGCCCAGCTGCTCCATCTTCCGGGCCCAGCGAACCGCGTCGATGCCGGTCGCGTTGCGCCCGCCGTGGGTGAAGATCTCGAAGCCGCTCTCGATCTCCGGGTTGTCGGTCGCCTTGGCGTCGAGCGCGACCACGATGCACTGGTCGCCGAACTTCTCCGCGGCCTGACGCACGAATTCCGGGGTCTTCACTGCGGCGGTGTTGACCGAGACCTTGTCGGCGCCCGCCAGCAACAGCTGGCGGATGTCCTCCAGCGTGCGCACGCCCCCGCCGACGGTGAGCGGCATGAAGCAGGCCTCCGCGGTGCGCCGGACGGCGTCGAGCAGGATGCCGCGGTCCTCGTGGCTGGCGGTGATGTCCAGGAAGGTCAGCTCGTCCGCGCCCGCGGCGTCGTAGACCTTGGCCTGCTCGACCGGATCGCCGGCGTCGCGCAGGCCGACGAAGTTGACGCCCTTGACCACGCGGCCGTCCTTGACGTCCAGGCAGGGGATGATGCGGGCCTTCAGCATCGCCTCACGCCTCCTGCTGGCTCGTGAGTTCGAGCGCGGCCTTCGGGTCGATCCGGCCGTCGTAGAGCGCCCGGCCGAGGATCGCGCCGGTCACACCCAGGCGCTCGACCGCCATCAGCCGGCGGATGTCTTCGATTCCGGAAACGCCGCCGGACGCGATCACCGGAATGTCGACTGCGCGGGCGAGCTCGGCCGTTGCCTCGACGTTGACGCCCTGAAGCGCACCGTCGCGGTCGATGTCGGTGTAGACGATCGCGGCCACGCCGGCGTCCTCGAACCGCTTGGCAAGCTCGGCGGCGGCGAGCTCGCTGGTCTCCGCCCAGCCTTCCGTCGCCACGCGGCCGGCGCGCGCGTCGATCCCGACCACGATGCGCCCGGGAAAGGCGCGGCAGGCCTGGGCGACCAGTTCCGGATGCTTGACCGCGACCGTGCCCAGGATCACCCGGGTGACGCCACGCTCGAGCCAGCGTTCGATCGTCGCCAGGTCGCGGATGCCGCCGCCCAGCTGCACCGGCGTGTCGCCGACGGCCGCCACGATCCGCTCAACCGCGTCGGCGTTGACCGGCCGGCCGGCGAACGCGCCGTCCAGGTCGACCAGGTGCAGCCAGCGGAACCCGGCGGCCTTGAAGTCCGCCGCCTGGGCGCTCGGGTCGTCGTTGAACACGGTCGCCTGCGCCATGTCGCCGCGCAGCAGCCGCACCGCCTGACCGCCCTTGAGGTCGATCGCCGGGAACAGGTGCATCAGCGTGCGTCCCCACGTGCGGGGCCGGCGCCCGTGCCGGCCGGCGCCTGCCCCGCCTCCAGCGGCTTGACGTAGTAGTGGCCGCCGACCCATTGGCCGTCGACCAGGGCGTAGTAGGGGTTGGTGCCCCAGCGCCGGTAGCCCATCGCCTCGTACAGCTGGATCGCGCGGGTCTGGGTCTCGCGCACGTCGAGCGTGACGGCCTGCAGGCCGTGCTCGACCGCGCGCGCCTCGACCGCCTCGACCAGCCGGCGCGCCAGGCCGTGGCCGCGCGCCCAGGGCGCCAGGAAGAAGGTGGTGAGCTGACCGACGTAGGCCTGCGCCTCGTTGTTGCGCGGGGCGCGCTGCAGCTGCGCGGATCCCGCGATCACGCCGTCCAGACGGGCGACGCACAGCTCGCGCTCGGGGACCAGCAGCACGCCGCGCCAGTAGGATTCCATGACGTGGCGCTCGGGCGCCTTCAGCCAGCCGAAGCCGCCGCCGTCCTCGATCGCGGACTCGGCCGCGTCGCACAGGTCGTGCAGATCCGCACCGACCAGTTCGGTCATCAGTTCGACGGCCGTCGCGGGCGCTTTCGTCTCGGTGTTCCGGGTCATGGCGTCCAGGTGAGGAAATTCGCAAGCAGGCGCAAGCCGGTGGATTGTGACTTCTCGGGATGGAACTGGGTGCCCACCAGGTTGTCCCGGCCGATCACGGCCGTGACCGGCCCGCCGTAGTCGGTGGTCGCCAGCACGTGCGACGGCTGGCCGGCCTGGAAGGCGTAGGAGTGCACGAAGTAGGCGTGCGCGTCCGCGCTCAGGCCCTCGAGCACGGGATGGCGCGGTTCGACCGGCTCGAGCGCGTTCCAGCCCATGTGCGGGATCTTGAGCGCGGCATCGGCGGGCCTGAGCGCGTCGACCTCGCCCGGGATCCAGTCCAGCCCGGGCGTCTCGCCGTACTCCAGCCCGCGGGTCGCCATCAGCTGCATGCCCACACAGATGCCCAGGAACGGCCGGCCGGCACCGATCACGGTCTCGTGCAGCGCGTCGACCACGCCGTCGAGGGCGTTCAGCCCGCGCCAGCAGTCGCCGAACGCGCCCACGCCGGGCAGGACGATCCGGTCTGCCGCGGCGACGTCCTCGGCTCGGTCGCTGACCCGGACGTCGGCCGCCAGGCCGGCCTCCCGGCCCGCGCGCTCCAGCGCCTTGGCGGCCGAGCGCAGGTTGCCGGAGCCGTAGTCGATCACGGCGATGGTACTGCGGGTCATGTCGTTTCGCCTAGGCAACGAGGGCGGAAAACGGCCGGGTGCAAGCACGGCCGCCCCGCCGGAGTCAAAGCGGATGCTACAGGGCGCCCTTGGTGGACGGCACCTGGTCGGCCTTGCGCGGGTCGATCTCGACCGCCGCGCGCAGCGCCCGGGCCAGTGCCTTGAACGCGGATTCGGCGATGTGGTGGTTGTTATCGCCGTACAGCGTCTCGACGTGCAGCGTGATCCCGGCGTTCTGGGCGAATGCCTGGAAGAACTCCCGGAACAGCTCGGTGTCGAAGTCGCCCAGCTTGTCGCGGCTGAACTCGACCTTCCAGACCAGGTAGGCGCGGTTCGACAGGTCGAGCGCGACCCGGGTCAGCGCCTCGTCCATCGGCAGGTAGGCGTGGCCGTAGCGCTGGATGCCCTTGCGCTCATCCAGGGCCTGCGCCACCGCCTGGCCGAGCGCGATGCCGGTGTCCTCGGTCGTGTGGTGCGCGTCGATGTGCAGGTCGCCCTTGGCCGTCACCTCCAGGTCGAGCAGGCCGTGGCGGGCCAGCTGGGCCAGCATGTGGTCCAGGAAGCCGATCCCGGTATCGACCTTGTACGCCCCGGTGCCGTCCAGGTTCACCCGGACGGCGATCTCGGTCTCGCTGGTCTTCCGCTCGACGCGCCCTTCGCGCATGGCATTTGTTCCTTCACCTGATGCACGCCGCTCAAGCGCACGGCACACCAACATCCCCTCTCTCTCGAGGGGAGAGGGAGGGGCCCG
>CAYRCO010000129.1:6255-8482 GCA_964422775.1 uncultured Rhodovibrio sp.
TCGTGGGAGGGTGAGGGTGGGAATCCTCGCCGGACGCCGGGGATTTCCACCCTCACCTGTCCTCTCCCGTCAAGGGAGAGGGACCCACCGAGGCGCTCGTCTTTCCGACGGCACCCCTCAACCGCGCGGACTTGTAGCAGGATCGCCGCACGCTCGCCAGCGCGGCGCGTCTTGAACGCGCCGCCGGGTTCCCTCATTTGTCAGGCATGACACAGGACGGCCCAGGCTCCGCAAACCCGCAGTCGCAACAACCCTGGCACGGCACGACGATCCTGTCGGTGCGCAAGGGCGACCAGGTGGTGATCGGCGACGGCGACCAGGTCACATTCGGCAACACGGTAATGAAGGCGAAAGCTACCAAGGTCCGCCCGCTCGGCACGAAGGGCGACGTGATCGCCGGTTTCGCCGGGGCGACGGCGGATGCCTTCACGCTGTTCGAGCGCCTGGAGGGCAAGCTCGAGCAGCATCCGGGCCAGCTGAAGCGCGCCTGCGTCGAGCTCGCCAAGGACTGGCGCACCGACCGCTACCTGCGCCGGCTGGAGGCGATGATGGCGGTCGCGGACGCGCAGAACTCGCTGGTGCTGACCGGCACCGGCGACGTGCTCGACCCGCAGGACGGGCTGATCGGCATCGGCTCCGGCGGCCCCTACGCGCTCGCCGCCGCGCGCGGCCTGATCGACGTCGACGGCTATTCGGCCGAGGACATCGCGCGCAAGGCGATGAAAATCGCCGCGGACATCTGCATCTACACCAACGATTCCATCACGATCGAGAAACTCGATGCCCGCTGACAGCGACACCCAACCCGACAACTCCGGGCCCGACAACTCCGGCAACGCCTCGGGCGGCTCGGCTCCGGGCGGCAACGGCGCCCAGGGCAGCGGCCCGCAGGCCAATCGCGACGCCAAGCGCAAGGCCGGCAACGCCGCCTTCACCCCGCGCGAGATCGTCTCCGAGCTCGACCGCTACATCGTCGGGCAGGCGGAGGCGAAGCGCTCGGTCGCGATCGCGCTGCGCAACCGCTGGCGCCGCCAGCAACTCCCGGACGAGCTGCGCGAGGAGGTGCTGCCCAAGAACATCCTGATGATCGGGCCGACCGGCGTGGGCAAGACCGAGATCGCCCGCCGGCTCGCCAAGCTCGCCCACGCGCCGTTCCTGAAGGTCGAGGCGACCAAGTTCACCGAAGTCGGCTACGTCGGCCGCGACGTTGAGCAGATCGTCCGCGATCTGGTCGAGATTTCGATCTCGATGACCCGCGAACGGCTGCGCAAGGAGGTCCAGGCCTCGGCCGAGCTCAACGCCGAGGAGCGGGTTCTGGACGCGCTGGTCGGCCAGAACGCCCAGGGCGAGACCCGCACCAAGTTCCGGCGCATGCTGCGCGGCGGCGAGCTGGACGATCGGGAGATCGACATCGCCGTCTCGGATTCCGGCGGCGGCATGCCGATGATGGACATCCCCGGCATGCAGGGCGGCCAGATGGGGATGATGAACCTGAACGAGTTGTTCGGGAAAGCCTTCGGCCAGGGCAAGCAGAAGACCCGCAAGCTGCGCGTCGCCGACGCCCTGCAGCAGGTGACCGAGGAGGAGGCGGACAACCTGCTGGACCAGGACAAGCTGTCGTCCCAGGCGATCCGCACGGTGGAGGACAACGGCATCGTCTTCCTGGACGAGATCGACAAGATCACCGCCGCCAGCCAGACCAGCGGCGACGTCAGCCGGGAGGGCGTGCAGCGCGATCTGCTGCCGCTGATCGAGGGCACCCAGGTCGCCACCAAGCACGGCACGGTCAAGACCGACCACATCCTGTTCGTCGCCTCCGGCGCGTTCCACTACGCCAAGCCCTCGGACCTGCTGCCGGAACTGCAGGGCCGCCTGCCGATCCGGGTGGAGCTGCAGGCGCTTACGCGCGACGACTTCAAGCGCATCCTGATGGAGCCGGAGAACAGCCTGATCCGGCAGTACAAGGCGCTGCTGGAGACCGAGAACGTCACCCTGACCTTCACCGACGACGCGATCGACGCGCTCGCCGACCTGGCCGCGGAAATCAACTCCAGCGTCGAGAACATCGGCGCCCGGCGCCTGCACACCGTGATGGAACGGCTGCTCGACGAGATCTCCTACACCGCGAGCGAGCGCAGCGGCGAGCAGGTCACGATCGACGCCGATTACGTGCAGCGGCAGGTCGCGGATCTGGCGAAGGACACCGACCTGTCGAAGTTCATCCTGT
>CAYRCO010000130.1:0-8226 GCA_964422775.1 uncultured Rhodovibrio sp.
CGGTCGAGATCGACCCCGAGGCCGTGGCGCAGGCGCGCGGCTGGATCCCGTCGCTGACGCACGACCGGGGGTTCCAGGTGGTAGCGGCCGATTAGGGCAGGATGCTGAGAGGTAGAATCACCTTCCAACATCTTGCCCTGTCTTCAATAAGTTAGAACGCCATTCAGCCCGAAGGCCGGTACGGCCTTCGAGGATGTCGCTCTAGGCAGCGCTGGCCTGTTGAGCAGGCGGGCCCGGACTCAGCCGCTGGCTGGGTTCAAGGCCTTAGGCAGCGGTGTATCCGTCGGCGTGCCGCGGATGACCGCACAGTTTGCTGGGTTTACCTGGAGCGACAAGCCGCGATAGCCGATTGCGATCGGCCGATCGAACATGCGGCGCATGCCGACATTGCCGTCCGACACGGAGACGATCTGCAGACTTCCGCCGGGCGCCGACGGGAGGTCCGAGGTCGATTGCCTCAGTCGCTTGAGTGTCTCGACGGCGCCCGGCACGGTCTGTTGCTGAGTGCCAGAGCCAGAACCGGACGCGGGTGCCGTGCTGTCCGTGTTGCCGTCCTGCGTACCGGACTGGTTTTGCGTGTCGGCTTGCTGAGCCGCTTGGCCGGCCTGTGCCGCCGTGCCGCCGCTGCTGGGCGCGAGCGTCTGCAGCCGGGCGCCCAGACCGAAGCTTTGCTGCGTCTCGATCGAAATTTCGATGGCGCGGGTATAGAACACCTCGCTCACGACCAGCGCATGGAAGGACGGCGGGAATTTGCCGTCCACGCGTTGGCCATCGGGCAGCAGCGCACGAATGCGTCCCATCGGCTCGCCGTTTTTCATGCCGGCGCAGAGCTGCCCCTTGCTGTCCCTAAGGCTTGTCTCCGCCAGTTCCAGCGCGGTTACCGCGGGCAGGCCGACCGATTCGGCGACCGGCACGTTGACCGACACCTTCTCGATATCGCCGAAGTCGAGCCCCAGCGCGGCCGAGAAGGCTTCGACCGGAACGAACGCGGATAGGTTGCCCTGCGTGATCGTGGTCGACAGGAAGGTCGGGAAACCGACGATGCGCATCCGGCGCATCTTGGTCTTCTCGTTGCCGGTGAAGATGTTGCAACTGTCCCCGCTGCCGCCGGCCACGTCGGCGCAGTCGAGCACCGGCTGCGGCACCGGGCCGCTCAGTTCGCTGCCGCTTGCGTTATCGTCTCCGCTCCCCCCGGAACCCTGGCCGCCGTTGCCGCTCTCCGGCTCCGATGCCTGCTGAACCGCATCGACGACCGCCTTCGAGGTCTGCGGATAGGTGCTGCGATCTTCGTAGAAGGTCTTCAGCTTGCTGGCGGCTGCGCCGTCTCCGCCGGCCTCCATCAGCCAGACCGAGATCGGTAGATAGCCCTTTTCGTCAAAGGCTTGGTCGACCTTATCCTGCGGCACTGCCGGCAGGTAGATGTCGCCTACCTGGAAGTCCTCGCGCGGGGGGAACACGGGATTGATTTGCAACTCCCGCATCTCGCCTGCCCACTGCTTGGCGACGAACCCCGGCTTGACGTTATCGCCACAACCCGTCAGCGCGAGCGCCGCGGCGCCGGCCATTAGCACACGTTTATACATACCCCGTTCCTTCCCCGCCGCGGCAAACGTCCAACCTATATGGGCGAGAGCGACAACTATCTGACAATCCTAGCGCGCATGCCTCTGCACACCAAACTAAATTACATCGGACAAAAAATTCACGTTTTACGTGTAATTTGCGCGTCGGGACGCACCGCGCAGATCCGCTGGACGCGCGCCGGGTCGGGGCGGTGGAGAGTGCGGTCCTCGTAGGCGGTGACGGTGAGTGCGCCGCGCACCGTCTCCAGCAACTCGCCGGGTTCGAGCAGGAAGTCGGGATTGGTCGGCCGGCCCAGGTGCTGCTGGCCCTGGGCGAACGTCTCGTACAGCAGCACGCCGCCCGGCTGCACCGCGGCGACCAGGGCGGGCAGCAGCGGGCGGTACAGGTAATTGGTGACCACGACACACGCGAAGACCCGGCCGGCGAGCGGGAACGGGCCGCCGTCCTCCAAGTCGACCTCGAGCGTCTCCGCCCCGTCTTGGCCGATCAGGTCCGCCACACCCGACAGATCGCGGTCGACCAGCGTGATCGGATGCCCGCGGGCGCGGAAAAGGCGGCCGTGGCGGCCGCCGCCGCAGGCGAGGTCCAGCACCGGCCCCGCCGGCACACAGCCGGCGAAGCGGCAGACCCAGTCGGACGGCGGCGGCGCCACGCGCGGTCCTCGGCGGATCGGGCCGTCGGGCGCGACGCCTTACGAGGTCAGCGCGTTATAAGCGTCGGTGAAGCCGAGCAGGCTGGCCGGCACGGTGCGGGTGTTGCCGCGCTGACCGGTCAGCGTGACCTGCAGACGCCGGCCCTGCTTCATCGCGCTCAGCATGCCGTCGGAGACCTGCAGCCGCGCCACGCAGCCGCGCTGCACGCAGGACACGAAGTCCGCCTGCCCCAGCTGGTTGCCGTCGACGGCGATCTGCAGCGGGGCCTGCAAGTTGACGCCGAGCGGTACCACGAAGTTGGCGATCGTGCCCCCATTCGGCGGGCGCGCCACGATGACCTGCATGATCTCCTGCTGGTTGTCGCTGTTGCGCACGCCCTGGCCCATCCGGCAGGGGCCGGTCTGGCCGTTCTCGACGCGGCACTGGACGACCCAGTCCTCATAGCTGGTGCTCTCGACGTTGGCTTGCTGGCCCTGGCCTTGGCCTTGGCCCTGGCCCTGACCCTGGTTCTGCTGGGTCTGCAGGCCGCCGCCCTGCTGCTGGTCGAGCTGCGTCTCGAGCCCACCGTCCTGGGCGCTGGCGGTCGGGATGCCCGTCGGCGCGGCGAAGGCGAGGGCGACGGCGGCCGCGCAGCTTGCGAGCGTCTTGGTCAGCGACATGGTGTTCCTTCTCGGCTGTCTCTTCCGGGAGGTTGTCGGTTCCGGGGTGAATCGTCTGATTGCGCGCCGGTGATTGCGCGCGGGGTCAACCCGCGCCAGCCCGGGCGCGTGTTGGACCGGTCCGCGCGGGGCCGATGCGACCCGGCGGGCGCGGTTTGGACGCCGTCGCCCCACACTTTGTGTCGACGGGCCGTGGATTCCAAGGGCCCGCGGCAGATCCGTGTCAACCGTGCCGCGGTTTCTCCGCCACGATCATGTAATTGACGTCGCTGTCGCGGGCGGTGTGCCAGCCGTTCAGCGGGTCGAAAACCACGCCGGTCACCTCGCACACGCGCAGGTCGCCGGCGCGCAGGCCGCGCGCGGCTTCCGACGGTTTGACGAAGCGCCGCCAGTCGTGGGTGCCGCGCGGCAGCCAGCCGAGCACGTATTCCGCCCCGACCTTGGCGAGTAGGAACGACTTCGCCGTCCGGTTGACGCTGGAGACGACCGCCAGCCCGCCCGGGCGCACCAGCCGGCCGCAGGTGGCGAGGAAGGCGTCGACGTCGGGGACGTGTTCGATCACCTCCATGATCGTGAGCGCGTCGAACTGCCGGCCGGTCTCGGCCAGGGCTTCCACCGTGCCGATCCGGTAATCGATCTCCAGGCCCTGCAGCTCGGCGTGCGCGCGCCCGGCCTTGACCGCTTCCGCCGACGCGTCGATGCCGGTCACCGCGGCGCCCAGGCGCGCCAGCGGTTCCGCGAGCAGGCCCGCCCCGCAGCCGACGTCGAGCAGATCGATCCCGTCGAGCGGCGCGAACGCGCGCCCGGGCGCGGCCGCCGGCTTGAAGTGCGCCGCCAGATGATCGCGGATGTAGCCGACGCGCACCGGATTGAGCGCGTGCAGCGGCTTCATCTCGCCCTCGGGGTCCCACCAGGTCTCCGCCATGCGGGCGAACTTGTCGATCTCCTGCGGGTCGACGCTGACCCCCTCGACAGCGGCAGGATCGCCTTGCTGACGGGTGGCTGTGGGTGGCTGCTCCATGGTCGGGACGGCTCCTGGTGTCGGCCGGCGGCGTGATGTCGGCGGGCTATTCACGCGCGCTGCTGGGCGCGGAAAACGCGCCAGCCGCGCGCGGGTGAGCGGCGTTCCGCCGTGCGATTTCTTGCGCTGCAAAGCGCGTATAGAGTATGGGTGGCCGCCGTCCGACGGGCAACAGCGCTGGGTCGCGGCCGCGACCTGACGCCAGGCGCGCCAAGCAGCTCGCACGTGTGCTGAAAGCGCTCGAGGGCGCGCTTCCGTTCGCCTGTCGCCTGCAACCGCCCGTACGGTCCAACCGCCCACCCACGGCCCGGAGCGCCCATGGCCCGCATCGTGATGAAGTTCGGCGGCACGTCCGTCGCCAACGTCGAGCGCATCAAGAAGGTCGCCGAGCGGGTCAAGGCGGAGGTCGACGCGGGCAACGAGGTCGGGCTCGTCGTCTCGGCGATGTCGGGCGTGACCAACGAACTGGTCGGCTACGTCCGCGACACCTCCAAGTTCTACGACACCCGCGAATACGACACGGTCGTCTCCGCCGGCGAGCAGATCACCTGCGGCCTGGCCGCGCTCGCCCTGCAGGAGCAGGGGGTCTCGGCGCGCTCGTGGCTCGGTTGGCAGGTCCCGATCCGCACCGACGACGCCCACGGCAGCGCCCGGATCGAGAGCATCGAGGGCGAGGAGATCATCCGCCGGATGGGCGAGGGGCAGGTCGCGGTGTTCGCCGGCTTCCAGGGCGTGGACGACAGCAACCGGATCTCCACCCTGGGCCGCGGCGGCTCCGACACCTCGGCGGTGGCGATCGCCGCCGCGCTGGATGCGGAACGCTGCGACATCTACACCGACGTCGACGGGGTCTACACCACCGATCCGCGCATCGTGACCAAGGCGCGGAAGCTGGATAGGATCACCTACGAGGAGATGCTGGAACTGGCCAGCCAGGGCGCGAAGGTGCTGCAGACCCGCGCCGTCGAGATGGCCATGAAGCACCGGGTGCGCGTCCAGGTGCTCTCCAGCTTCGAAGACAAGCCGGGCTCTCTCATCGTGGACGAGGACGAGATCGTGGAAAAGGAAGTCGTCAGCGGGATCGCCTACAGCCGGGACGAATCCAAGATCACCCTGACCCGCGTCCCCGACAAACCGGGCTCGGCGGCGCGGGTGTTCGGCTCGCTCGCCCAGCAGCACATCAACGTCGACATGATCGTCCAGAACGTCTCGCCGGAAGGCGGCTATACCGACCTGACCTTCACGGTCGGCAAGGACGATTACGACCGCACGGTCAAGCTGCTGCAGGACAAGGACGCCGGCTTCGCCTACGAGGAGCTGGTGCCCGACACGAACGTGGTGAAGATCTCCGTAATCGGGGTGGGCATGCGCTCGCACGCCGGTGTCGCCAGCACGATGTTCGAAGCGCTCTCCGAGAAGGGCATCAACATCCAGGTGATCTCGACCAGCGAGATCAAGGTGTCCGTGCTGGTCGCCGAGGAGTACACCGAGCTCGCTCTGCGCGCCCTGCACACCGCCTACGGCCTGGACGCCGAATGACCGCCGGAAGACCGGGCGCGATGACCGGCTTCCTCCACCCCCCGAGCCCCACAGGCTAGTCAAGCGATGGCGCAACAGGTCCTCGGCTGGGCCGGCTCCCGTCGGCTGCTGCGGGTCCTGCGCGACATCATGAAGGGCGGCGGCACGGCCCAGGAACGCCTGGACCAGATCGTCCGGCTGATCGCGCAGGACATGGTGGCCGAGGTGTGTTCGGTCTACGTCATGCGCGCGGGCGAGGTGCTGGAGCTGTTCGCGACCCAGGGCCTGAAGCCGGAAGCGGTGCACACCACGCGCCTGCGCAACGGCGAGGGTCTGGTCGGCAACATCGCCCTCAACGCCCGGCCGCTGCGTCTCGCCGACGCGCAGAACCATCCCGACTTCGCCTACCGTCCGGAGACCGGCGAGGATCCGTTCCAGTCGCTGATGGGCGTCCCCATCCTGCGCGACGGGCGGGTCCTGGGCGTGCTGGTCATTCAGAACGCCACCCAGCGCAACTACGCCGAGGAAGAGCTGGAGACGCTGGAGACGGTGGCCATGGTGCTGGCCGAGCTGGTCGCCTCCGGCGAACTTGTCTCCGCCGAGGAATCGCAGTCCGACACCGCCGCCCTGTTGCCGGTGCGCCTGCCCGCGATCGTCCTAAACGACGGGCTGGGGCTGGGCCGGACCGTCCTGCACGAGCGCGGCATCGTGATCCGCCAGACCGTCGCCGAGGACCCGGACGCCGAGCACGAGCGCCTGCGCGCGGCGGTGGCGGAGATGCACAGCGCCCTCGACGAGCTGATGCGCCAGGCGAGCTTCGCCACCACGGGCGGCGAGCACGAGGAGGTGCTGGCCAGCTACCGCATGTTCGCCGAGGACCGCGGCTGGCTGAACCGGATCCGCGAAGCCGTCAACGGCGGCCTTACCGCCGAGGCGGCGGTGCAAAAGGTGCAGAACGATACACGCGCGCGCATGGCGGAGGTGCGCGATCCCTACATCCGCGAACGGCTGAGCGACCTCGACGACCTCGCCAACCGTTTGCTGCATCACCTGACCGGCGGCGACGGCGGGTCCGCCAGCGACCAACTGCCGGACGATATCGTGCTGTTGGCGCGCACCCTCGGCCCGGCCGAACTGCTCGACTACGACCGCGAGCGGCTGCGCGCGGTGGTGCTGGAGGAAGGCTCCCCGACCGCCCACGTCGCGGTGGTGGCGCGGGCGCTCGACATTCCGGTGCTGGGCCGGTGCCGCGGCGCGCTTGCGGAAGCGCGCGCGGGCGACGAGGCGCTGGTCGACGGCGATACCGGACAGTTCCTGCTGCGCCCGGCGGAAAGCGTGCGCGACAGCTTCGCCGAGAGCATGGCCGCGCGCGCCCGGCGCAGCGCGCTCTATGCCGAGACGCGGGATTTGCCGCCGGTCACCCAGGACGGCACCCGGGTCAACCTGTTCATTAACGCCGGCTTGTTGGTCGATCTGCCGCAGTTGCCCGAATCCGGCGCCGACGGGATCGGCCTGTACCGCACCGAGGTGCCGTTCATGGTGCGGCGGGAGTTTCCCGACGTGGCCGCGCAGACTCGCCTGTACGCGCGCGTGCTGGAGCAGACCGGCGACAAGCCCGTGGTGTTCCGCACCCTCGACGTCGGCGGCGACAAGGCGCTGCCGTACTGGCGCGGCAGCGAGGAGGAAAACCCCGCCATGGGCTGGCGGGCGCTGCGCATCGGGCTCGACCGGCCGGTGATCCTGCGCCATCAGCTGCGCGCGCTGCTGCGGGCGGCGCAGGGGCGGGAGCTGCGCGTCATGTTCCCGATGGTGACCGAGGTCGCCGAGCTCGAGCGGGCGCGCGAGTTGGTCGAACTGGAGCGGGCGCGCGCCCAGGCCCGGGGAGAGGACCTGCCGAGCGCGATCCGCGTGGGCGCGATGATGGAGGTGCCGGCCCTGCTCTGGCAGCTGCCGCAACTGTTCCGGACGGCCGACTTCGTCGCGGTCGGCAGCAACGATCTGTTCCAGTACGTCTTCGCAAGCGACCGCGGCAACCCGCGCCTGGCCCGGCGCTACGACCCGGTCTCGCCGCCCGGGCTCAGGCTGCTGCTGCGGCTGGCGGAGGAATCGCGCAAGGCCGGGGTCGACCTGTCGGTCTGCGGCGAGATGGCGGGCCAGCCCCTGGACGCGCTGGCGTTGATCGGCTGCGGGCTGCGCAACCTGTCGATGGCGCCGCGCGCGGTGCCGGCGATTCGCGCTACCGTGCGCAGCCTCGATCTTCCGCCGCTCGCCCGGCTGATGCAGGAACTCGCGGAGGCGCACGATCATAGTGTGCGCGAGCGCCTGCGCGGCTACGCCCGGGATCGCGGCATCGCGATCTAGGGCAAAGTGCTCGAACGTGGAATCACGTTTCAGCTGAATCTTGCGCCGTCTTCAGGAAGTGAGACCTTCACCGACGACGTTTGGACCGACCGGCCGCGCGTACAGCACCCGGCGTTGTGCGTTGCCCAAGACCTTGCGGGATTGGCGTCTGCTGCGCGGGGGGTCCGCCTTGGCGCGCGGCCCAAGGGCGGGGAGTTGTTCACGTCCACCTATCCGAAAGCATACGCGCGCCTACACCGCTAGCTTGTGCAGATGACCTGGAAATGAGTCGCGTCCAAACGGCCTCATATCTATATCCTGTGATATGGGAAAAACGACGCGCCAGGCTTCCGGATACAACGTATCCGCGATTACGTTTGCGGGTTACCCAAAAGTTTAACCGCTTGGAAGGCTCCAGGCCTTAATCGTTCAATCCCCGCATACTATCTTG
>CAYRCO010000131.1:0-8201 GCA_964422775.1 uncultured Rhodovibrio sp.
ACTGGCGATTGGGGACCGACTCGATGTACATGTCTCATGCGAATCGTACTTAGCGATCGCTGTCAATACCGAAGAACCGTCGTTTACATGGGTACACAGAGCCGCTCACAGGCGGATTCTCTGTTTACATTCAGAAACTTAACCGGGTAACCGAGTACAAAGATCCGTTTAGTTGGAACGCACGTGTATCTGGCGGGATCGCGATGGCCTCGGGTCCGGCGCACCGCCGGCCAGCTGAATGCCCGGTCCCGGTACGCATGCTGGCATCGGATGCGCCCGCGGAGCCGCACGGCGCTTGAGGCCGCCGGTGGGCGCGGGGCGTTCGCGACGTTGGGCCCCGAACGAAGCCGCGGGCAACGTCCGCTCGCCTTCGTCCCGTCGGCGTGGCCTGGCCGCCGCGGTTGAGGTGTTGCCGTGCCCGAACGTTCGTCGGCACCGTGTGCGGTGCGGCGCGCCTTTGCCGACGATCGGGCGGCCGTCCGGACACGCCGCTTGGGTCGCGGCGATCCGTTCCGCGACAGACCCTGACCGCACCAGATCAGGAGATCGAGGCACTTTTGACCGCCACCACGATCGACATTCACGGCCGCCACGACACCCATCGCCTGTTCGGCGAGATCGGCGGGACGCATAACCTGGCTTTGATGATCGACACCGCGGTCAAGGCCTGCCGCGAGCTCTGGCATCCGATCGACGCGCACATGGTCGACCACGGCGCACGCGCCGGCGACGCCGATTTCGAGCCGGACGCGTGGCTGAACGCCGGCTTTCTCGCGACCACGCTGGTGCGCACCGCCGCGGAGAACGGCGTCAAGCTCGACCTGATCGGGGCGGACGAACCGGATTCGGACGACCCCGAAGCCCACGTCGTGCTGTGCCAGGACGCGGTACAGCCGCGCACCGTCGAGGTCGCGCTCGGGCATGGCGGCGCGCATCAGTTCCAGGGCCGGGCGGCCGACTTCGTCGGCTGGGCGAAAAGCCGGTAAGGCACGGGACGGGGGCGCAGGCGCCGCGCTGCATCGCGGCGTCCTCCCCGTGGCCGCGGAGTGGTCGCGGACGACAACTCAGCCTTCAGCCGGCGGGCGGCGTCGAGCCAGTGGTGCGTCTAGCGAATCACCCGTGCGAAGAGCGCGGCGGAATCTCAGGCCTCGGCGAACGGTGTCTTGGGCAGGAAGTCGCCGCGCCGGGACAGCACGAACTCCTGGAAGACGCGCGCAGTGTTGGTCGGGTCGCGGTCGGCGCGGCGGATCAGGTACCACTGCCGGATGATCGGCAGGCCGGGCGCGTTGACGGCGGCGAGCTTGCCCTCGGCCAATTCGGTGTGGACCGTGTGGCCGGAGATGATCGCGACCCCCAGGCCCGCCATCACCGCCTGCTTGATCGTCTCGTTGGTGCCCATCTCGTAGACGTGGAACGGCCGGTCGCTCTCCAGCCGGTCCAGGAAGCGCCACATCAGGGTCCGCGTGCCCGAGCCTTCTTCACGGGTGAGGAAGGTGCACTGCGCCAGGTCCGCGGCGGTAACCTCGTTCTTATCGAGCAGCCAGCTGTCCGGCTGGGCAACCAGAACGTAGGGATGGTCGCCCAGCGTGTCCTGCGCGACTTCGATGTGCTTGGGCGGGCGGCCCATGATCGCCAAGTCGTACTGCCGGCGTTCCAGGCCGGAGATGATGTCGTCGCGGTTGCCGATCGACAGATGCACCCGGATGTTCGGGTAGGCCTGCATGAACGCGGCGACCAGCCGCGGGGCGAAATACTTGCCGGTCGAGACCACGCCCAGCGTCACCGCCCCGGTGGCGCCGGCCTGCAGCGCCTCGATCCGGCTGCGGCAGCGTTCCACCACCGCATCCATGTCGTTGGCGGCTTCCAGGATCTCCAGGCCGATCGGCGTCGCCTCCAGCCCGTCGCGGTCGCGGGTGTAGATCGGCGCGCCCACGCTGCGTTCCAGGATCTTCAGCTGCGTGGTCACGGCGGGCGGGGTGACGCACAGCTCCTGCGCGGCGGCGGTCACGGAGCCGTTGCGGATCGTCGCGGCGAACGCGCGGAGCTGGCGGAGCGAGAGACTGCGCAGGTCGGCCATTAGTTCCCCTTAATTACGCTTCTAGATTATTAAATTTTCTTTTGGAAGGCAAAGCGCCAGGGTGCGCCCGTGATCAAAAAGGGCGGCGCTGGACCCTGGGCTTCCTGGTCGCACGATGTGCGAAAGGCTTGCACGCCACGCTGGTTAAGGGCGCACTCCCACGGGGGATGCGCATACACTCAAAGGTGCGCAAGCCGACAGGACGCGACAGAACACGGGAGGGACGAACATGCCGAGCGAGCCCGAGGTCACGGCCGCCAAGACGCGCGAAACCCTGGACACGATCCTGACCCGCTGGGCCGGGCAGGACGAGCAGCGCCGGGCGACCGCGGAGACGATCCAGGGGATGTGCAACGCCGCCGCGGAGATCTCCCGGCAGATCGGCTGGGGCCCGCTGGGCGGCGCGATCGCCGAGGAGGTCGCGGGCGAGAACGCCGCCGGCGACACCCAGAAGACGCTGGACGTGACCGCGAACGAGCTGCTGCTCGACGCGCTGCGCAACGCGCCGGTCGCCTACTACGCCAGCGAGGAGAACGACCAGGTGCAGAAGCTGGACCCGGCCGCGCCGATCTCGGTCGCGGTCGATCCGCTGGACGGCTCGTCGAACATCGAGCTGAACGTCTCGGTCGGCAGCATCTTCTCGGTCTACGCCACCTCGCCGGGCGGGGCGGAATCCTCGCTGTTCCGGCCCGGGCGCGAGCAGATCGCGGCGGGCTACTTCGTCTACGGCCCGCACACCTCGCTGATGATCACGGTGGGCGAGGGGACGGACCACTACGTCCTGGATCCCAAGACCCTGCAGTTCCGCCTGGTCGAGCGCGGCGTGCAGGTGCCCCACGAGACCAAGGAGTTCGCCATCAACGTGTCGAACTACAAGGAGTGGTATCCGCCGATCCGCTCGTTCGTCGACGACCTGCTGGAGGGCGAATCCGGGCCGCGCGGCAAGAAGTTCAACATGCGCTGGGTCGCCTCGCTGGTCGCGGAGGTGCACCGGATCATGATGCGCGGCGGGGTGTTCCTGTATCCGAACGACCAGCGCCGCGGCTACGAGAACGGACGCCTGCGCTTGATCTACGAGGCCGCGCCGATGGCGTTCCTGATCGAACAGGCCGGCGGCGGCGCCACCGACGGCACCGGGCGCATCCTGGATAAGACCCCGGCCGAGCTGCACCAGCGCACGCCGCTCGTGGTCGGCTCGCTGACCAAGGTCGAGCGGGTCGCGAAGTACTACACCGACCCCAGCTTCGAGCGAACGCAGTCGCCGCTGTTCGCCGAGCGCGGCCTGTTCCGCAGCTAACCAACAAGAACCAAACGGGAGGCGAGGCGATGTCCATCCGCCATCCGATCATCTCGGTGACCGGCTCGTCGGGCGCCGGGACGTCCACCGTCAAGCACACCTTCGACCAGATCTTCCGGCGCGAGGGCGTGAAGGCGGCCTCGATCGAGGGCGACGCCTTTCACCGCTACAACCGCTCCGACATGAAGGCGGAACTGCAGCGCCGCGCGGAGGAAGGCGACAACACCTTCAGCCACTTCTCGGTCGAGGCGAACCGCCTGCAGGACCTGGAAGAGACCTTCCGCGCCTACGGCGAGACCGGAACCGGGCGGACCCGCCACTACGTGCATACCCCCGAGGAAGCCGAGACGTACGGCGTCTCGGAAGGGCACTTCACCGACTGGGAGGACCTCGATCCGGACAGCGACCTGCTGTTCTACGAGGGGCTGCACGGGGCGGTGAAGACCGAGAACATCAACATCGCCGGGCACGCCGACCTCAAGATCGGCGTGGTGCCGGTGTTGAACCTGGAATGGATCCAGAAGATCCACCGCGACCAGGCCGCCCGCGGCTACTCGACCGAGGCGGTGGCGGACACCATCCTGCGGCGGATGCACTCCTACGTGAACGTGATCTGTCCGCAGTTCACCCAGACCGACATCAACTTCCAGCGCGTGCCGGTGGTGGACACCTCCAACCCGTTCGTCGCGCGCTGGATCCCGACGCCGGACGAGAGCCTGGTGGTGATCCGCTTCCGCGATCCGCGCGGGATCGACTTCCCCTACCTGATCTCGATGATCCAGGGCAGCTGGATGAGCCGCGCCAACTCGATCGTGATTCCGGGGTCCAAGCTGGATCTGGCGATGCAGCTGATCCTGACCCCGATGATCCGCCGGCTGGTCGAACGCGCCCGGCGCGCGGACTGAGCCGCCGACGGTCTTTCAAGACACCCGCGATAAACCGACCGGAGACACGGGAGAGCAACCGATGGAAGGGTCCTCGAGCCAGCCGCTCAGCACCAAGGAGCGCTACAAGGAAGGCGTCCTGAACTACCGCGACATGGGCTTCTGGCGCCCGGAGTACGAGCCCGCGGACACCGACATCCTGGCGGTCTTCCGGATCACCCCGCAGGACGGCGTCGATCCGATCGAGGCGGCGGCCGCCGTCGCCGGCGAGAGTTCGACCGCGACCTGGACGGTGGTGTGGACCGACCGCCTGACCGCCTACGACAAGTACCGCGGCAAGGCCTACCACGTGGAACAGGTCCCGGGCACGGAGGACCAGTGGTTCGCCTACATCGCCTACGACCTGGACCTGTTCGAGCCGGGGTCGATCACCAACGTGACCGCCTCGATCATCGGCAACGTGTTCGGCTTCAAGCCACTCAAGGGCCTGCGGCTGGAGGACATGCGCTTCCCGCCGGCTTACGTGAAGACGTTCAACGGCCCGGCGACCGGGATCGTGGTGGAGCGCGAGCGGCTGGACAAGTTCGGCCGGCCGCTCTTGGGCGCCACGGTCAAGCCGAAGCTGGGCCTGTCGGGCCGGAACTACGGCCGGGTGGTGTACGAGGCGCTGAAGGGCGGCCTCGACTTCACCAAGGACGACGAAAACATTAACTCCCAGCCGTTCATGCACTGGCGCGACCGCTTCCTCTACTGCATGGAGGCGGTCAACAAGGCCGAGGCCGCGACCGGCGAGATCAAGGGCACCTACCTCAACGTCACCGCCCCGGACATCGAGCAGATGTACGAGCGCGCGGAGTTCGCCAAGGAACTCGGCTCGCCGATCATCATGGTCGACCTCGTGGTCGGCTACACCGGCATCCAGTCGCTCGCGAACTGGTGCCGGCGCAACAACATGATCCTGCACCTGCACCGCGCCGGCCACTCCACCTACACCCGGCAGAAGACCCACGGCGTCTCCTTCCGGGTGATCGCCAAGTGGATGCGCCTGGTCGGCGTCGACCACATCCACGCCGGCACGGTCGTCGGCAAGCTGGAGGGCGACCCGATGACCACCGCCGGCTACTACGACGTCTGCCGGGAGGAGCATAACCCCAAGAACCTGGAGAAGGGCCTGTTCTTCGACCAGGACTGGGCCTCGCTCAACCGCACCTTCCCGGTCGCCTCCGGCGGCATCCACGCCGGTCAGATGCACCAGCTGCTGCACTATCTGGGCGAGGACACGATCCTGCAGTTCGGCGGCGGCACGATCGGTCACCCGATGGGCATCGAAGCCGGCGCGACCGCCAACCGCGTGGCCCTGGAGGCGATGATCCTGGCGCGCAACGAAGGCCGCGACACCTGGAACGAGGGTCCGGAGATCCTGCGCGAGGCGGCCAAGTGGTGCACGCCGCTGCAGAAGGCGCTGGAGACCTGGGGCGATGTCACCTTCGACTACACCTCCACCGACGCGCCCGACTACGTCACCACGCCGACCAACGCGTAAGCGATTCTCGCGACAGCTCGCGGAGGAGCATCATGCGACTGACCCAGGGCACCTTTTCCTTCCTGCCCGACCTGAGCGACGAGCAGATCTACAAGCAGGTGCAGTACTGCATCGACAACGGCTGGGCCGTCAGCCTGGAGTACACCGACGATCCGCATCCCCGGAACACCTACTGGGAGATGTGGAACCGGCCGATGTTCGACAATCCCGACGCCCAGGCGCTGGTCGAGGAGCTGAAGGAGGCGCGCGACCAGCTGCCCAACACCTACATCCGGATCGTGGCGTTCGATAACAGCCACGGCTGGGAAGCCCCGCGCCTCTCCTTCATCGCCCACCGCCCGGCGGAGGAGCCGGGCTTCCGCCTGGAGCGCACCGAAGGCCCGAAGCGCCGGCAGCAGTACACCCTGCAGCCCTATGCCAGCGCCAACCCGCCCGGCCAGCGCTACCGCGAGCAAGGGTAGGTGGTACTTTCTCCCTCTCCTCCATTGGGAGGAGAGGGGCGGGGAGAGGAGGTGGCCTCGGCATATCCCCGTGGCGCCTCCTCCCCGAACCCCTCCTCCCAGTGGAGGAGGGGAATTCACGTGTTGGAATTCAGGAAACACCCATGGCCGACGACTTCGACCCGCAGCGCCCCAGCCGCCGGCCGCGCAGCGAGGGCACCGGCGAACCGGAGGCGGCGCAACAGCAGCAGCCCGGGTCCACGCCAAGTCCCGCGCCCGAAACCGTCGACCTGAACGCCGAATGGCAGAACGCCGGCGTGCAGGAGGTGCTGGACGAGCTCGACCGGGAGCTGATCGGCCTGCAGCCGGTCAAGCGGCGGATCCGGGAGACCGCGGCGCTGCTCTTGGTCGAGCGGGCGCGGGCGCGCATGGGCCTGACCCATGAGACGCCGACGCTGCACATGTCCTTCACCGGCAATCCCGGCACCGGCAAGACCACGGTCGCCATGCGCATGGCCGACCTGCTGCACCGCCTGGGCTACCTGCGCCGCGGGCACGTGGTGAACGTCTCGCGCGACGATCTGGTCGGGCAGTACATCGGCCACACCGCGCCCAAGACCAAGGAGGTGGTGAAGAAGGCGATGGGCGGGGTCTTGTTCATCGACGAGGCCTACAACCTCTACCGCCCGGAGAACGAGCGCGACTACGGCCACGAGGCGATCGAGATCCTGCTGCAGGTGATGGAAAACCACCGCGACGACCTCGTGGTCATCCTGGCCGGCTACACCGGCGCGATGGCGAAGTTCTTCCAGTCCAATCCGGGCTTCCGCTCGCGCATCGCCCACCACATCGACTTCCCGGACTTCCAGGACGACGAGCTCTTGGAGATCGCCAAGCTGATGCTGGCCGAGCAGCACTACAAGCTGACGCCCGAGGCGGAGCAGGCGCTCCAGGAATACATCGCCAAGCGCCGGGAGCAGCCGCACTTCGCCAACGCCCGCAGCATGCGCAACGCCCTCGACCGCGCCCGCCTGCGCCAGGCGATGCGCCTGTTCGAGACCGCCCAGGGCCCGCTCGACGCCGAGGCGCTCTCCACCATCGACGCGCCCGACATCTACGCCAGCCGCGTCTTCTCCGGCGGCCTGGACAGCGACCGTGCCCGCCCCGAGGGCGACGGCCAGCCGGCGGGGTAGGGCGCCGCGCCGCGCTACTCCGCCGCCAGCCGGCTGTTCGCCAGGTCCCGGGCGAGCGGGGTCATCGCCGGCAGCCCGGCGTCGGCGGCCGCCATGTCCAGAAAGGTCTGCGCCCGGTCGTCGGCCGGCCGCAGGCCGTGCAGCGACAGCCGCAGGCCGTACCACAGCATCGCCGCCGCGCAGCGCCCCGGCGCCGCCTTGGTGCTGAGCTCGCGGGCGTGCGCGCAGCCCTCCTCGGTGATCGCCACGCGCCAGTCGGCGGGCAGGCCGCGCGTTTCCAGGGCGACGAAGCCGGCCTCGTGGAGGGCTTGCAGCCGGCCCTCCACCACCTCGGTCGTGGGCGTGAACCACTGGCCGCTCAGGTCGCCCAGGCGCGCCGGCAGGTCGCCCACCCGCGGGCGTTCCTCGCGCGCCACCAGAAGCACCGACAGGTCGATGATTTCGTTCACGCTCAGGCCGGCCATCGCCGTCTCTCCCGGTTCGCTGATACTGGGCACGTGGGGTGATCGGGTCAGTGCACCGCGGCGCTGCCGGGGGCGGTCGCCGCCGGCCAGCCGTGCGGGTCGCCGTGGCGGGCGGCCGCGCCCTCGATTCGCGTGGCCAGGACGTCCGCCTCCGCAAGCGCCTCGTAGTCGGACGGCGGCGCGAGGACCGTGTGTTCCTCGGTACCGATCCCACCGAGACGCGCACAACCGGCCACCGCGGCGAGGCCGACGCTGCCCAGAAGCGATCGGCGCGTGAGCCGTCCGCCGGCAGCCCGCTTAGGC
>CAYRCO010000132.1:0-8180 GCA_964422775.1 uncultured Rhodovibrio sp.
GACAGCACCCGCGCGGGGCGGCGGGCAAGGCGCTCGAGCCCGGCGTCGGCGAGCGCCCGCTGTGCGCGCGTGCGCCATTCGGCACGCGCGACGCCTTGGACCTTAAGCGCGTAGGTCACGTTGCCAAGGACCGAGCGGCGCAGCAGCACCGGCTTCTGGAACACCATCGCCTGGCGCCGGCGCACGCTGCGGTCGGGCGCGCGGCCGTTCCAGCGCACCTCGCCGGCACTCGGCGTCAACAGGCCGTGCAGCAGGCGTAGCAGCAGGCTTTTGCCGGCCCCGTTGGGTCCCATGATCACGGTGGTACTGGTGCGGTCGAGGGCGAGGTCGATCCCGTCCAACAGGGTCTGTCCGCCGGCCTGGAAGGTAAGGCCTTGGACGGTTGCCGGGCAGATGCTGTGCGCGTCCTCGGCGTGTCGGGTGTGCCGCTGGGCGGTGGCGTGCATCATCGCCGGCCTCACCAGTTCGCCTGCGCGCTCAGCCCGCGCAGGCTCATCACCGCGGCGTTCACCAGGACCGCGAGCGCGACCAGGATGATCCCCAGGCCGAGCGCCAGCTCGAGGTTTCCCTTGGACGTCTCGAGCGCGATCGTCGTGGTCATGACCCGGGTCACGTGGTTGATGTTGCCGCCCACGATGATCACCGCGCCGACCTCCGCGATCGCGCGGCCGAAACCGGCGAGCAGCCCGGTAAACAAGCTGTAGCGGCCGTCCCACAACAGCGTCGCCGTCGCTCGCAGCGGGCCGACCGACAGCGAGCGGAACTGCTCGGCGTATTCGGCGTGCAGGTCCTCCACCGTCTGCCGGGTCAGCGCGGCCACGATCGGCGTCACCAGCACGGTCTGCGCGATCACCATGGCGGTCGGCGTGAACAGCAGGCCCAACTCACCGAGCGGCCCGGCGCGCGACAGCAGCAGGTAGATCACCAGCCCCGCGACCACCGGCGGCAGGCCCATCAAGGCGTTCAGCAGCACGATCACTGCCTGCCGGCCCGGAAAGCGCGCCACCCCAAGGGCAGCGCCGATCGGCAGGCCGATAATCGCCGCGCACACCACCGCGCTCAGGCTGACCTGCAGCGACAGCGCCACGATCTCGACCAGCTCCGGGTCGAGCCCGACGATCAGCTCGAAAGCGGCCAGAAAAGCTGCGGCGAAGTTCTCCATGACGCCAGTGCGCGGCACCTCCGGGACAGAAGACAACTGTCCGAAGTGTGTCTTGAACGGGTCTAAGTTTCAACGCATTCGCCGAAACGGAAACCGTGCAAGTTTTTGCAGCTAGGCGCAGCGTTCGCCGCTACCCGTTGCCCGCCTCCGCGAAGCGGCACAGCCGGGCGTAGGGGTCTTTCAGTTGCCAGAAGCGCGCGCGGGCCTCGGCACCCCCTGTCAGCCGCGGCGCCTCCGGGAACACGCCCAGGCTCCGCAGGGCCACCAGTTCGCCGTACGCGGCGGGGCCGTACTCCGGTTCCTGCAGCAGGGCCATGGAAAAGTCGGTCAAGGCGTTGGCGGTCAGACCGAAGTCGTACAGCAGGCAGCCGCGCGCCAGGAGAAAGCGCTCCGGTCGATAGGTCGAGCGGGCGACCGCGGCGTTCATCGCGTCGAGGGCCGCGTCGCGGCGCGCCAGGGCATGATGCGCGCGCGCCTCGACTTCGAAAGCCTCCGCGAAATCGCGGTCGGTACCGGTCGCCCTGGCCTTGGCGCGGGCCGCCTCGACTTGGGCTAGCGCGCGTTCGGGCATGCCGAGCGCAAGGCTCAACTCGGCCTCGGTCAGCGGCAGGAAGCGGTCGCCGTTGCCCAGCGCCCGCGCCTGCTGCAGGTCGGTACGCGCCTGCACGAGGTTGCCCAGTTCGATCTCCGAGCGCGCGCGGTAGACGAACAGGCTGGCTTCCGACGGCTCGAGCGCGATCGCCGCGTCGAAGTCCTCGATCGCCTGCTCGAACGCGCCCATGTTGTGCAGCGTCCGGGCGCGGAATTCGCGCGCGCGCAAAAACAGGGGGCTTAGCTCCAGCGCCTTGTCAAAGTAGCGCTTCGCCACGGCGTATTTGATGTCGGAGCCGAACATCAGGCCAAGGCCGAAATACGGGCGCGCAAGCCCGGGATCCAGTTTCCGCGCCCGCTCGAAGGAATCGATCGCGGTCTGCTGCCATTGCGCGATGGTTTTGGGCGGTACCTGTGTCCGGTCGGCGCTGATCCACTTCGCCCAGTAGGCCTCGCCCTTGTTGAACTCCGCAAGCGCGAAGTTCGGGTCCTCGTCGAGCGCCAGCTCGAACTCCCGGATCGCCCCGTCGAGTTCCCACTTTTCGTTGCGCAACGCGATGCCGCGCCAGAGCCGCGGCCACTTGCCGGCCTCAGCCTCACGGCTGCCGGTGTCGGCGAGCTTGAACAGGACGACCGAGCGCGACAGCTCCGACATCGCCTGTGCGAACGGGTCGTCAGCCATTTCCAGCCGGTCTTCCGCCAGCCCGTCGCTCCCGCTGGACGCGCGTTCCAGGCGCGTGGTGCCAAGACGCCAGAGCGCGAGCGCCTGGATCGCCATCGCCCCCTGGTCGGCCGCGAGGTCGCGCGCGCGGGCAAGCGCCCGGAAGGCTTCCTCGTAGCGTTCCAGCGCCATGAAGCTTTGCCCGCGCAGGAGGTAGCCGCGCGGGTCGCCGTCGTCGGAATTGATCAGGAACTCCGCGCCGGCCAGCGCGCGGTGGGCGGCGTCCTGCTCCTCGTCGGTCAGCGTACGTTCCAAATTGAGCAGTTGATAGACCGAGTCCATGCCGTCCAGATAGGCGCGCAGATAGCGGGCGTCGGCGTGCTCTTCGTCGATCTCTATGGCTTCGTCGACCAGTTCGCGGGCCACCTGCGTGTTGCCGTCCCGGAAGTAGATGGTACTCGCCGTCTCCGTCAGGTTCGATCGGAGGTTGCCCATCGTGAACCGGTCGACGTGGTATTCCATCAACGGTTCCAAAACGGTGACCGCAAGCGCGCCCACCGCTGTCAGCAGCAGGCTGTCCTTGAGGCCTCTGGGCGAGAGCTGAACTGCGACGGTGCGGACGGCCTGTTTCAGCTTTTTCGACGGGCCGGGCTTGTCGCCGTTGCCGCTGCCCCCGTCCGACGCGTTTGATGTGGGCGGGGTGGGGGGATGTTCGCTCATGTCAGGCAGGCGTTCCGGTGTGCGCCGACGGGACGGTCGAGGCATGCGTGCAAGAGGCGCACGCGCCAACGCCGGCCCCTGGGTGCGGGCGTGATTGGTCGATTAGCGCGATCCGCGGGCGGGGCCCCGGGATATCGGGACACCGCCCGCCTTGGAGAGATGTCTAATTGCGCGCGATTTTGATGTCGGCGAACCCGGCGATCGCGGAATTGAAACGACGGTTGCGGACCTCCGGGATGTCGCGCGCCGGCAGGTTCAGGTCGGCGATGTATTGCGCCGCCAGCACCTCCCGCCCGGTCGGGTAGCCGCGCCCGCCCAGGCTGCCCTCGGCGAGTTTGAGGCGTTCCAGAACCCGCACCAGCGCCTGCGGCTGATAGCCGGCGAGCGCGAGCAGTTCGATCCCGCGGCGGTCGGCCTCCAGTTCGTGGCGCTTGTTATAGCCGACCGCCATCGTCTCCATGATCGTCTGCTCGCCGTTCTGCCCGTCCTCTTCGAACACCATGCTCATGACCTTGAACGCCTTGCCGGCGGCGGCGTCGAGCATGTTGTGGCGCAACTCGTGGTGCGCGATCTCGTGCGCCAGGACGGCCGCAAGCTCGTCCTCGCTCCGGATCACGCCCAGCAGGCCGCGGGTGATGAAAATGAAGCCGGAGGGAACCGCGACTGCGTTGCGTTCGTCGCTGTCCAGCACGGCGAAGGTGTAGCCGGCGTAGGTGTGCGGATAGTGCGAGCCGAGCGCGATCGTCGTGCCCACCTTCTGCATGTATTCGTTGAACCGATGGTCCGGCTTGTACAGCCCGGCCCCAGCCGCGCCCGCGGCCCAGTTGAGGCCATAGACGTATTCGTCGAACGGACCCACCCGGCCCTCGAGGAAGTCGAGCGCACTCTGGTTGTCCGCGTCGGACTGCTGGAAGTTTGCCTGCATGCGCTTGTCGGCCTCTTCCAGCGTCTTGCAGGCGCCGAGCGGACCGGCGGCGAGGAGCAGGACGCAGGCGGCGGCGAGCAGTCGGCTGGATTGCGTGGTCATCGGCTGTGCATCTCTTGTCAGGGCCATTCTCTGGGCCATGAGCGCCGGCTCAGTTGCCGAACAGGTTGTTGAACGCGTCGTTGACGGCTGCGCCAGCGCCGGCAGCGCCGCCCTCCGGCGCGCGCTTGACGTCACGGGCCGGCTTCGCGCGCAGATCCGGATCGTCGATTGCGGGCGCGAACTCGCCGAGCCCGCCCGCGCGCCGGAACTCCTTGTAGCTGACCTGCGGGTTGACGTTGCCGCGGGCCAACAACGCTTCCACGGCATCCCGATCCTCGCCGAGCGCCGCCAACTGACCTGACAGCCCCTTGCCGGAACCGCCGGAGGCTGGCTTAAGTTGGAATCCCTTGCCGCCTTCGGCGATTGCGGCCTGTTCGAACTTGCGCTCGGCGTCCTCGATGGTCTGCTGTTCGGCGAACTCCGGGGTCACCATGCAGCGCATAGAGATGAATGCCGTGCCATCGTCCGTCTCGACTTCGACCCAGGCTGGAAAGAAGTCCCGGGGGTCGTGCTCGATCTTGCCGCGCTGCCGGGCCCAAGCGTCCTCAGCGTCGCCGTGGGTGGTCGAGTAGCGCATCGATTTGGGCAGCAGGTATTTTTCGGTGACCCCCACGACCTTGAACGTCTGCTTGAAGGCGGCCGTGCCGACCACGTCGGCATAGCCGTCGGGCGCGGCGTGCAGCGGGGTCTGGGTGCAGGCGTTGGCAAAGGTGTCGCCCGGTTCCGGGATCTGCGTGTAGATCAGTTGTGCCGACGCGGGTGCCGCGACGCCGACCGCACCGGCGATGATCGCGCCAGCGACGGCAGCTACGCAGAGGGCATGCGCACGCACAGGTAGTGTTTTACGCGTGCAGGTTGCAGGTCTGGCGAGGCGGTATGCGCGGAAGATCGGGGACATGGCAACACCCAATGCAGTCAGCTGAGACGGAACATTCGCGTCAGGGTAGCCGCGGCTCGGGCGGTTGCCAAACAAAATTCGGCGCAAGAAAGACGCTGTTTTGTTTCGAGTTTGTCACAGCTGTCCGGGCGTTACCCGATCCCGGTTATGACCGGGGGTCGGGTGGCGGGTCCACGCGCGTTGCACCCGGCGTCTGGATGCGCGATGCAGGTGGCGCCGGACCCTGCCGCCGGTAGAGGCCGGTGCCAAGCACAACGTCGAGACAAGGGGGCCGGACGATGGCCGACGAAATCCTGTTGAGCCGCGAAGGCCGAATCGCAACGGTGACGCTGAACCGTCCCGAGCGGCGCAACGCCTGCAACCTCGCGATGTGGCGCGAGTTGCACCGGGTGATGGACGAGATCGCGGCGGACGACGGCCTGCGCTGTGTCGTCGTGCGCGGGGCCGGCGGCCAGGCGTTCGGCGCGGGCGCGGACATGTCGGAGTTCGAGACCGAGCGCTTCTCCGCCGAGCAGGCGCGCAACTACAACGCCGTCATGGCGCCGGCGATCTACGCCTTGCGCGATTGCCCGCATCCCACGATAGCGCTGGTGCAGGGCGCATGCATGGGCGGCGGGCTGGAGATGGCGATCTTCTGCGATCTGCGGATCGCGGGGGCGGGGGCCACCTTCGGCATCCCGATCAACCGGATCGGGCACGGGCTGCCGCTGCCGGAACTCTCGGAACTGGTCGCGTTGGTCGGGCGGCCGGCCGCGCTCGAACTGCTGCTGGAGGGCCGGATCTGGTCGGCCGAACAGGCGCGCGAGCGCGGGCTGGTGACGCGCGTGGTCGGGGATGACGAGGTCGAGACGGAGGCTCATGCCGCCGCCGGCCGGATCGCCAAGGGCGCCCCGATCGCCGCCCGGCTGCACAAGCGGATGGCCCGGCGGGTCGCCCGGCCCGAGCCGTTGACCGACACCGAGCTCGACGAACCGTTCCGGACCTGCGACACGGCGGATTACAAGGCGGGCGTGCGCGCCTTCCTGAACAAGCAAAAGCCGGACTTTCGCGGGGAATAGCGGCGCGCGCGCCCGGCGCGCGCCGCTGGCCCGCGACACGGTTACATCTCCTCGTCGCCCAGACCGGGCTGATCCAGGATGTCGCACAAACGCTTGACCTTGGGGCTGCGGGCCTCGTGCAGTCCGGGCGTGTCGTTGTTGTTCACCCACTGATAGGCGGCAACCAGTTCGCTCACCGTGGCCTTGGTCGCCACGATCTCGGCCGCGCGCGTGTCGTCGAGTTGGCCGACGATCCGCTGAACGTCGTGCGCGGTGACCGGGCGATCGGTGCTCATGGCTGTGCCTCCTATGCTGTGGGGAACGGACGCGCCGACGGCGCCGCCCGCGTATTGTGCGTACGGTGCTAGGTAAGTAAGCCGCTGGCGGCGTTGAAGAGGGCGCGGGCGTGCGCGCCCGGCTTAGGGGCTGGGCAGCCGCTCGATCGGCACGCCCCCCGGATCGCCGCTGCCGGGGGTATACTTGAACACCCCGTCGCCGCGCCCGACCAGTGTGCCGTCGTCGGCGTGCACGGTGCAGTCGGCGAAGAACACCGAACGGCCGCCGCCGGTGGTCTGCGCCCGGGCGGTCAGCTGCTGCCCGGCCTGCGCGGCCGCCAGGAACTGCGTGTTCAGCTGCAGCGTCATGGCGCGCCGGGCGTGGCCGGGGGTGTCGCAGTAACAGCCCGAATAGCCGCAGGCGGTGTCGATCAGTGTGGTCAGCACGCCGCCGTGCAGGATGCCGCTGCGGTTCAGGTGCGAAGGCGCGATCTCGAGCGCGACGGCGGCCCGGCCCCAGGACCAGTCGGCGATGCGGTAGCCGACGAGGGCGGCGAAACCGGTCGCAGGCGTGAGCGGGTCGGAGGGCGCGGACATGGTCCGCGAACCTGCCGGCGCGGGTCGCCGCTGTCCAGGGCCGCGATGGCGGGTGGGACGTCGAGCCGCTTGACTCTTGACGTCAGCCGCGACTAGAACATTTCAAGAACGAACGGAACAAGAACATGCGGATGGAACGCATCCTCACGAACGCTCGGGAACTGGCGGCGATGGCACAGGCGGTCAACGGTTCGCAGGCGCGCAGGGATTCTCAGGCAAACGACACGGACGGCGGCGATCCGAACACTGACGCGGTGCCCGATCTGGAAACGCTGCGCCGGCGGGTGCGCGCGCTGGAGCGTGGCGCGGGCCCGGAAGAGACGTCCGTGCTGCCGCTGGGCGCGCGGGCGATCGACGACCTGCTGCCGGGCGGCGGGCTGGCGCGCGCGGGCGTGCACGAGCTGCTGCCCGAGCGCACGGCCTGGGACGACGGCTCGGCGGCAGGCTTCGCGCTCGCGATCGCCGGCCGGCTGATGGCGGCGGCGCGCGGGCCAGTGCTCTGGATCGCCCGGCGCGGCGATCTCTACGCGCCGGGGACGCCGGCGTTCGGCGTCGATCCCGACCGCCTGCTGACCGCCTGCGCGGCGGACGACGCAGGCGTGCTCTGGGCGATGGAGGAGGCACTGCGCTGTCCCGAGTTGGCCGGCGTGGTGGGCGAGGTCGGCCAGCTCGACCGCACCGCCGCCCGGCGCCTGCAGCTGGCCGCCGAGGCCGGCGGAGTGATGGGGCTGACGCTGTTGCGACGGCGCGTGGTGCCGCGCGGCCGGCAGGACCCCAGTGCCGCCGTCACCCGCTGGCGGGTCGGCGCCCGGCCGGCGCGGCGCGGCGGCGACCGGGCCGGCGACGGCTCCGTGTCCGGTGGCGGCTCTGTTCCTGGCGACGGCCCTGTTCCCGGTGGCGGTCGGGCGCGCTGGCACCTGGAACTGGTGCGTGCGCGCGGCGGCCACCCGGCCGATTTCGAGGTGGAGTGGGACCATGCGACGGGTGATTTCGCTCTGGCTGCCGCGCTTCGCGACACAGCGGCGGCGGACTTCCGCGCCGGCGGCGTCCCGGGCCTCCGCCGGGCCGGCTGAGGCTGGCGGGCAGACGCGTCCGCTCGCCCTGGTGTCCGGCGAACCCGGCAGCACGGGCGGCCGGCAGACGCTAACGGCCGTCGATGCGCGCGCCGCCGCGGCCGGTCTCGACGCCCTCGCGGTGACGGACCACGACACC
>CAYRCO010000133.1:0-8174 GCA_964422775.1 uncultured Rhodovibrio sp.
TTGTCATACCAGCTCATCACCCGCACGAACGTCTTGTCGATCACGTGCGTCTCGGTGATGTCGACGATGCTGGAGTGGCTGTTGTGGTTGAAGTCGGTCGACACCAGCGGCTCATCCGAGATGCCCAGGATGCCCTTCATCCGGCTGGACTTGGACGCCTCGATCAGGGCCTGCTTGACGGTGTCGGCGTCGGTCGCCTTGCTGGCGTCGAACTTGAAGTCGACCAGCGAGACGTTGATCGTCGGAACGCGCACGGCGGCCCCGTCGAGCTTGCCGGCCAGTTCCGGCATCACCAGGCCGACCGCGCGGGCCGCGCCGGTGGAGGTCGGGATCATGTTGTTGGCCGCGGCGCGGGACCGGCGCGGATCCTTGTGCATGGTGTCGACGATGCGCTGGTCGCCGGTGAAGGAGTGCACCGTGGTCATGTAGCCGCGCTCGATCCCGACGCTGTCCTGCATCACCTTGGCGACCGGTGCCAGGCAGTTGGTGGTGCAGGAGGCGCAGGAGATGACCTCGTAGCTGGGGTCGATCTGATCCTCGTTGACGCCGACCACCATGGTCATGTCGGCGCCCTTGGAGGGCGCGGAGACCAGCACCTTCTTGGCGCCGGCGGTCAGGTGATGGGCCGCCTTGTCGCGGTCGGTGAACACACCCGAGCACTCCAGCGCGACGTCGACTTTCATGTCGCCCCAGGGCAGCTTGGTCGGATCCTTTTCCTGGACCACATCGATCGCCGGCCAGTCACCGATCTTGAGCTTGCCGCCCTCGGCCTTGACCTCGGCCGGGAAGGCGCCGTGCGCGCTGTCGTGGCGCAGCAGGAAGGCGTTGGTTTCCAGGTCGGCGAGGTCGTTGATGGCGACGATCTGGATGTCCTTGCGCCCGGACTCGTAGGCGGCGCGGAGCACCATCCGCCCGATCCGCCCGAAGCCGTTGATGGCGACGCGTACTGCCATTGGTTGTTCGTCCCTATCGGTCTAGTGAAGTGCGAGAACCTGCGAAGTTGATCTTGAGGCCGCGGCCGGGCGCCCGCCCAAAAGCGGCGCCGCCGGCCGCGCGATCGGCCGACGGCGCCGTATCTAGGCGGTCGGGATCGGTTGGCAACCGATCGCCGGCGACCGCGCGCCGGCAGGCGGTTAGGCCGCGTACTTGCCCTGCGCGGCCTTGGAGGTGGCGACAGCGCGGTCGAAGAACGCCTTGCGGGCGCTTTCGGCGTTGTCGTTGTCGCCGCTCCAGGCGCGCAGCGCGGCGTCCTGCAGCGCGCGGCCGTAGGAGAAGCTGAGCGCCCAGGGCGCCCCGATCTGGTCGCCGAGCTTGTTGATCGCGTCCAGGTTCTCGGTCGCCTGCTCGTCGGTCTGACCGCCGGACAGGAACGCGACCCCCGGTACCGCCGCCGGCACGGTGCGCATGAAGCAGTCGAGCGTCTTCTGCGCGACCTCCTGCGGGCCGGCCTGCTTGGACGCTTCCTTGCCGGAGAGCACCATGTTCGGCTTCAGCACCATGCCCTCGAGCAGGACGTTCTGCTCGGCCAGCTGGGCGAACACCTCGCGCAGGGTGGCCTCGGTCGCGCGGTAGTGCGCGTCGATGTCGTGGTCGCCGTCCATCAGGACCTCGGGCTCCACGATCGGGACGATGTCGTTCTCCTGCGCCAGCGCCGCGTAGCGGGCGAGCGCGTGGGCATTCGCCTTGATGCACTGCGCGCTCGGCCGGTTCTGGCCGACGTCGATCACACCGCGCCACTTCGCGAAACGGGCGCCCAGCTGATAGTACTCCTGGAAGCGCTCGCGCAGGCCGTCGAGGCCCTCGGTCACCTTCTCCTCGCCATAGGGGGCGAGCGGCTTGGCGCCGGTGTCGACCTTGATTCCCGGGATCATGCCGCCGTCCTGGATTTTCTTGACCAGCGGCTGCCCGTCGGAAGCTTCCTGGCGGATGGTCTCGTCGTACAGGATCACGCCGGAGATGTGCTTGCCGGCGTCGGGCGTGGAGACCAGGATCTCCCGATAGTCCCTGCGGGTGCGCTCGGTCGACTCGATGTTGTAGTTGCCGAAGCGCTTGCCGATCGTGCGCGTACTCTCGTCGGCCGCCAGCAGGCCCTTGCCGTCGGCGACCATCTGCTTGGCGATGGTGGTCAGCTGATTCGCGTCCATGTCTCCCCTCCGTGCTCCGTTGCCGTGCCGGTCCTACGGTCGCCCCCGTGGAACCATAAGCTCCGGGGCCGGGGGCGCGGTTAGCGGCCCGCGGCGTGCCGCTGTGTGCCCGGCGCGCCGCGGACGTTCAGGCGGACTGTCGTGGCCCCGACTGGCGACCCGCGGGCGTTCCAGCCGGACCGCGACGTTTCTCGTGCACGGGTCTTATAGCCAGTCCTTGACCGTCGACACCACGGCTTCCGGCGTAATGCCGAAGTGCTTGTACAAATCCCCGGTCGGTGCCGACGCTCCGAAGCCCTTCATGCCGACGAATGCGCCGTCGAGCGTGGTCCAGCGCTCCCAGCCGAAGCCGCTGGCGGCCTCGATCGCCACGCGCAGCGCACTGGTGCCGAGCACCTCGTCGCGGTAGTGCGCCGGCTGGTCCAGGAAGATGTCCCAGCTCGGCATCGAGACGACGGCGGCGGAAATACCCTCTTCGGCCAGCATCTCGCGCGCCTGCACCGCGACCTGCACTTCCGAGCCGGACGCCAGCAGCGTGACCTGACGGTGGCCCTGTGCGGGGACCAGGATGTAGGCGCCGTAGCGGCAGTAGTTCTCCTCCGCGCCCTCGGCGCGCAGGGTCGGCAGGCCCTGCCGGCTGAGCGCCAGCACGCTCGGCGCGTCGGCGCTTTCGAGCGCGATTTGCCAGCACTCCGCGGTCTCGACCGCATCCGCCGGACGCAGCACCCGGAGCCGGGGCATCGCGCGCAGGCTTGCCAGATGCTCGATCGGCTGGTGGGTCGGACCGTCCTCGCCGAGGCCGATGGAATCGTGCGTCATCACGTGGATGGTGCGCAGCTTGTTCATCGCCGCCAGGCGCATCGACGGCCGGGCGTAATCGGAGAAGATCAGGAACGTTCCGCCGTAGGGGATCAGCCCGCCGTGCAGCGCCAGGCCGTTCATCGCGGCGGCCATGCCATGCTCGCGCACGCCCCAGTGGATATAGTTGCCGGCGTAGTCGCCGCGCTTCACCACCTTGTGGCTGCTGGTCTTGGTGTTGTTGGACCCGCTAAGGTCGGCGGAGCCGCCGACCATCTCCGGAATCCGCTCGACCAGCGCCTCCAGGACCGTCTGGGACGCCTTGCGCGTGGCAACCTTCGGTTTCTCGTCGAGCAGGCTGCGCTTGACCTCGCCGATCGCCTCGCCAAGGCCCTCCGGCAGGTCACCGGCCATGCGCCGCTCGAATTCCGCCTTGGTCGCGCCGTCGGCGCTCTGCAGACGCCCGTCCCAGGCCGCGGACAGCGCGCCGCCCTTGGCGCCGACCTCGCGCCAGGCGTTCAGGATCGGCTCCGGGATTTCAAACGCGGGGTGCGGCCAGCCGAGCTTCTCGCGTGCGCCGGCGATCTCGTCCTCGCCCAACGGTGCGCCGTGGCTCTTCTCGCTGCCGGCCAGCTTGGGCGCGCCGTAGCCGATCGTGGTCTTGCAGGCGATCAGCGAGGGCTTGTCGCTCGCGCGGGCCTGCTCGATCGCTTGGGCGACCGCCTCGGGGTCGTGCCCGTCGACGCTCAGCGTGTGCCAGCCGCAGGCCTCGAAGCGCTTCACCTGATCGACGCTGTCGGCGAGTTCGGTCGACCCGTCGATCGAGATGCCGTTGTCGTCGAACAGCACCACCAGCCGGCCGAGGCCCAGATGCCCGGCGATCGACGCCGCCTCGTGGCTGATGCCCTCCATAAGGTCGCCGTCACTGGCGATCACGTAGGTCCAATGGTCGACCAGATCGTCGCCGAAGCGGGCGTTCAGGATCCGCTCGGCGAGCGCCATGCCGACCGCGTTGCCGACGCCCTGACCGAGCGGGCCGGTGGTCGTCTCGATCCCGCCGGCTTCGCCGTATTCCGGGTGGCCGGCCGTCTTGCTGCCCAGCTGGCGGAAGTTCTTCAGCTCCTCCAGCGTCATGTCCTCGTAGCCGGTCAGGTAGAGCAGGCTGTAGAGGAGCATCGAGCCGTGCCCGGCGGACAGCACGAACCGGTCACGGTCCGGCCAGTCCGGCTGCTTGGGATCGAACTTCAGGTAGCGGTTGAACAGCACGGTCGCGACGTCGGCCATGCCCATCGGCATGCCGGGGTGGCCGGACTGCGCCTTTTGCACAGCGTCCATCGCCAGCGCGCGGATCGCGTTGGCCATGTCGTTGTGCGTGACCTGGTCTGCCGTGCTCGGCGTGGAGGCGGTCGTCTGCGCAGTATCCATGAAACTAACTAGCCTGAATTGTCTGTGTTTCCAGTAGGTTAGCGGGGCGCCGCCGGTCGGCCCGGCCCAGCACGGGCGGGCCTTTCCCGCTGTTCAATTCGGAACATGCCGATGGGGGGCATGGGGGTCAACACACAGCCGCTCGGACGCGTCCGCAAAAATATTTAATTGATCTTAAGTCTCTTAATTCTTCTAACGTTCAAGGAATGCTAGATTTGAGATGACGGTGCGTCATCCCGTCGCAAGTCATGTTCACCCGCAAAGCCATATTGACCTGGAACAAGTCGTGTTAAGACACGTCGTACCGGCCGGCACGGCCGGTGGACAGGTCAAGGGCCGCGAAGAGCGCTTTAAAGCCGGGTGTTTTGACCGCCAATTTCTTGGTCCCGCACGCTGTATGTTGTCCGCCGGCACGCGCGCACCGCCCCCGGCGCGCGCCAGCGGAGTCGGAGTTGACCGCGCGTGCGCGCGCCGCCTATCGTCAAGTGGAAGACCGGTTTCGACGCGACGATCTACGAAATAGCGACTGTGGTCCGTATGTCCCGGCTGGATGAATCGCAACAGAGGCTGAACGCCGCCCTGACGCGGCTTGAGCGCGCGGTCGAGGCGAAAGCGAAGGCGGCCCAGAAGAACGGGATGTCCGAGGCCGACAGTGCTCAGTTGGACGCCCTGAAGGCGGAGAACGAGCAGCTGCGCCAGGCGAGCGCGGAAGCCGGCGAACGGCTCGATACCGCGATCCGCCGGCTGGAGGGCGTGCTGGACGGCTAGTGCGTCGGGCGCGATGCCGCGCCGTACCGCCGCGCACACCTCATAGACCCGAAGACACGAGAGAGGCGATCGGCCATGGGCCAGGTTGCGGTCGACATTAACGGACGCCGGTTCCAGGTTGCATGCGACGACGGGCAGGAAGATCACGTGCGGGAACTGGGCGCCTATATCGACGGCAAGGTCAAGCAGGTCGCCGACCAGATCGGGCAGGTGGGCGACCCGCGGCTGCTGTTGATGGCGAGCCTCCTGATCACAGACGAGTTGTACGAGTTGCGCCAGGGCGCCGCCGGAGAGGGCAGCAGCGGCGGCGCCGGCATGGCCGGCGGCGCCAGTGCGATCGAGGAGCGCGCGGCGCAGATGATCGAGAGCACCGCCGACCGTCTTCAAGATATTGCCGCACGGCTCGAAGCCTCCTAGGTTGCTAAATAGGGTGTGCTGCCCGGTGCGTTAGGTCACCAAGTCCCGGGGGCGATACTCTGCGAAGAGGGAGCTGTCCCTGCCGGTACCCCTTGGGCATCGGTAGTACGGCACCCACCTGGTCTATTCGGCCCGCAGGGAATGGCAATAACCGACGGCCGGCGCGGCACACCCCCCTGATCCAGCCTTGCCCGATACGCGGGGTGACCCCGGTCCCTTCGGCTTGCTCGCCGCTTTGCGTCGGCGTCCCCGCGCCATTTCTTCAAGCCTGCGAGCGCGCCTGACAATGACTGTGGCATGGACGCCCGCCGATGGCGCTGGCGGCGGGCCTGGCCCCGCCGACCTCGATCGGGCCAAGAAACAACTGCGCCGAACCGCGAAAGCCCGGCGCGCCGCGGCCGCGGGCGACAACCCGCACGCCCGCAAGGCGCTCGCCCGGGTCGTCTTCGCGACGGTCGACTTTGCACCAGGCGACGCGGTTTCCGGCTATTGGCCGCTGGGCGACGAGATCGATCCTCGCCCCGTGCTGGAGGCGCTGCACGAGCGCGGCCATCCGATCGGCTTGCCGGCAATGCCGGGTCAGGCGCAGCCGCTGACGTTCCGCGCCTGGCAGCCGGGGGCGGAGCTGCAGGATGGCGGCTTCGGCACGCGCGTGCCGCCGGAGAGCGCGCCGGTGATCGTGCCGCGGGTGCTGCTGGTGCCGATGCTGGCGTTCGATCGCGCGGGCTATCGCCTGGGCTACGGCGGCGGGTTCTACGACCGCACGCTGGCGCGGTTGCGCGCGGATCAAGCGGACACGCTGGCCGTGGGCGTCGCCTATCAGGCGCAGGAAGTGGACCGCGTGCCGCGCGACCGCTACGACCAGCGTCTCGACATGATCCTGACCGAGCAGGGGTCCGTCGCCCTGTCGTCGGACGCAAGCTAGCCGGACCGGGGGGGAGGGAGCGAGCCTATGCGCCTGTTGTTCGTGGGCGACGTGATGGGCCGGGCGGGCCGCAACGCCATCGCCGAGCACCTGCCGCGCTTGAAGCGCGACCTCAAGCCCGATTTCGTCGCGGTCAACGGCGAGAACGCCGCGCACGGCGCGGGCATCACCGAAAAGATCTGCCAGGACCTGATCGACTGCGGCGCCGACGTGGTCACCGGCGGCAATCACTCCTGGGACCAGAAGGAGGCGCTCAGCTACATCGAACGCGAACCGCGCCTGCTGCGGCCGGCGAACTTTCCCGCCGGCACCCCGGGTCGCGGCGTCGGTGTGTTCGAGGGCCGGCGGGGCACCAAGGTGCTGGTGATGAACCTGATGGGCCGGCTGTTCATGGACCCGCTGGACGACCCCTTCGCGCTCGCCGATCGGGAACTCGCCAAGCATCGCCTGGGCCAGACCGTCCACGCCGCGATCGTTGACTTCCATGCCGAGGCGACCAGCGAAAAGATGGCGATGGGCCACTACCTGGACGGCCGGGTGTCGATGTGCGTGGGCACCCACACCCACGTGCCCACCAGCGACGTGATGATCCTGGACGGCGGCACCGGCTACCAGTCCGACGCCGGCATGACCGGCGACTACAACTCGGTGATCGGCATGGTGAAGGAAACCTCGATCGCCCGCTTCACGAAGAAGCTGCCCACCGAGCGCATGGGCCCGGCGACCGGGGAGGCGACTTTGTGCGGATTGTACATGGAAACCGACGGCCGCACCGGGCTTGCAACCCGGGTCGAGCCGGTCCGGGTGGGCGGCCGCCTGGCCGAGCAGATCCCGGCGGTCTAAAGCACCTTATCGGCGGTTATCCGCCCGTGCGTTCAAGCGGTCTGGTCCGCAAGCGCCCGAAAGCGTGCGACTTCGGCGTCGAGCAACCGGCCGCGCTCGCTTGCCCGGTCGGCAACGCCGCGCGCCGCTTGTGTGTTATCGGCGGCGAGCAGGTCGTCGAGCGCCTCGATCGCGCTCGACTGCGCGAACGCGGCGACGCTGTGCGCCGCGCGGGCCCGCGTTTCGGCCCGGGCTTGCGGGTCGACCGGCAGTTCCCGGGCAAGGTCGGGGCGATTCGTATCGGGGGCGAACTCAGCCTGGGACATCATCGAGTCCTTGTTCGAGGTCGACGGCCGGCTGCGCGCGGCCGGAACTGGTCGTGCCCGGTCGGGTCAGCGAGGGCCGCCGGGCGATTGCGGAATCACGCTAGCCCTGCGGCCTTAAGGCCCGGTTAACCGCTCGGCATCGCGCGCTGCCGTGCGCCTGGTTGAAGCCGTTAGCGAATGTCTGGGCTTTTATTCGAATACCGTCGAATTGGTGCGGCTGGGATCGCTTCCGGTCAAATCCAGGCAGGCACAGTGGCAGTCGTGTGGTTTGCTATATAAGCAAAAGTTTAGCCGTTTGGTCCATGTGGGCGCCTCAGACGTCGTATTACTTTTGAGGCTGCATCGTTCGACCAAAGGGGCCGCGCATATGGTTCATATTCGGAGAGTTCTGGGCAAGCTCGCTGCGTCCAACATTCGCGGTGACAATTTGGTCGGCATTGTGCTTGAGCCGATCATTCTGGTGGTCGTTATTAATCTGTCGCTCGACATGACGGTCCAGCAGCAGAACGTGCCGGGACTGGTCGCGAAGACCCTGGTTCTCTGGGTTTT
>CAYRCO010000134.1:0-8173 GCA_964422775.1 uncultured Rhodovibrio sp.
ACTCCGGGTTCATGATCGCGCAGGTCACCGCCGCCGCCCTGGCGAGCGAGAACAAGGGTCTCGCCCATCCTGCCAGCGTGGATAGCATTCCGACCTCGGCCGGTCAGGAGGATCACGTTTCCATGGCGACCCACGGCGCCAGGCGCGCCGAGCCGGCCGCGAGCCGGGCACGCGCCCCGGGCTCGGCGGTCAGGCGGTGCATCGCCCGCGCCCACGCCTGCGGATCGCCGGGCGCCAGCAGGTGTCCGCTGACCCCCTCGCGCACCAACGTCTCAGCGGCGCCCACGGCCGTCGACGCCAGCACCGGCACCCCCAGCGCCACCGCTTCGTTGACCGCAAGCCCCCAGGGTTCCCGCCAGCTCGGCAGCAGCAGCGCATGCGCCTGGGCAAGCGTGCCGGCGACCGTCTCCGGCCCGACGAAGCCGGCGAAGCGCACACCCGCCACGTCCTGTGCGCGGACGACCAGATCGCCGCGCAGCGGTCCATCGCCCAGGATCGTCAGCCCGGCCGGCACCTGGCCATGCGTCGTGCAAAGCCGGCGGTAGCCGGCGTAGGCGTCGAGCGCGCCCGCGACGTTCTTCTCCGGCACCAGCCGCGCGACCACGACGAACCCCGGTGGCCGGCGGTCAACCGGCGACGCGCTGGCCGCCTGCGCACGCACACGCGCCACCGATAGACGGTCGTAACCGGTGGCGATCCGCGTTGCCGGGACGCCCAGCCCGGCGAGGTAGGCGCTGGCCCGGTCGGCCGCCGCCAGTCCGCCCACGTAGGGCATCAGAAGCGCCCGCTTGGTCAGGCGGCGGACGGCGCCGTCGGTTGCCGTCGCGTCCCGCCAGCTGTCGCACATCACCACCGCCGGCACACGCGCCTGCCGGGCCCAGAGCGCGGCGGCAAGCACGTGCGGGCGCGGCCAGTTGCACAGGAACAACAGCTCTGGCCGGATCGCGCGCAGGGCGGCCAGCAAGGCGCGCGTGCGCGTGCGCTCCGGCAGCTGCTCGAGCGGCGTTCCCGGCAGCACGGTCCGGTGCGCCCAGGTCCGGACCGGCGGGACGGCGGGCCAGGGGTAGCGGCGGCTCGACCCGGCGAGCGCCACGCCGGTTACCGGAAAACCAGCCCGCGCCAGCGCGTCCAGCCGGTCCAGATGGTAGGGCGCGAACTGCGCCCACACGAACGCGAGCCGCGGACCGGTCACCGGATCGCCCCTTGGGCCTGCAGCCGGTCGCGAGGGGTGTCGCTACGCAGCCGGCGGAACAGGGTCGAAAGCGCCCAGCAGGCAAGCACCGGTAGGAGCATCCACATACCAAAACGCGCCAGCGAAACGAGCGCGCCATCGCGGAACAGTTGGATCGTCGCCGGCAGCAGGGCCGCGTAGCCGAGCCAGCCGTAGACACCCGCCCCGGAACGCCAGAGCCAGCGGTGCAACAGGCCCAGAAACGCCCCCGCCGCAAGCAGCGTCCCGACCACGCCGATCCAGCCCAGGCTCATCCAGCCGTCGCCCGGCAACGAGCGGGTGCGGCCGTAAAACCGGCCGTGGTCGTTCAGGTTGAACAGCTGAACCGGCGGCCCGACCGGCTTGCCCGGCCACAGCACCCTTGGGACCGGCCGCGTGAACACCTCCAGATGCTGCGTGAAGTAGCTGTACGTACCGGTCTGGCCCGGTACCCGGTCGACGATGAAGGCCAGAAAGTCGAAATTGGCGAAGTCCGGCGTATCCAGCAGGTGACGCTGCGGGGTGTACGCGCGTTCCAGCGGCGCATGCGTACGCCCCTCGACGCCCAACGTACGCAACGCATCCCGATCCAGGCCGACCCACGCGAACAGCCCGATCACCGGCAAAACGGCCAGTCCGGCCTTGAGGGACGGCCAGCGCCGGCGGCCGTGGGCCAGATGCACCAGCAACAGCATCGCCAGCGCCAGCACGACGGCCCATCGGCTCCCCAGATAAAGCCGATACAGCACGAACACCATGAACGGCACGTACGCCCACCAGCGGAAGCGCGCGGCGACCACGCACAACACCGACAGCGGCGCCAGCAGGTTGTGCGCCTTGACCAGATAGGCCGTGGTTCCGAAGAACACGGTGAAGCCGGTCGCGCCGTCGCGGATCATACCGGGTTCGCCGCCCAGCTCGCCCGGCCGGGCCGCGTGCCGCCCGAACAGCGCCAGATCCAGCACGGCGCCGTACAGCGCCACCGGCAGAAGCAACGCGGCGACCCAGCCGAACGCCCGGCGGTCCGACCGGTCGAACCGCCAGGGCCGATCTGCAAAGGTGGGGCGGACGGCACCGGCGGTCAGGCTGGCGGCGGCAAAACAGACCAGCGCCACGCTCGCCACGGCAAGCGTGCGGGCGAACGCATCTGGCGTCGGCGCGAAGCCCATGTAGCGCCACTGGCCGTCGAACCCGGCCAGATGCACCAAAAGGGGGCGCACCACGAACGCCAGCAGGTGGAAGATCAGATAGTACAGCAGCGGGTGGAACGCGTTCGCGCTGCGATGCGCCAGGAACGCGGCCAAGACCGCGCAGAACACCACCGCCTGAAGGGTCAGGCCGAGCGCGATCACGCCGCCGCCCCGCGGTCCGCCGCTACCGCCCGATCCGGGGCAGACGGAGCGGGCAGCCCCAACGCCGCGCGCACCTCCGCCCGGTAATCCGCCCAGCGGCGCGCGGGCTGGGCAACGGCGGCTGCCTGCATCGCCGCCACGCGGTCGGGATCGTCGGCCAGTTGGAGCACCGCGTCCCGGATCGCCGCGGCCGACACCTCGGGCAGCAGCAGGCCCGTTTCGCCGGGTCGCACCACGAGCCCGGTATGCGCCGACTGGATCAGAGCCAGGCCGGCGGCCTGCGCCTCGTACGCCACCACGGCGCTGCCCTCGAACAGACTGGGCAGGATCAACACGTCGGCGCCGGCCATCGCCTGGGCGACCTCCGGGCGCGGGACCGGCGGACGATGCACCGCCCGGTCGGCGACCGGTGCCAGCGCGTCGCGCGGCAGATCCATCCGGCCCAGCAGCGTGAGCCGGGCGCGGCGCGGGTCGATCCCGGCGAACGCTTCGATCAGCGCGCCCACCCCTTTACGCGGCTGGACCGTGCCGACGAACAGCACCTCCAGCGGCCGCCCGGCGAGCGGCGGCCGGGTCGACGTGGCTCCCCAGATCGTCTCGTCGCAGCCGTAGGCGACCAGGTGGATCTTGTCCGCATCCACGCCGCGGGCGAGCAGTGTGTCGCGCGCGAACGGGGAGCCGACCAGCACGACGTCGGCGTGCGCGAGTTCGAGGTCGTTGCGGACGATCTCCCGCGCGCCGGGTAGCGGCGGGGTGTCCCGATACAGCGCGGGATAGCGCGCGCGGTCCCGGGCCAGGACCTGGGCGAGCGCGGCCGGATGCCCGATCGACTGGTCGAGAACGCAGCGGATGCCGCGGGGTCGGGCCCACGCGAAGCTCTCCAGCGCGCTATCGTTGTGGGTCCAGAGCAGGTCGACCGGCTCGGCCTTTGCGCGGGCGATCACGTGGCGTGCGTAGCGCGCGTTGCCCCAACGGTTCACGACCGCCGCCGTGCGCGGACGGTGCAGGCGACGCAGGGCGATCTCGGCCAGTTCGCTCAGGCCCGCCCGGCGCAGCGCCGCGGGATCGAGCGCCGGGCAGCAGCGCCGGCTGAGTTCGCGCTCCAGGCGCGGTCCCAGTCCGCCGGGCCGCCTAAGTCCGCCGGGCAGCGCCCGGGCCAGGCGCATCGCACGCCCGTCGACGGGTACCTGCAGGCTCGACAGGTACCAGGCGAGCGCGCCCGCTTCCTGCGCGGCGAGCGCGCGCTGCCAACTGTTCTGGGCGCCCGGATGAAAGACCCCGACCCGGGTCACGGCCGTTGCCCGATGCGAGCGCGCACGGAAAGCACGCGGGCGACGAACTTCCGCGCTAAACTGCACGCGATCGCGTTCGCCACATAGGTGAGGTCGACGTGCTGCGCCCGGCCATTCTGATCCTGGTTCTGCTGTGCCCGTTCGCGCTTGGCGGTGCGCCCGCCTGGGCTTGGGCGAGCCTGGCGTGCCTGCTGGCGGGTCTGGCCATGCTGCAGGGCGGCTTGCTGCTGCTCGCGGGCGGACCTGCACAGCCCTGGCCGCTGCCGGGCTGGGCGGTTGTGCCGCTCGCGGTGCTGGCGGCTTTGGCGATCTGGCAGTTGAGCGCCCAGGCCCCGGTCCATCCGCTGCGTCTGCACCTTGCCGGCGCGCTGGACGATCCGTCGGCCATGCTGAAATCGGTGATCCTGCACCGTGCCGAAGCGCTGGACGCCGTGGTGCGGATCGCGACCACCGCACTGGTCGCCTGGGTGGTCGCCCAAGCCTGGACCGGCGCACCGGTGCGCCCGGCGCTTGCCGGGCTGACGCTTGCCGGTACCACGATCGCCGTCTACGGGCTTGCGGCGCACGGTCTCGGGGCCTCGACCGCGTGCTGTGGCTGGCCGGCCCGTTCTATCCCACACCGACCGGGACCTTCGTCGCGCGCGGCGCGTTCGCGGCCTACCTGACGCTCGCCATGCTGGCGGCGGCCGCGCACTGGATCACCCGGGACGACCACGCCTCCGGACTTTGGACCGCGATCGGCTGGGCGGTGATGGCAAGCGCCCTGGTCGCCAGCCAGTCCCGGGCGGGGCTGGCCGCGGCGTTCGCCGCGCACCTGCTGCTGCTCGCCCTCGCCGCGCGCGGGCGCTGGCTGGACGCGAGTCGCGCCGCGCTCTTTGCGGTCGCCCTGGCCGGCGTGGCCGGGCTGGGCGCACTCGCGGCCGGGCTGTCGGGACGGCTGGCCGAGCTGCCGACCGATCTGGGCCATCGCCTGGTGATCTGGCAGGCCAGTCTCGCCGCGATCGCCGAGCGGCCGTGGACCGGGCACGGCCTGGGCGCCTTTCCGCATCTCTACGAGCTGTACCGCCTGCCGGCGGCCGAGCGACCGGTGGCAAGCGCGCACAGCCTGCCCCTGGAATGGGCGGCGGAAGCCGGCGTGCCGGGCGCCCTGGCGGTGCTTGCGCTGTGGCTCGGCATCGCTGTCGCCCTGTTGGGCCGCGTTTCCAGAGGCAGCCCGGCCGTGCTGGCCGCGCTGCCGGCGCTGGCGGCGATGGTGTTGCAGGGGGCCGTCGATCCCGGCCCGCAGGTCCCGGGTGCGGCGATCACCGCTGGCCTGCTGGTCGGTCTGGGCCTGTCCCGCGTCAGGCTCACCCATCCGGCCGCTCCTGCAGCCGGGCGGTGAGCGCGCGCTGCAACGGGTTCAGCCGCGCGCTGTGCGGGCCGGTCCGCCGGGCCGCGTCGAGCGCCGCTTCGGTGGACCCCAACGACCGGCCCAGGCGCCAGCGCACGAGCGCAAGCCGGGTCCAGGCGTAGGGGTCGGCAGGCGCGTCCGCCAGGACCGCGATGAGGGCACGCTCGGCCACGCGCAGCCGCGCCGGATCGCGCGATCCGGCGCGTTCGGCCAGGACGATTTGGACGAGCGCATGCGCCGCGGCGTCGCGCGGATCGCTGCGCCAGTCGGCCGCCCGAAGCCGGCTTTTCGCCAGCCGGTACAGGTCGGCCGATCCGGGGGCCTCGCCGGCGCGAAGATCGGCGAGCACGGCGTCGCCGGGGAGGCGGGACAGCGCAGCCCCGGCAATCGGCAGCGCTAGGGCGAGACACCCCGCGCCCATGAGCGCCGTGATCCAGCCGGCCGCGTGGGCGCCGCGGCCTCGCTCCACGCTAGGTTCCGACATAGTAGCGCCGCCGCGTGCCGAACGCCCCGCTCGGCCCGTTGGCCTCGCGGACATGGTGGCGCGGGTCCACGCGAACCAGCGCCGTTCCCGCAAGCTCGGCGCCGGCCTCGCGCAGCAGTGTCACCGCGCGCTGCACGCTGGTCCGCGGCGTCCGCGCCCAACGCACGGCCAGCAACGTGGCATCGACGCGGGCGCTCAGGGTACGCGGATCCGCCACCGCGAGCACCGGCGGCGCGTCGATCAGCACGGTGTCGTAGTCCGCGGCAAGCTCGGCGACGAGCGCGCCCAACCGCTCGGAGTCCAACAGCCGGCCCGGATCGCTTGCCCGGCCCGCCGGCAGCACGCTCAGCCGTCCGTCGAGTTCAGGCGCCGGATCGCACTGTAGGGCCGCTTCCAGTGTGCACTGCCGGGTGAGCAGTTCGCTCAACCCAGGCGCCGCCGGCAATTTCAAGCTGTGGGCGACCCGCGGATAGCGCAGATCGGCATCGATCAGCAGCACCCGACTGCCGGACCGGGCCAGCACCCGGGCCAGGCAACACGCGAGCGCAGTCTTGCCTTCCCCGGGGAGGGCGGACGTGACCAGGATGGTGCGCGGCGGACGGTCAATGTCCGCAAGCAGCAGCGCCGTGTAGAGCCCGCGCAGCGCCTCCGCGAGCGCGCCCAGCGGCCGGACCAGCACGCGCCCGGCCGGGTCGCGGCGCACCCGGGGCACGGCGGCGAGCACGCGCAGACCGGTCAGGCGCTGCAGCTGCTCCGGGCTGCGCACGCCGCGGTCGAGGGCTTCGCGCAGCAACGCGAATGCGACCGCCGCGGCCGCCGCGGCCAGCACACCGAACCCGGCCAGCAAAGGCCGGTTGGGCGCGGCCGGCTGGGTCGGGGCCTGCGCCCGGGTGATCAACTCGGCCATGCGGCCCGGCGAATCCGCACCGACCCGGGTCTCCTTCAGGCGCGTCAGGAAGGTATCGAACAGGGCGCGCTCCGCCGCCGCCTCCCGCTCCAGCTGAGCCAGCTTGACCTCCGCCCGGCCGAGTTCGCCGGTCGCCGCGTTGACCTGCTGCAGTTCCCCCTGCAACGCATCGACACGGGCGCGCGCCAGGTCGGCGTCCCGGCGCAGCGCCTGCGCGACGCGCGATGTCTCCTCGTCGATCAGGAGCCGTAGGTCGAGCAATTCGGCGTTGGCTTCGCGCAGCCTTGGATGCCGGGGGCCGTAGCGGGTCGCCAGCTGCGCGCGCGTGCGCTCCAGTTCAGCTTCCTGCTGGCGGAGCCCCTGGACCAGCTGGGAGGTGAGCGCGCGGCCAAGGCCGGCTTCAGTCCCGCGCGCTGCGGGGCCGGTCTCACCAGCGCCGACGGCAGGCGGCGGCGCGCGCTCCGCCCGCGTCGGTGCCGGGTCGGCGTGGGCCTCCGGGGAGCGCGCGGCGTCCGGCCCGGTAGCGCTGACCGGCTGCAGGCGGGCTCTTGCCGCCGCGGCCTCCGCGCGGGCCTGCGCCAGGGCGCGGTTCAACTCGCTCACGCGCTCTCGTGTGGCGACCGTCTCGGGCCCGCGTTCCGCAAGCCCCGATTCGATCCGGAAGTCGGCGACAGCCGCCTCGGCATCCTGGACGCGCCGGCGCAATTCGGCGACCCGCCGGTCGAGCCACTCGGTCGCGCCCGCCCGGTCCTGGCGCGTGCGTTCGCGCAAATGCGTCAGATAGACGTCCGCGACCGCGTTGGCGGCGCGCGCCGCGCTTTCCGCCGATGGCGCTTCGACCACCACGGAGAGCGCGCGCGACTGGCCCACGGGGCGCAACTCAAGGCGTGCGTGCAGGGTCGCCAGCGTCGCAGCTCGTTGCCGACTGAGCCGCAACGTCTCCGCCGGCGGCGGCGCCCGCAGGCCAAGCCGTTCCAGCAGATCAGGGGCGCGCGCCAGCACCGGATTGAAGGCGGGGTCGTAGAGCAGGCCGGCCTCCCGGACCACCCGGGTTAGCATCGCGCGCCCGCGGATGCGCTCGATCTCGCTTGCGAGATGGCGCAGGTCGCCCGGCTGTTCCGCCGGCACCCGTGCGCCCGTCGGGTCCGCGGCAACCGGCGTCGGCGCGAACAGCAGCACCGCCTCGGCCCGGTAGGTGGGCGGCAAACGCAGCACAACGGCCAGCACGACCGCCGTGCAAATCAAGGTGACGGCACAGATCGACGCCCGGTGGCGCCACAGCGTGCGCAGCAGCTGTGCGACCTCGTTGCCGTCGGCTTCCAGACTTGGTCCCCCGGCCGATGCGTTAACGCCATCATGTTTCGGCGGCGGCAGTAACTGAACGTTTCCGTGCATCGCCAAGATCGCTTCCGAAAGCTGTCGCCGCGCACCCGCAGCTAGCGCAGTTGGGGCGTCGCCAGGTCGGCCAGTCCGGGGCGCGCGGTCTGCCCGGCTGAGAGGCTCAGCGAGACGCTGCCAATCCCGCCGCCCCCGCCGCC
>CAYRCO010000135.1:0-4221 GCA_964422775.1 uncultured Rhodovibrio sp.
GATTCCATAGGTCAGGAGCGACCTTTCGCAGACGCGGGCGCTGATGGAGCGGCTGGCGGGCGGGCAGGCGAAACTGGTCTATTCGTTCTGCCTCAAGCAGCCGGTTCCGGGGGATCATCTGCTGCGCAAGATCGACCGGGTGCTGGACCTCAGCGATCTTCACCAGCGCGTCGCGCCGTTCTACAGCGCGATCGGCCGACCCTCGATCGACCCGGAGCTGATGATCCGGATGCTGATTTTCAACACGATCGGCCCATACCAGAAATTGCCTGTCCGCCCGGACCTGTCGGCTGTCAAAACAAAAAAGGCCGTCAAACCCGCGCCGGCTTACCCACTGCTCCCACTCGCCACCACACGCGGCAGCGGCTGGTCGCTGCGCTCCAGGACCTCGGCGACCGTCAGCTCGGTGAGCGGCGCGTGGGCGCCGCGCAGGTCCTCGACCGCGGTCGCGACGGCTGGCGGCCAGCCGTCGCCGAGCGCGAGCGACAGGCCGATCGCCTGCAACAGGTCGCCCAGGGTGGCGGCGGAGAGGTCGTAGGACAGCACCCAGCGAGTGCCCTGGGCCCGGGCGATGAAGCCGGCCTCGCGCAGGGCGTTGGCGACCTCGTCGATCTCCGCCGGGGTGACCGGCAGGCCGCGGGTCGCCTCGTCGCGCTTGATCTGCCGGCCTTCCCGGGCGGATGCGCGCAGCCGGCCCAGGATCGCGAGCGCGAGCGCCAGCTTGCCGCCGGGGCCGACGCGGGCGTGCCCGCGCGCCCGGGCAGCCCGCCATTCCGGCAGGCCGGCGGCGACCTCCGCGCCCAGCAGCACGACGCACCAGACCAGGAACAGCCAGACCAGGAAAATCGGGATACTGGCGAGCGCGCCGTAGACCGCCTGGTAGCCCGGCACGACCGCGAGGTAGAGCGCGAAGGCGCCCTTCAGCACCTCGAACAGCACGGCCGAGACCAGGCCGCCCAAGAGCGCGTGCCAGCCGTGCACCCGCCGGTTGGGCGCGACGTAGAAGATCACGCCGAAGCCGACCGCCGCCAGCCCGATGGCGAAGCTGCGGGTCAGCAGGATGTCCAGCCCGCCCCAGCCGTCCAGTCCGCTCGCCTGGATCGAAGCGAAGAAGTAGCTGGTGACCGAGATCGACCCGCCGAGCAGCAGCGGACCCAGGGTCAACAGCGTCCAGTAGACCAGCACGCGGGTTGCGAGCGGCCGCGGCTCGTGCACCCGCCAGATCGTGTTGAACGCGCTGTTGATGTTGGACAGCAGCAGCAGCGCCGTGACCGCCAGCCCCAGGATGCCGGGGGCGGTCAGCTTGTTCGCGTTGGCGATGAAGGTCTCGAAACGGCGCGTCATCTCGGCGTCGGTGGCCGGCAGGAATTCCTCGAACAGGGTCGTGATCACCCGCTGCTCGACCCCGTCGAACACCGGAAAGGCGGTCAGGATCGCAAACGCGATCGCGAGCAGCGGCACCAGCGCCAAGAGCGAGGCGTAGCTCAGCCCGGAGGCCAGCCTGAGCCCGTCGTCGCCCACGAACCGCTTGACCGTATGGCCGGCGAACGCGGCGAGCCGGCTGCCGCGGGCGGAAAAGCGCAGCCGGACCCACAGCCGGCGCACACTGCGCGCGGTGCCGCTGTTGCCCGCCTGCAGAAGGGCTTGGCGTAGGTTCATATCACGGAGTATAGCCGCAGCCGACGGGTCGAGGGAAATCCCTGCGATTCGCGGCATTTATCCGCCGGTCACTGGCGTTTGCGCGCCGCAGGCGTTGGTGTAGGATGCGCCCGTCCTTGAAACAAACGGCGGCGCTGATCCCCCGGGAAGCCGTGTCGCCTGACCCATCGAGCATGGCGCCCTGCCGCGTCACCGCCGCCCCCACGAGCGCCCCGGCCCCGACCCGGCGGCCGGGCGGCCTGAGCGCGCGGGCGCCGTCTGACCTGAACACGCGTGAGAGCGAGGAGACGCATGGCCGAGGAACAAGGGCTGATGCAGGGCAAGCGCGGCCTGATCATGGGCGTGGCGAACAACCGGTCGATCGCCTGGGGGATCGCCAAGGCCGCGCACGCCGCCGGCGCCCGGCTCGGCTTCACCTACCAGAATGACGCCCTGTTGAAGCGTATCCGCCCGCTTGCCGAGCAGGTCGAGGCCGAGATCCTGGAGCCGTGCGACGTCAGCGACGACGCCAGCATCCAGGCGGTGTTCGACAAGGTCGAGGAGACCTGGGGCGAGATCGACTTCATCGTCCACGCGATCGCCTACGCCGACCGCGAGGAGCTGACCGACACCTACGTCCGGACCAGCCGCGACGGCTTCCTGCGCTCGCTGGAGATCTCCTGCTACTCCTTCACCGCCGTCGCGCAACGCGCGGTGCCGCTGATGAACGAGGGCGGCAGCCTGCTTACCCTGACCTACTACGGCGCCGAGCGCGTGATGCCGCACTACAACGTGATGGGCGTCGCCAAGGCGGCGCTGGAGAGCAGCGTGCGCTATCTGGCGGCCGACCTGGGCGGCGCCGGTATCCGGGTGAACGCGATCTCCGCCGGGCCGATCCGCACGCTCGCGGCGTCGGGCATCGGCGACTTCCGCTACATTCTGAAGTGGAACGAGCTGAACTCCCCCTTACGGCAGAACGTCACCATCGACCAGGTCGGCAAGGCGGGTCTCTACCTGCTCTCCGACATGTCGAGCGCGGTCACCGGCGAGGTGCACCACGTCGACAGCGGCTACCACACGGTCGGCATGATGGCGGTGGACAACGCCCCCAAGCTGGCCGATCTGCTGGAGAGCCTGCGGCGCGAGCCGCCGCCGCAGTAGGCGCTTTCCCTCTACGTCAGGACCGACCCAGACCATGCCGGGCAACGCCTTCGGCCAGGCCTTCACGTTCACCACCTGGGGCGAGAGCCACGGGCCGGCGCTCGGCTGCGTGATCGACGGCGTGCCCCCGCAGATCCCGCTCACCGAGGCCGACCTGCAGGGCTGGCTCGACGCGCGCAAGCCGGGGCAGTCGCGCTACACCACCCAGCGCCGCGAAAGCGACACCGTGCGCATCCTCTCCGGGGTGTTCGAGGGGCTGACCACCGGCACGCCGGTCTGCCTGATGATCGAGAACGAGGACCAGCGGTCCAAGGACTACTCCGACATCAAGGACAAGTTCCGCCCCGGCCACGCGGACTACACCTACCTCGCCAAGTACGGCCTGCGCGACTACCGCGGCGGCGGCCGCTCCAGCGCGCGCGAGACGGCCGCGCGCGTCGCCGCCGGCGGCGTGGCGCGCCGGGTGCTGGAACAGCTGCTCGCCCCCGCGCCCGTGATCCGCGGCGCGCTCGTCCAGATGGGCCCGCACGCCATTGACCGCGCCAACTGGGACTGGGAGCAGGTCGGCGCCAACCCCTTCTTTTCGCCCGACGCCGAGGCGGCGGAAACCTGGGCGCAGTACCTGGACCAGGTGCGCAAGGCCGGCTCCAGCGCCGGCGCGGTCGTCGAGGTGGTCGCCGAGAACGTCCCCGCTGGGCTGGGCGAGCCGGTCTACGACAAGATCGACAGCGACCTCGCCAAGGCGATGATGAGCATCAACGCGGTCAAGGGCGTGGAGATCGGCAACGGCTTCGCCGCCGCCGCCACGCCGGGCGAGGACAACGCCGACCAGATGCGCATGGTGGGCGACACGCCCGCCTTTCTCTCCAACAACAACGGCGGCACGCTGGGCGGAGTCACCAGCGGCCAGCCGGTGGTCTGCCGCTTCGCGGTCAAGCCGACCAGCTCGATCACCATCCCGCGCCAGTCGGTCGACCGCTTCGGCCAAGAGGTCGAGGTCTCGACCAAGGGTCGCCATGACCCGTGCGTGGGCATCCGCGCGGTGCCGGTGGGGGAAGCGATGATGGCGCTGGTGCTGTGCGACCACCTGCTGAGGCACCGCGGCCAGACGGGCGCGGTCGGCCCCGTGACACCGGCGTTCGACGAGAATTGAGCATGCTCAAGGCCGCTGTCGGCGTGCTTCGATGCGCCGCCTGCCGGCGGCTGCTCAGCATGCCGTCGACGTTCGGTCGATCCATGTAGGGTGGATTCGCCGCGCTTCGCAGCTATCCATCACGTACGCCGGTGCCGCGGGCACCATCGCTCGGCGGGTTGCTTCGCGAACCCGCCCTACAGCCGCGCCGCCAGTTCGCTCAGGCGCGAAAAGGGCGACTCACCCTGCCCCAGCGTCACCTTGCCGAGGCGCTTCAGGCCCTCGCGGCC
>CAYRCO010000135.1:4321-8127 GCA_964422775.1 uncultured Rhodovibrio sp.
ACGATGCCGGCCTTCATGAACTGCAGGCTGTCGCCGGAGCCGGGCTGGACGCAGAACAGCACCGTGTCGGCGACCCCGGCGACGTCGGTCTCCGACTGGCCGACGCCGACCGTCTCGATCAGTACGACGTCGTAGACCGCGCGCATCAGCACCATGCCCGCGACGGTCAGCTCGGCGAGCCCGCCCAGCCGGTCGCGCGCGGCCATCGAGCGCACGAAGATGCCGCTGTCGTCGGGATCGCTTAGAAGCCGCACCCGGTCGCCCAAGAGCGCCCCGCCGGAGCGCTTGGAGGAGGGGTCGACCGCGATCACGCCGACGCTGCGACCCTGGGCGCGCAGGGCGCGGATCAGCGCGCCCATCAGGGTCGACTTGCCCACGCCCGGCGGGCCGGTCACGCCCACCACCTGCCCCTTGGGCGCCTGGTAGGCGGCGTCCAGGAGCGCCAGCGTGTCCGCCGCCTCCGGCGCGCGCTCCAAGCGAGCGAGCGCGCGGGCGAGCGCGGCCTTGTCGCCGCCTGCCATCGCGGCCAGCCGGCGTGCGGGCTCGTCGTCCAGGGTCGCGTTGTCGGCCACGGCGGGTGGGTCTCCTGGGTGATACGGGTCGATCTCGGGGTAGCCGCGCCGGTGCGCCGCGGTCAAGCCGGGCCGGCTGGACGGCCACGGGCGGCGCATGCAAAGCTAGCCGCTCCCCGCCCGACGGCCACCCTCGACCGCGCGATGACCGACCGTTCCTCCCCCGCCGCCCCCGCCGATCCCCGGCCAACGCCCGAGGCGATCGTCCGCCATTACACCCGCAACGGCGATTGGGCGCCGCGGATCACGGCGCTGATGCGCGACCACGGGCTGGACCCGGGCGATCCGGGCGCCATGGCGCCGCTGGAACAGCTGCACCTGGGCGGGCACGAGGCGACGCGCGCGCTCGCAGACTGGGCCGGGCTTGCCGGCGGGCAGGTGCTCGACGTCGGCTGCGGCATCGGCGGGCCGGCGCGGATGCTGGCGCACAGCTTCGGCTGCGCGGTGACGGGTATCGATCTGACCCACGGCTACTGCCGCGATGCGACGGCGCTCAGCCGGCAGGTCGGGCTTGCCGAACGCACCCGCTTCGCCTGCGCCAGCGCCCACGACCTGCCCTTCGCGGACGCCAGCTTTCCCTGGGTCTGGACCCAGCACGCGGCGATGAACATCCCCGACAAGCGCGCGATGTACGCCGAGATCGCCCGCGTGCTGCAGCCGGGCGGCCGGCTCGTGCTGCACGACATCGTCGCCGGGCCGGGGCGGGAGCCCTACTTCCCGGTGCCCTGGGCCAGCACCCCCGACGCCTCCTTCCTGCTGCCCCCGCGCGGGGTGCACGAGCTGCTGAGCGCAGCCGGCTTGCGCGAACGTGCCTGGGAAGACCTGACCAAGGCCGCCGTCCAGCGGGTCCAGGACGCCCGCGCCCGCATCCGCGCGGGCGAACCCGAAGGCCTCGGCCCGCACCTGCTGCAGGGCCCGGAGTTCCTGGAAATGCGCCGCAACCTCGCCCGCAACCTGGAAGAGGGCCGCGTCGGCGTGGTCCGCGCGGTGTTCGAGAAGCGGTAAGCGGCGCGCGCCGGCCGACGGCCGCCGCATCACCCTCACCCTCCCACGACCTTACGGGCGCGGGCCCCTCCCTCTCCCGTCAAGGGAGAGGGGACTTCAGAGCGCGCTCGATTGTTTCGTAGACCCCGCGCGGATTGCTCAAAACATCATTGTTCCAGAACCGCAACACCCGGTAGCCCTCCCGTTCGAGGAAAGCCGTCCGTTCGGCATCAGCGGTAAGCTTCACCGCGTGCTGACCGCCGTCGACTTCGATGACTAAACGGGCGTTTAGACAGACGAAATCCACAATATACGGTCCGATGAATTGTTGGCGGCGGAACTTGGCACCAGCGGCAGAGCGATTGCGCAAATAGCGCCACAGTGCCCGTTCGGCGTCCGTCCCGTTCCGCCTTAATCGCCGCGCCGCCGCCTTGCCCGCCATGCGGGCACGCTACCATCCCCTCTCCCTTGAGGGGAGAGGGAGGGGCCCGCACCGCGCAGCGGTGTGGGAGGGTGAGGGTGGGATTCCCCGCCGTCTGCCGCGGAGTCCCACCCTCACCTGTCCTCTCCCCTCAAGGGAGAGGGACCCGCCGATGCGGTCGGTTCGACGCCGAAACGGCGGGCCCTTCCGCTGCCGTTGGCTTTACGCCGCCTTGTCGGGCGTGTCCGCGCCTTTCAGCCGATCGCGCAGACGTTCGGCGAGCGGTTGCGCGCTCATCGGGTTCTGGCCGGTGATCAGGTTGCCGTCCTCGACCACCTTCTGGGTGAACTTGTCGGCCGTCTCGACCGTGGCGCCCAACTCGCGCAGCTTGCTCTCCAACAGGAACGGCACCACGCCGTCCAGCTCGACCGCCTTCTCCTCCTCGTCGGAGAAGCAGTTGATCGTCTTGCCCTGGACCAGTGGCTGGCCGTCCGCGCGGGTGACGCCGACGAAGCCCGCGGGCCCGTGGCAGACCGCCGCGACCGGCTTGCCGGCCTCGACCATGCCGGCCAGCAGCTGGCCCAGACGCTCGTCGTGCGGTAGGTCCCACATGGTGCCGTGGCCGCCCGGCAGGTAGACCGCGAGGTAGCCTTCCGCCAGCACCTGATCCAGGCGCTTGGTCAGCTTCACCTTGTCCATGGCGTACTGGTCGTCGAGCAGGCGCTCGACGCTCTGGGCGTTCTCGCCGCGCGCGCTCACGGCGTCGAGCGGCGCCTCGCCGCCCTGCGGGGAGGCGAACTCGACCTCGAAGCCCGCGTCCTGCAGGACGTAATAGGGTGTGGCGATCTCCTCCGCGTGCGCGCCGGTCTTCCGGCCGGTATCGCCGAGCTTCTGGTTCGAGGTCAGGACGAACAGCACCTTGCGTGCCATGGGGACGCCTCCTTGGCTTGCGTGTCTCTCTCCCACGCCAGCTAAGTGCCGGCTGAGCTACATCAACCGGGCGTCGGGCGGCTGGCGGATCGCAGGTGCGTTGCGCGGCAGGAAACGGGGGCACGGCGCTTCGGCGGGTCCCCTCTCCCTTGACGGGAGAGGGCTAGGGTGAGGGTGGGAGTCCCCGGCGTGCGGCGGGAGTCTCACCCTCACCCTCCCACGACCCTTCGGATCGCGGGCCCCTCCCTCTCCCGTCAAGGGCGAGGGGATGGGCGGCGTGCCGCACTGATCTGCCTGTGGAACGGCCGCGGCGGCGGGTCCCCTCTCCCCGACGCGGGAGAGGGCCAGGGTGAGGGGGCCGGCCGTGGCGCCCGCCGGTCTCCGACGGGCGCCACCTCAAGGCTGACGACCGTCAGTTCTTGGACTTGTCGACCAGCGCGCCCTCGCCCAGCCAGGGCATCATGGCGCGGAGCTTCTCGCCGACCTGCTCGATCTCGTGGTTGGCCCAGCGGCGGCGCTCGGCCTTGAAGTTCGGCTGGCCGGCCTTGTTCTCCAGCACCCAGTTGCGCGCGAACTCGCCGGACTGGATCTCCTCCAGGACCTGCTTCATCTCCTGCTTGGTGTAATCGTCGACGATCCGCTTGCCCGAGCAGTAGTCGCCGTACTCGGCGGTGTTGGAGATCGAGTAGCGGACGTTGGCGAGCCCGCCCTCGTACATCAGGTCGACGATCAGCTTCACCTCGTGCAGGCACTCGAAGTAGGCCATCTCCGGCTGGTAGCCGGCCTCGACCAGGACCTCGTAGCCGGTGGCGACCAGCTTGGACAGGCCGCCGCACAGGACCGCCTGCTCGCCGAACAGGTCGGTCTCGCACTCCTCGCGGAAGGTCGTCTCGATCACC